>JBAUIL010000065.1:0-13002 GCA_049682915.1 Ahrensia sp. | reverse complement strand
TGGTGGCGGCGCTGCAGCGAGCAGTCGCGCTCACCTAGGTGGATGGCGTTGCCTTTACCGTCACCGACGACCTGCACCTCAATGTGGCGCGGCTTGCTGAGATATTTCTCGATATAAACAGCATCGTCACCAAAGGCTGCGCCAGCTTCCGTGCGCGCGGTGGAAAGCGCAATCGACAGCTCGTCGGCGGATTTAGCGACTTTCATGCCGCGTCCACCACCACCGGCAGACGCTTTGATGATGACCGGATAGCCGATTTCGTCGGCGACGCGCTTGGCTTCCGCGTCATCGGTGATGCCGCCATCGGAGCCGGGAACAACCGGAATGCCCAGCGCTTTTGCGGTGCGCTTGGCCTGGATTTTGTCGCCCATCATGTGGATGTGCTCGGCTGTCGGGCCGATAAAGGTGATGTCGTGCGCCTCAAGAATTTCTGCAAATTTGGCGTTTTCGGACAGAAAGCCATAGCCTGGGTGCACAGCGTCCGCGCCGGTGACTTCGCATGCTGCAACGACTTGCTGGATGTTGAGATAGCTGTCGCGTGATGGCGGTGGGCCGATGCAAACGCTCTCATCGGCCAGCCGAACGTGCATTGCCTCTTCGTCAGCCGTTGAATGCACAGCGACGGTGGGAATGCCAAGTTCGCGGCATGCGCGCAGAATGCGCAGTGCGATTTCGCCGCGGTTAGCAATCAGAACCTTGTTAAACATGGGAACTCTTTCCGCGGTTATTCGATCACCAGCATGGGTTGGCCATATTCAACGGGGTCACCGTCTTCGACGAGGAATTTGGTGATTGTGCCCGCGCGGGGCGCAGGAATTTGGTTCATCACCTTCATTGCCTCAATGATCAGCATTGTTTGGCCTTCTTTGACCTTGTCGCCGACTTTTGAAAAGGGCGGCTCGCCCGGCGCTGGGGCGTAGTAGACTGTGCCGACCATGGGAGCCGTGAACTCACCGGCCTGTGGACCAGCAGTTGCAGGCTCTGCCGGTGAATTAGCGGCTGCGCCGGGAGCGGCTGGCGCGGGAGCGAAGGCAGCCGACGCAGGTGCCGAATGGCTGAACATTTGCGGCGCTGGCTCGCGCGACACGCGAATGCGCAAATCGCCTTGCTCGACCTCAATCTCGGTCAGGCTGGTGTCATTCAGAATGTTTGCCAGATCTTGGACCAAGCCTGAATCAATGCTGTTTTTCTTGTCTGCCATAGTGCCCTCTAGTGTCAGTTTTGGCCGGTGATCCCGCGCTCGATAAGCGCCCTCATCGCCAGCAGATAGCCTGTTGTCCCCAATCCCGCAATGACACCGACACAGACAGGCGCAATAAGCGATGTGTGGCGGAAGTCTTCACGCGCGTGGACGTTTGAAATATGTGTCTCAATAACGGTTGCGCCCGAGCCGACGATAGCATCGCGCAGCGCAATCGACGTGTGGGTGTAGGCGCCTGCGTTGAACACCACCGGCGTGCCTGCAGCCCCCGCATTTTGAATGGCGGTAACCAGCGTGCCTTCATCATTGGATTGCAGCGTGTCTACGCGCACACCATGCTCGTCACCCAAGGCAATACAGGCAGCTTCCACATCGGCAAGGGTTTGATTGCCATAGACCGATGGCTCACGCTGCCCCAAAAGATTGAGGTTCGGTCCATTCAAAATCAGAATTGTTGCGGCCATGGATGGTCCCACACGTTAGGCGTCGAAGGTGATTATCGTCTCAACGTGTTGGTAACAAGGCTTGGTACTGAATTTACACCGCATTTTGGCCAAGTGCCGCTTCAATGCGGGTGATTTTACGCACTATTGCCGCCGATTGCGGCAATAGTGGTTAAATTGTGGGTTGGATCAACAGTCGGTCTGGCCGCATTCACGCATATTGGCCATTTTTTGGGCCAGCGTTTCGCTGCCCACCGCGCCCGCCAGGACTTCATTTCCGATGACATAGGTTGGTGTGCCAGTGATGCCCAATGCGTTGGCCAGCTCATAGGTTTCCTGCACGCTTGCGATGATGTCTGGATTTTCCATCTCGAAACGCATTTTCGCTTCTTCGACACCAAATTCTGCAGCCAGCGCCAAGGCCGTGGCTTCATCGGCGCGCCCGTCGCCGGTAATCAGCCGGTCCATGAATTCGCCATAGCGGTCCGGCATGATCCGTTGGAAGGCCAGTGAAACGGTATGCGCCTGTTGGCTATCGGGGCCGAGAATCGGGAACTCTTTGATCACGAACCGCACATTGGGATCGCTATCAAGCAGAGCGACCATGTCGCTGTGGGCGCGGCGGCAAAAGCCGCAATTATAGTCGAAAAACTCGACAATCGTGATGTCGCCATCGGGGTTTCCAAGCACCGGGTCTTTTGCATTGTTGAAAATCCGATCGCTGGCCTCTGACAGAATTTGAGTGCGGGCTTCGGCTTCCGCGACGCGCTGACGCTCCTCTAGAACAGTTTGCATTTCGACAAGGATTTCGGGATTTTCGAGCAAATACTCCCGCACAATCGTGCCGATTTCGTCTTTTTGTGCCGCGTCGAAAGCCCACGCATTGGCCAATGGCACCATGGTAGAAGCAAGTAGCGCAGTGGCGGCGAGAGTTTTGATGGGTGATAACATGGTTTTTCCTAAGGCTTATCGGCGGTTGTCAGGTATTTCGAAATTCGTGATATCGTCGGCGCGTAGCCATTGTGGGTCTGAGCGTTGAAATTGTCTTTTGGCACGCGCGGCAAACACTTTGGCATCTCTATACTGACCTGTATGAAATTTTTCTTCCGCCGTGGCCAGTTGGGCATTGCCGTCTTCGCCAAGCCTGCCATAGGCCATTGCCAGATGGCGGTAGGCACGTGCGTTGAACGGGTCAATGGATGCGGCGACTTCCAGTTCACCCACCGCGCGGCGCAGGCTTTGTTCGTCGCCCTTCAAAACCAAAGCGTGACCCAGCGCCACAAGCATCGTTGCTTCGCGGCCGCCGGTCAGTTGCACGGCTCTTGACAGGGCGTCGGCAGCTGCGTTTGCGTCGCCGGCAACCAGCATCGCTTCGCCCTTGAGTTCATGCAGATAAGGATTGCGCGGATCGGCGGCGATCATCGCATCGAGCGCACGTGCGCCTTCACGCGGGTTGCCGTACAGAAACTGGGCAATGGCACGGCCATATTGGGCCGCTTTGGAGTTTGGCCTGTCTGTGGCGAGGCTTTCCACCGCACCACGGCCATAGGAATAGGCCAAAATCTTGGCGCGTGCCATGTCGTGGCGTTCTTGCAGGGCAGGCGGGTCTTTTTTGTCGACGTTGGGGCTGGCTTTCACCAGTGTCTCCAACGCAACAATCCTGTCGCGTGGCAGAGGATGGCTGATGCGGTAGGGGTTAATCCGGTCGCGGTTCAGCGCAATGTTACGTTCAAACCGGTTAAACGTCGTCAGCAGGCCCATGCCGGATTGGCCGGTCGCATTGAGATAATCCAACGCGGCACGGTCTGCGGCTTGCTCTTCGGAGCGCTGATAGGCCAGCAGGCCGCGCCGTGCAGCTTCGGTTGAGCCGGCTGCGATGCCGCCAGCTGCGGCCACGCCCGAGCCATTGCCGCTTGCGCCAGCGGCTGCCGCTGCAGCCAGCCCGAGCAGTGAGCCCACGACCGAGATGATCTGCGCACGGTCAAGCTGTTGGCGCAGGCGGTCCTGGTGGCCGCCCGCCAAGTGGCCGATCTCGTGCGCCAGAACACCGATGATTTCATTGGGTGTTTCCGCTTCCACAATGGCACCGGTGTGCATGAAAATGCGGGTGCCGGAGACGAACGCATTGAACGATTTGGAATTGACCAGAATGATGTCGACGCGGTCGCGCCGGATTCCCGCCGCTCTCAGCAGCGGTTGCGCGTAATCATTGAGCAGCGCTTCAATCTCGGCATCGCGCACAATCGGCAGCTGTTGTGACTGCGCGCTGGCCAGGGTTGGCTGAGCGACAATGGCAAAAGCCATAAACATGACAACAAGCGTGCGAAGCAATTGGCAAATGTCCCTAGCTGGTGCAAAGCGTTGATTAATGTCAGCGCTAACGTGACTTGGCGCCCAATCAAAGCAGAAACATGGCGATACACAAACAGTTGACCAACGATAATCACTCCAAGACGCATCTATTTTCTTCACGCAGCGATGTCGCGCCATTCTACGCGATGGACGTTTTAGCCCGGGCCAATCAGTTGGCGGAAGAGGGCGCTTGCGTGGTGTCATTAGCGGTGGGACAGCCCGGTGCGGCGCTGCCGCTGAGCGTGCGCGAGGCGGCGTCGCGCGCGGTGATGGACAATGTCATGAGCTACACGGACGCTCTCGGCCGGATGAGCGCACGCCAAGCGGTTGCCGCCCATTACAACGAAATCTATGGGCTTGATGTATCTCCGTCACGGATCGCGATGACCAACGGGTCGTCAGCTGGCTTCTCGCTGGCGTTTTTGGCGCTGGCCAATGCGGGTGGGCGCATCGCTATCACATCGCCCGGCTATCCAGCCTATCGCAACATCATCCGGGCTTTGTCGATGGAGTGTGTGGAAATTTCCACCGCCGGACAGCTAGGCCACATGCTTGACCTTGACGCGTTGATTGCTGAGCACCGTAAAAAGCCCATTGATGCGCTACTGCTGGCATCGCCGGCAAACCCCACCGGCGCGGCGCTGAACGCCGACCAGCTGGGGCAGGTGATTGCCACATGCAAAGAGCATGGCATCCGCTTTATTTCCGATGAGATCTACCACCGGCTGCGCTATGATGGCGATGATATCTGCGCGCTGTCGCTCGATGATGAGGCGATCATCATCAATTCATTTTCGAAATATTATTGCATGACGGGGTGGCGCATCGGTTGGATGGTGGTGCCTGAAGCGATGGTGCGCACCATCGAGAAGCTGGGACAAAATCTTTATATTTCTGCGCCTGATCTATCACAGCGGGTGGTGCCGTCAGTGTTTGCAGCGACCGCAGACTATGACGTGATCAAGCAAGGCTACATCCGCAACCGGGCGGTGTTGATGGAAAAATTGCCGGCCCTCGGGTTCAGCTTTGCCGCGCCGCCTGATGGTGCGTTTTATGCCTGGTGCGACGTCAGCGCGCTGACCAATGACTCGATGGATTTTGCCAAGCGCATGATCGAGGAAATTCATGTTGCCGCCGCGCCGGGCCTCGATTTTGACGTGCAAAACGGGCACCGCTACATGCGCTTTTCCTATGCAGGCACGCCGGACGATATCGATACTGCGCTGGAGCGTTTGGCACGCTGGGTATAAAAAACCGCCGTAAATCAGTGTTTACGGCGGTTTCTTTCAGTTTTTGAGTCCGGTTAGCGACGCCACCAGCCGCGTTTTGGCTTTTCGGTTTGCGCCGTTGAAGACACGACCGGCTTTACATCGAGATTGATGTTGGATTCAGTCGCGCGGACCCGTTTTTTCTTTTCTTCGCCGTTGGCATCAACCAGCGCTTCTGGTGCTGGCTGAGCGGCGACTTCTGCTTCAGGTTCCGGTGCTTCGGCTTTCGCTTCGTCAACAGGTGCAGACACCTGTTCGACCGGCTTGCTTTCCGGTGTCGGTTCTGCGGCAGGCTCTTGGGTTGCGTCCTGTGTCTTTGCAGCTTCGGTTTCCGCTGCAGCCGCTTTGGCTGCTGCTTCCTGCTCGGCTATCATGTCCGCTAGCGGGCCGACCGGCTCCGCTGCTGGAATGGTGTTGCGACGACCACGGCGGTTGCGGCCACCGCGACGACCGCGCGAGCGGCGCTTATTGTTGCGGCCACCACGCTTGTTCTCACCATCATTGTCGGCGTTGTTGTCATCACTATCGTCGGATGACGCGTCTTCCTGATCGCTGTTGTCGGTGTCGGTATCGTTGTTTTCGGCATTGTCGGCGTCGGACTTTTTACCCCGGCGGCGACGGCGCTTGCGGCCACGACCACTGTCGGCCTCGTCATCGCTTTGGTTGTCGTTGGTGCGTGCCTTGCTGGCTTCATTGGCGCCGGTGTTTTCCACAAAGGCGGCATAGGCTTTTTCGTCCGCATCAATTTGTGCCGGATCATCAAGGCTATCTGGCGAGACGTGCTCGAATTGTAAGTCGTCAACACTGCGTGTTGAGGGCTCACCCTTGTCGATGACGTAAATGTCGGTGCCTTCAATCGTGTCGGCGGCGATTTCGATGTCCACACCAAAACGCGCTTCCATCTCCGCAAGCGATTGGCGCTTTTGGTTGAGCACATACATCGCTGTGGTCGCATCGGTGCGCACGGTGATGTTGTTGCGGCTGTTGCGTTGCAAGTGATCCTCGACAGCGCGCAGCAGGTGCAAACTGACTGATTGGACAGAGCGAACCAAACCGGTGCCAGAGCAGTGCGAGCACTGCGTCATGGTGCTTTCCAGCACGCTGGCGCGCATGCGCTGGCGGCTCATTTCCAGCAAGCCAAAATGCGAGATGCGGCCAACCTGAATGCGGGCGCGGTCTGCCTTGAGGCAATCTTTAAATTTCTTTTCCACCGCGCGGTTGTTGCGGTTTTCTTCCATGTCGATGAAATCAATCACCACGAGACCGGCCAAGTCGCGCAGCCGCAACTGACGCGCCACTTCTTCGGCGGCTTCCAGATTTGTCGCCAGTGCGGTGGCTTCAACATTCATCTCACGGGTCGATTTGCCCGAGTTGACGTCAATGGCAACAAGTGCCTCGGTCTGGTTGATGATGATGTAACCGCCGGATTTCAACGTTACCTGTTGATTGATCAACCGGTCGAGTTCCGCTTCAATGCCGCTACGCGCGAAAATGGGCTGTTGATCGTTCCAGCTTTTGACGATTTTTGCATGGCTCGGCATGAGCATGCGCATGAATTCTTTGGCTTCGCGGTAGGCATCGGCACCGGCAACAACGATCTCGCTGATTTCGTCATTATAAAGATCGCGGATCGACCGCTTGATCAGACTGCCTTCCTCATAGACCAGCGCAGGGGCTGACGATTTGAGCGTCACGTCGCGGACGCTGTTCCACAGGCGCATCAGATAGTCATAGTCGCGGTGGATGTCAGCCTTGGAGCGGTCGGCACCGGCGGTGCGCAAAATGACGCCCATGCCTTGCGGCACGTCCAGTTCCTTGACGATCTCTTTCAACCGGCCACGGTCACCAATACTGGTGATTTTGCGGGAGATGCCGCCACCGCGTGCGGTGTTTGGCATCAGCACCGAGTAGCGGCCAGCAAGGGACATATAGGTAGTCAGCGCAGCGCCTTTATTGCCGCGTTCTTCCTTGACGACCTGCACCAGAATGATCTGGCGGCGCTTGATGACTTCCTGGATTTTGTACTGCTTGCGCTGTACGCGACGGCGCGGGCGGCTTTCTTCCAGCGCATCGTCTTGCTCAACCGTGTCAGGTTCGTCGTCATTGTCGTCGTCATCGTCATCGGAGTCGATACCGCTGCCGAAAACATCATCCAATGCTTCTGATACGCTGTCGCCGCCATCGGCGTGTGCAGCCATTGTTTTTGATGGCTTTTGATCGTCATCGTCATCGTTCTCTTCGGCTGCCTCATAGGCTGCCAGAATAGCGTCCATGGCTACCGGTTCTGCATCCGGAACTTGATGGTCACGGTCTTCCCTGCTGCGTCCGCGACGGTTGCGGCGCCCGCGTTTTTTGGACTTCTCCTTTTTAGGGGCTTCGTCCTCATCATCAAACTCAGCCGCATTGTTGGCAGCTTCTTCTTCCAGCAGCGCTAAGCGGTCTGCATGGGGGATTTGATAATAATCGGGATGAATCTCGGAGAAGGCGAGAAATCCGTGGCGGTTGCCACCGTAATCAACAAAGGCCGCTTGCAGCGATGGCTCTACCCGCGTGACCTTTGCGAGGTAGATATTGCCGCGAATTTGCGATTTATGCTGGGATTCAAAGTCGAAGTCTTCGAGCCGGTTACCTTTGGTGACAACAACGCGGGTTTCCTCCGGGTGGGAGGAATCGATAAGCATTTTGCTTGACATAGTATTGAGTTCCGATGCCCCACTGCGTGACATCATTGGCGAGCGGGCCTGCAGGGGCACGCGACAATGGTGTTTGACGGGAGGGGCGATTGTACGAGGAGAACATCAACACACGCGCTGCCGCGGAGCTTGTCATGCTCTGCTGTTCGGTAGGCGCGGAATATGCCGCCGCCTGAACCGTCATGTCGGTCAAACCATCTATGGTATGTTGAGCGATCATGTCAGCGCAGTGTTACCTGTTCTAATTCATTTCAGTATAGCCGCACTCAACTAAGTGGGCCGGTGGTTTTTTGCTGAGCACAATTGCCAGCAAGGCGGCATGGCCGCATTTGCCAAACGCGAAACTGCTTACTTGGCGAATTCTTTGGGCGACGGTTCACAAGTGATGTGACCTGTCACCCTTGTTAAGCTAGTTACTTTGCAGGAATGTCGCAAGTGATTAAATTTGACACAGTCGCTAAGGGGCACCCAACGCTTGCGCCGCTGATCTTGCAGGACCAATAGGTAAAGAAGCGTTAACCAAGTTTAGCTAGGGATAGGGCAAGAAACAGCAGGCATTTGGCATGTTCGCGCAGCTTTCAATTGAAAATCGTAGCGTCACCGAAGTGACGACCAGGCTTGGTTTGCGGATGCTTTGGGCGTTTGCGATGCTGGTCGCGCTCGTTTTTCCGGCCACCGCGCTGGATGTGCCCGTCGCACTGGATGTTGACGCGGCCGAGACCGGCGAAAAGACAACGATCACGCTTCAGTTCGATCAGCCCGTCAATGTTGCGCACCAGTTGCTTGGTCACCCTTGGCGTTTGGTGCTTGATTTCGAGAAAATCGGCTTTGGCTTTCAACCAGACCAGTCTGACTGGCCCGATTTGGTGCGCGATGTGCGTTGGGGTGACATGAGCGACACCAATTCGCGTATCATTTTTGAGATTGCGCAGCCTTTTGCCGTGTCAGAAATTCGCGCTGTGCACAATCAAGCGCTTGATGTTCATCTGATTGAGGTTGATTTCGCCCTGATCGATGAGGCGACCTATCAAGCCAACATGGATGCCATGTTGAAAACCGGCTCGGTGACCAATGTGGCGGCAAAGTCCGACCGTTTGGGCGCTCAACCGCTGCTGAGCGAGCAGCGCTCCGGCAAGTTTATCGTGGTTCTTGATGCGGGCCATGGCGGCATTGACAGCGGTGCGGTTGGTACTGGCGGCACATTGGAGAAGAATGTCACGCTGACATTTGCCAAGGAATTGCGGGAGCGGCTTGAAAAAGCCTCTGGCCTTGAAGTGCACCTGACCCGAGACAGCGATGTATTCATCCGGCTTAACGACCGGGTGCGTTTTGCACGCCAGCAGGGTGCGTCGCTTTTTGTGTCGCTGCACGCTGATTCGGTGCGTCAGAAATATGTTCGCGGTGCCACCGTCTACACAATCTCAGACAAGGCATCTGACGCGGTTGCAGCCGAGGTTGCACGCTCTGAAAACCTGTCGGATGAAATTGCCGGCGTAAGCGTGCCTGACGATGCGACCGGCGTCGTTGATATTCTGGTCGACTTGGCGCGGCGCGAAACGCATGGCTTTTCCGTACAATTTGCGCGGCTCGCAATTGAGGAAATTGGCCGTTCGACCCGTTTGATTAAAAATCCGCACCGGTATGCCGGTTTCCGCGTGCTCAAAGCGCCCGATGTGCCGTCCGTCTTGGTCGAGATGGGTTATTTGTCCAATGAGCAGGATGAGAAGCTGTTGAATGATGCGGCATGGCGCAGTAAGTTGGCCGACAATGTCGCATCAGCAATAGGGCGCTTTGCTGCGATGTCTGGTCACAATGTTGCCGGTCTTGAGGTTGAGTAGGTGATTTGCGGTTCGCCAAGCGCGAGCCCGCAAGGCACTGTGTTTGATTGGCAACATGTAGAGAGTTTTCACAAGCGGTTGCTATATGGTCATTTTTGCACCGGATTGTGACACTAAACAAATCAAGACATTGGGCGTTGGTCCGATGAAGAATTTGATTAAAAGGACGAGCCGCTAATGCTGCGACTATTGGGTTATTTCTTCGGTTTGGGCATGGTTGCCTTCCTGTTGGTTGCGGGCGCTGTGGTCGTCTACATTTCCGATGTCGCTGAAGATCTGCCCGATTACGAAGTGCTGGCCAAGTATGAGCCGCCCGTTACAACGCGCTTTCATTCTGCCGATGGCCAGTTGATGGGTGAATTTGCCCGTCAGCGGCGCTTGTATTTGCCAATCCAGGCGGTGCCGGACCGGGTTAAGGCGGCTTTCTTGTCGGCTGAAGACAAGAATTTTTACAACCACAATGGCGTTGATTTTGTTGCTTTGGCCCGCGCCGTTGTGACCAACGTCCAGAACTATCGCAGCAACCGCCGCTTGGTGGGTGCGTCGACGATTACACAACAGGTCGCAAAAAACTTCCTTCTGACCAGTGACCGTACGGTGGACCGCAAAGTGCGCGAAGCGGTTCTGGCGTTCCGCATCGAACAGGCCTACTCCAAAGACCGCATCCTTGAATTGTATCTCAATGAAATTTTCTTTGGTGCGGGTGCCTATGGCATTGCCGGCGCGGCGCTGACCTATTTCGGCAAAGCGGTCAATGAGCTGGACCTGCATGAAGCGGCGTATCTTGCGGCATTGCCGAAGGCGCCATCAAACTATCACCCGATTGACGATAGAGAAGCCGCCACAAGCCGCCGTAACTGGATTATCGACCGTATGGTCGAAAACGGCTACGTCACGCCGGAAGAAGCCGATATTGCACAAGCGCAGCCAATCGGTGCGAATTTCCGTCGTTCAGGCGAATTTGTGTTCGCGGCTGACTACTTCACCGAAGAGGTGCGTCGTGAAGTAATCGACCGCTATGGCAATGATGCGCTGTACGAGGGCGGCTTGTCCGTGCGTTCAACACTTGACCCTGCATTGCAGGTGCAAGCGCGCAAAGCGTTGCAGGACGGTTTGGAGAACTTTGACCGCAACTGGGGTTGGCGGGGTGCGATTGCCACAATCAACATAAGCGGTGACTGGGGCGTGCCTCTGGCGGATGTAGGCGGTTTGCGCGACGTGCCGGAGTGGAGTGTTGCCGTGGTTCTCGGTGCGGGCGAAGATGGTTTGCGCATTGGCCTGCAGCCGGGCCGAAATGCCGATGGCAGCTTGTCCGATGAGCGCGTTACCAGTGAGATCAAGGCAAGCGATATGCAATGGGCTTCGCGCTTGCGCAATGATGAAGGCGTTGTACGCGCCCAGTCGGTCAGTGATATCGCGTCGCCGGGTGATGTTGTCTATGTCGCGCCGCGCTCGGACGGTGTTGGCCACGTGCTGCGGCAAGTGCCCGCAGTGTCGGGCGCAATGGTGGCGATGGACCCCAATACCGGCCGCGTGTTGGCCATGGTTGGCGGTTACTCATTCTCTGAGTCGCAGTTCAACCGCGCGACACAAGCCTATCGTCAGCCGGGCTCAGCCTTCAAACCGTTTGTTTATGCCGCCGCGTTGGATAATGGATATACGCCAGCGTCCGTGGTGCTTGATGCGCCCATCAAGCTGGTGTCAGGCGGCGAGGTCTGGGAGCCGAAAAACTATGCCGGTGACGGTGCGGGACCTTCAACGCTGCGCTTGGGCATCGAAAAATCCCGTAACCTGATGACAGTACGGCTGGCCAAAGATATGGGCATGGACCTTGTGGCCGAGTATTCCGAGCGTTTTGGCATTTACGATGATTTGTCGCCAGTGCTGGCGATGAGCCTTGGCTCTGGTGAGACCACCGTGATGCGCATGGTTTCGGCATTTTCCGTGCTGGCCAATGGTGGCCGGTCCATCGAGCCATCTTTTATTGACCGCGTGCAGGACCGCTATGGCAAGACAATTTACAAGCACGACACCCGCATCTGCGAAGGATGTCAGGCGACAAGCTGGCTGGGCCAGGATGAGCCACAGCTGATTGACCAGCGCCAGCAGGTGCTGGACCCCATGACTGCCTACCAGATCACCTCGATGATGGAGGGTGTTGTGCAGCGCGGCACCGCCCAAAACCTGAAAGAGCTCGGTTTTCCGGTGGCGGGCAAGACCGGCACAACCAATGACGAGAAAGATGCCTGGTTTGTTGGCTACACGCCGGGCCTCGTGACCGGGGTTTATATTGGCTTTGACCGACCCACATCCATGGGTAAAGGCAACACCGGTGGTGGCTTGGCTTCGCCAATTTTCGGCAATTTTATGAAGGCAGCCATGGAAGGGCGCCCGGTGCTTGAATTCACCCCGCCTGAAGGCATGACGCTGACGCGGATCAACCGCAAAACAGGCATGCAGGCATCAAGCGAGGGCGGCGACACAATCATCGAAGCGTTCAAGCCCGGCACAGGCCCGGCCGACACTTATTCGGTCATCGGTGCGGAGACAGCGGCTATTCAGCAGCAGGTGACGCGCCAGCGGCAAATTTCACCGCGTGCTCAACAGGCGGTTCAACAAGGTCAAGGCGGCTTGTTCTAAGCCTTCTTTCGCACCCCTCTTTACAGTTGATCTGCGGCTTTCTAGGAAGGCCGCAGATCGAATGATGAATAAGGAAGCGCTTTTATGCGTGCTGAAATTTCCACATTGGTGGACGACATCAAGCAGGGCATTTCCCTGTTGAGGAGGCATCTTTGACTGGGATGTCTCAACCAAACGGCTCGACTATCTGAACGTCCGGTCGGAAGACCCCGACCTGTGGAACGACGCCGCTGAAGCCCAAAAGCTGATGCAGGAGCGCCAGCGGCTGGAAGAAATGGTGTCCGCCATCAAAGGCTTCGATCAGACGATCGCCGACTCAGTCGAGCTGATCGCGATGGGCGAAGAAGAGGGCGACGCCGAAACCGTCAAGGATGCTGAAGACGCCATCCGCAAGATGGGCGCCGAGATTGAGAAAATGTCGGTTGAGGCGCTGCTGTCGGGCGAGATGGATTCGTCGGATACCTTTGTGGAGGTCCATTCCGGCGCGGGCGGCACCGAAAGCCAGGACTGGGCGAGTATGCTGCTGCGCATGTATACGCGCTGGGCGGAGCGCCGTGGCTTCAAGGT
>JBAUIL010000064.1:0-3130 GCA_049682915.1 Ahrensia sp. | reverse complement strand
AGCAAAAGGAGCGCGGCACGATCTCGGTCTATGCGCAGCACCGCGATTACCATGACGTCATCAAAGGCAAGCTCAAACAAGCAGCCGGGCGTTTCGCCGCACGGTTTGGCGCGCAGGTAAAAGTGTTTGTCGATACCGCACCTGTGATGGAAAAACCCTTGGCCCAAGCCGCGGGCCTGGGTTGGCAGGGCAAGCATACCAATCTGGTCAGCCGCGATCTGGGCTCGTGGTTTTTTCTCGGCTCGGTTTTCACCGATATGGCCTTGCCACCCGACGCGGCTGAGACAGACCATTGCGGCCAATGCCGGGCGTGCCTTGATATCTGCCCGACCGAGGCCTTTCCAGCGCCTTACCAGCTCGATGCGCGGCGCTGTATTTCCTATCTCACGATCGAGCACCCCGGCATCATTGCACGGCAATTCCGCAAAGCCATCGGCAACCGGATTTATGGCTGTGATGATTGTCTGGCCGTGTGCCCGTGGAACAAGTTCGCGCGCGCGGCAAGCGAGGCCAAACTCAAAGCGCGCGACGATTTAAAGGCACCCACACTCACCACACTGTTGGCGCTTGATGATGGTGCGTTTAGAGCGCTGTTTTCGGGCTCGCCCATCAAGCGCATCGGGCGCAATCGCTTCATCCGCAATTGCCTGATAGCGGCGGGCAATAGCGGCGATGACGATTTAATCGGCCCTGTAAAAGCGCATTTAGCCGACCAAGATGCCACTGTGCGCGCCAGTGCGGTCTGGGCCTTGTCGCAACTGCTTGATGCGCCCGCATTTGACAGCCATCGGCAATCGGCCTTAACCACCGAAACCGATGAAGCCGTGCTGGCCGAATGGCAAACGTGACCAATGAAAGCGACCCCACTGTGACACGCTCCACCTTGATTTTGGGCGCTGGATTTTCCGGCAAAGCCTATGGCGCATTGCTGGCCGCCCATGGCCAAACTGTCTATGGCACCACCCGCAGCAAAGACAAGGCAGCGGCATTGGAGGCGGTGGGCATCAAGGCGTTGATCTTTGACGGATCGGGCAGCAATGATGCGCTGGCGCAGGCGCTTTCAACGGTGTCGGATCTGGTTGTTTCAATTGCACCCGATGAGGCTGGTGATCCCGTCCTGAACGCCTTGGCCGATTCGCTGGCTGACGCACGGCATTTGCAATGGGTGGCTTATCTGTCCACGGTCGGGGTGTACGGCAATCATGACGGAGCCTGGGTGGACGAAACCACCGTGCCCAAACCAGTCTCAAAGCGCTCCATTTGGCGGGTCAATGCCGAAGCAGCGTGGCAGGATTGGGCGCACAGGCGCGCTCTTCCGCTGGCGATTTTGCGTTTGTCTGGCATTTTCGGGCCGGGCCGCAACGGCCTGGTGACGCTGAGCGAAGGCCGGGCGCGGCGCTTGTTGAAAAAAGACCAGGTGTTTAACCGCATCCATGTGCATGACATCGCCCGTGCGCTGGATTTTCTGTCGGGTCGCCGCGCCGGCGGCATCTATAATGTGACCGATGACCTGCCCGCGCCGCCGCAGGATGTTGTCGCTTATGCAGCCTCTTTAATGAAAATTGATCCACCGGACGAAATTGATTTTGAAACCGCCACATTGTCGCCCATGGCCCGGTCTTTCTACGGCGAAAACAAACGCGTTTCGAACGCTAAAATCAAAGAGGCCGGTTTTGACTTTCACTACCCCAATTACAAAGACACCTTCGCGCGCATGTGGGCGGAAAACACCTGGCAGAAGCCGGACTAACGCGCTTGCTTTGGTAGCTCTGCTTGGTGCGCTGACCGCACCAACCATGGCCCAGGCGCAATGCGGCGATGCATCCTGGTATGCGCTTAATTCGCGTACCGCATCTGGCGAAATGATGAACCCTGACGCCATGACGGCCGCTCACCGTAGCTTGCCTTTTGGCACGAAGGTGACGGTCACCAACAAGCTCAACGGCAAGTCGATCGTGGTGCGCATCAATGATCGCGGCCCCTTCATCAAGGGCCGTGTTATTGACGTGTCAAAAGCTGCCGCTGCCCAGCTGGGCATGATCCGGCGCGGTCATGCGCCGGTATGCATCGGTTCGTGACCGCTGGCGTCTTCGCTTAGCCTTTGCGGGCGGATGCGACCGTCGCCAACGCCTTTTGCAGGTGCTCGTCGCGCTTATAGACATCGGCATGGTAGGCGATCGCACCGCTGTCATCCGGCCAAGCGGTGAAATAGCTCACATAGACCGGTACTTTATCGCTGACGCGCTCGGCATGTTCATAGCCGCCCAGTTGGGACCGGACGTAAGACATATCCTTGCCGAGCACGGCAGCCGCCATGGCGCGCGGGTCTTCCAGCCGCACACAACCGTGGCTGTAGGCGCGGCTGTCGCGGGCAAACAGGCTTTTGGCCGGCGTGTCATGCATGTAAATCGCGTGCTCATTGGGGAACAGGATTTTCAATTCACCCAGCGCGTTTTTCGGTCCCGGCTTTTGGCGCACATTAAACGGCACGCCGCTTGAATATTGGCGCCAATTGACCGACGAGGACGAGACCTGTTTGCCGCCATAGGTGCTTACAACATAGCCTGCGCGGTCCAGATAGCCGGGGTCACGGTGCAACTTGGGCAAAAACTCGTTGACGATGATCGATTGGGGCACACCCCAATAAGGGTTGAAAACGACCGTCTCGATTTCATCGTGGAAGAAATAGGTCTGGTTTTGCAACGTGCCGACAACCACATTCATGGCCAGTGCGGTTTTGCCGTTTTCCATATAACGCACGCGGAATTCCGGCTGGTTGATCACCACTTGCCGGTCGCCATACTGTTCGGGGTGCCAGCGCAAGCGCTCCATGGCGTATGTGATTTTTGCAATGCGAACGTCGGGACTTTCGCCACCCAAACGGGCGGCGGTTTTGGGGCCGACAATGCCGTCGGGCGCAAGGCCAAGGTCGCGCTGCACATCACGCACCAACGCCACAAGTGCCTCATCATAGTTGATTGAACCCGTGTAGGTGTCGAGCGATGCCTGATGCACTTGGCGGGTTTCAGCGCGCAAATTACGTTTGATGGCCTTGATAACCAGCGGCAAAGCATCGTTGGCAGTGCCGGGCTTCAGCAACAAATTGTCGGGGAAGTCGATGCTGTCATCA
>JBAUIL010000063.1:0-14242 GCA_049682915.1 Ahrensia sp. | reverse complement strand
ATCGTCAGCGATGTCAGCTTCATCTCGCTGACGCTGGCTCTACCGCCCGCGCTTGCGCTGGCAGCACCCGGCTGTGTTGGTGTGTTTTTGGTCAAACCGCAATTTGAGGCGGGACGCAAAGCCATTGGTAAAAACGGCATTGTCGCCGCCGATGTGGCAGCAGCGGCTGCTGACAGGCTTTACGCCTGGCTCGACGCGCAGGATGGCTGGTCAGCGGACGGCATGGTGCCGTCACCCATACAAGGCGGCGATGGCAATACGGAATATCTGCTCTGGGGGCATAAAGCGCGATGACCAAGACACGGCTTACAATCGAGGCGCTGGGCGCGCAGGGCGACGGCATTGCCCATCATGACGGCCACAGCGTTTTCCTGCCGGGAACCCTGCCCGGCGAAATCGTCGACATCGACTTTGACGACGATGGCGTAGGCGAGGTCGAATTGATTGAGACTTCACCCAAACGGGTTGAACCGCCCTGCCCGCATTTCGGTGTGTGTGGCGGCTGCAGCATGCAGCATGTGGATTTTGACACCTATGTCGCATGGAAGCGCGACATTGTGGTCAACGCATTTGCGCAGGCCGGTCTTGATGTTGACATTGACCCGCTGGTCACCTGCGCGCGCCATGAGCGCCGTCGGGTAACGCTGACCGCGAGCAACACGGCAGAAGGTATCATTGTTGGCTTCAACGAAGAAGGCAGCAACACCGTGCTGGCTTTGACCGATTGCACGGTGATGACGCCCGGCATTTTTGAACTCCTGCCAACACTGAAAAAAATCGCCGCCACATGCGTGCCGCCGGGCAAAACCGCTTCCATCATCGTATTGGAAACGGAAACCGGCTATGACTGCGCCTTTGAGGCCAAGCACGCGATTGCCGACGATATGCGCCGTGGCATCACCAAGGTGATTGATACAACATCGATTATTCGGCTGAGCTTCAATGGTGAGATCATCATCGCAAGCGCCCAGCCGATCATCCGGTTTGACGCCATTGCCTGCACGCCGCCACCCGGCGGGTTCACTCAAGCTGTGAAAAGCATTGAAGACGCAATGGCTGGGCTGGTGACTGGTCACCTTGGCAAATCGAAAATGGTGGTCGACCTGTTTTCGGGCTCAGGTACCTTCACGCTGCCACTGGCGCGCAAATGCGCGGTGCATGCCATTGAAGGTGAAGCCGCCGCAGTGCAGTCACTGGAGCGCGCCTGGCGCGAAAGTGCGGCCAGCGAAAAGCTGCGCACCGTCACCATCGAAAAGCGCGACCTGTTTCGCAGCCCGCTGACACGTGTAGAACTGAATGATTATCGTGGTCTGGTGTTTGACCCGCCGCGCGCCGGTGCGCAGGACCAAATGGCAGCGATTGCAAAGTCGACCATTGAGACAATTGCAGCTGTGTCATGCAACCCAACGACGTTGGTGCGGGACTTGGCGGTACTCATCGACGCCGGTTTCAGCTTGGAAAAAGTGGTGCCGTTGGATCAGTTTTTGTGGACGCCGCATGTGGAAGTGGTGGCGCTGTTGTCCCGCAGAAACAAGCGCAATCACCGCAGCTTTGGCTAAAGCATTTCCGGCTGTGATTGACTCTCAAGATGTTCAAACCTGAACCGGAATTGCTCTAGAGCATTTCCAACAGATTGAAGCCTAGCCATCCGGCAATCAACACAGCGATGATGGCAGCGATAGAAAACGCTGTTTTGCGGCGCTTCGTCCAAACCATGGTCAGCCTTTTCGTGCCATGAACGCCATGAAGGCGGCCTTGGCTTCGTCCGACTTTAACTGCGCGGCGAAGTGTTGGCCTTCTTCGGCAATGCGGGCCAGCACCGCCTGCTGGTCGCCTTTCAGCAAGCGTTTGGCAATGCTGAGCGCAACCGGCGGCTTGGCGGCGAGCATTTGAGCGGCTGCGATGGTTTCGCTTTCCAGCGCGTCATCGCCAACGACCTTCCAGATCAGACCCGCATCGCGCGCTTCATCGGCGGAAAACGCTTCACCCATGGCCAACATGGCATAGGCGCGTTGATGGCCCATCGAAGCAGGAGCGAGCAGACTTGAGGCCGCTTCGGGCACCAGCGCGAGGTCGACAAAGGGTGTTTTGAACACCGAGCCCGCGGTTGCAAACGTCAAATCGCAATGCATGTGAATGGTCGTGCCGATGCCGATAGCCAGACCGTCAACGCCGGAAACCACCGGCTTTGCCAAGGTGGCGAGGCAATTGAGAAAATCAAACACTTCGGTGCCCATCGCACCGCCCATGGCAAAGGCCATGAAGTCTTTGAGATCATTGCCCGATGAAAACGCGCCTTTGGTGCCTAAAAACACATGCGCCTTAACGGCCTCATCCGCTTCGCCGGCCTTGAGCGCCGTCGTCATCGCTTCATACATGGCACGCGTAATGGCGTTTTTTTTGTCGGGCCGGTTGAACCGGATGATTTGAACAGCGCCGTCGCGTTCAACCAGAATATGATTGTCTGACATCAGGCCACCAGAGACGGCGCGGCTGCCGCAATCGACGGCGCACCGCGCTCAACGCGGCGACGCAGCGCAGCACATTCGTCCAACAGGTTTTCTGCAAAAAACCGGCAGATGTGAATACGCTCCGCTGCACCCAAATCCGCCAGCGCTGATTTGGCTAGATACGCGCCACCAGACGCCATGCCGAACAGGCGCTGATAGGGTGTGGCAGCAGACAGCACAGCATGCATTTCTTTGGCGGCGATTGCTTCCAGCATCCACTCGGTCGCACCGCGCAGATCTGCCAGTGCTTCGGCGAGATGGCTGGCGCTGTCACCAAAGGCTGGCTCGTTGGAAGCGCGCAACGCGTCAACGATGGCGTCATACTCATCCAGCAATGATTTCACAGCAGCGCCGTCGGACATGGGCAGTTTGCGCAGGGCAAGGTCGATGCCCTGGATACCGTTGGTGCCCTCATAGATTTGCGCGATGCGTGCGTCGCGCATGTAAATCGCCGCGCCGGTTTCTTCGACAAAGCCCATGCCGCCATGCACTTGAACGCCGATTGACGCCATTTCGGAACCGATGTCGGTGGAAAATGCTTTTGCGACAGGCGTCAGCAATGCCGCGCGCTCCGCCCAGAACGCTTTGTTGGCATCGTCACCGGTGTGCGACAAATCAAGCGCATGGGCGCAGGAATAACAAATCGCACGGGCCGCATTGGTGTAGCTGCGCATGGTCAACAGGTTGCGCTGCACATCGGGGTGCAGCACGATGGGTGCCATGCCTTCACCGCTATGGCCTGCCGCTTTGCCCTGGCTGCGCTCATTGGCGTAGTGCTGGGCTTTTTGGGTCGCGGCCTCGGCAATGGCAACGCCTTGAACACCCACAGCGAGACGCGCATTGTTCATCATGGTGAACATGCAGGCGAGGCCTTTGTTTTCCTCGCCAATCAACCAACCGACAGCACCCGGCTCATCACCAAACTTACCGTCACCGAAAATCATGGTGCAGGTGGGTGAGGCATGAATGCCCATCTTGTGTTCCAGCCCGTTACAGAACACATCATTGCGCGCGCCGGGTGCGCCGTTTTCATCGGGGATAAATTTCGGCACCAGAAACAGCGAAATGCCGCGTGTGCCCGCCGGTGCATCGGGCAGGCGCGCCAGCACCAGATGCACGATGTTGTCGGTCATATCGTGCTCGCCGAAAGTGATGTAGATCTTCTGGCCAAAGATACGATAAGTGCCATCGTCGCGACGCTCGGCGCGTGCTTTTAGCGCTGCCAGATCAGAGCCTGCTTGCGGCTCTGTCAGGTTCATCGTGCCGGTCCACTCGCCGGAGATCAGCTTGGCGAGATAGACCTCTTTAAGCGCGTCGCTGGCATGGGCTTCCACCGCTTCGATGGCACCCATGGTCAGCATCGGTGCGAGGCCGAAAGCCATGGAGCCGGCATTCCACATTTCCATCGCGGCCATCGCCAATGTCTGCGGCAAGGCCTGGCCGCCATATTCTTCCGGACCGGTCAGCGCGTTCCAGCCGCCTGCCGTCCAGTTGTGATACACTTCCTTGAAACCGGGCGC
The DNA here is from genome assembly GCA_049682915.1 of Ahrensia sp. Taxonomy (GTDB): domain Bacteria; phylum Pseudomonadota; class Alphaproteobacteria; order Rhizobiales; family Rhizobiaceae; genus JBCDLI01. Next base: position 10,212 of record JBAUIL010000063.1, on the reverse strand, counting down.
AGTGGTGACGACACCGTTTTCGACCTTGGCACCAACCTGCTCAATACTCATATGGATCGGCGCGATTTCGTCTGAGGCAAATTTGCCCGCCTCTTCCAGAATGGCGGGCAGCAGATCCGCGTCAAGATTACCGCCCTCGCCCTTGGCAAGCGTTTCGCCTAGGCCCGAAACGGCGTTCAAACAATGCAAAATCTCTGAAACCGGCGCGCGATACATGGCCTATCCTCTCCCAATAAAATGTTGGGAATTCGCTAGACGATTTTGACGTAAACGTCAATCAACGTTCAAGCCCTGTGTGACGCTGCGACACAATAGGTGATGTGCCCGGTTACACTTGGTTAACCATAAATATTTAGTCTTGCGTAACGAGTGATGGGGTGCACAGTCATGATGAGACGGATTTTGCCAGGGCTTTTGGCGGCAGCCAGCCTTATGGTATCGCCAATATCGGCCTATGCGAGCGAGTTTTCGCAGCCGTGGCGGGACAATCAAAAAGCGATTGTGATTGACGGCTATGAGCACAATGAGTTTGACCTGACCGAGATGGTCAAAGACAAACGCGTCGCCGCCTTCATCCATAAAGCATCCGACGGCATGCCCGCAGCCTATCGCTGTGAAGGCAATGAAACCGAGCGCAAACTGTGCCGTCAGACATGGCGGCGCTATGTCATCGCGCGTGAACTCTACCATACGCGCAAGCAACTGGCCAAAGCGCTGGGGTTGAAATGGGGTGCCTATCATCTGGGCCGTCCCGGCGACCCGATCCATCAGGCGCAACACTTCCTGGATTATGCCAAGCCTGCCGACGATGAAGTGATGGTCATCGATATTGAGGACAATGACCCTGAAAAATGGATGTCGCTGAAGGATGCCGAGCGTTTTGCGCGCTATATTGAAGACCGTACAGGCCGCTGGCCGATGCTCTACACCAATGGCTCGACGGCAAGCTACATTGCGCATAACCGGGATGATTATCCGGTGCTGTCGCGGCTGCCGCTTTGGTATGCGCGCTACAAGCCGTCGATCAGCGGTTATTTTCCGAAGGGCAACTGGGACACGTACGGCATTTGGCAGTTTGCCGCGCAAGTCAATTGCACCAAACGCGCCTGCCCTTACCGGGTGCCGGGCACCAACCGCGACATTGATGTCAACATTGTCGACATGACCGTGGCTGAACTGAAAGATGCTTGGCCGCTTGACAGTCTTGTGGATGCCAAGCCATCGGAAAACGGGCCTCCGGACGACCTTCCCTTGGATAGAGATGAGCCTGCGGAAGCCCCGCCCATGCTGATGGTAGAACTAGGCGACAATATTTACGCCATGCCGTTGCCACGGTTTGCCAAGCGAGAAGTCACCGCCGCTATGTTGATGGACGCGCATGTGCATGCGGCTTCAATGCGGTCTGGCGAGACATTGGAAATCAATGTGGTTGCTTCGCAGGAGCTTGACTTGATGACGACCGCGTCCGCAAACAAGCCGATCAACGATCTTTTCTGACCATGGCAAATTCGCACCGCCGCCCATTGCAGCGGTGCGAACAGCGCTTACATGGAGGGGAAATCAAAGAGGTTCCCCGGTGAAAAATCCATTTGCAAAACTCATGCCCAAGCGCTTCCGCAAGGAAGTAACCATTATTCCGGTTGTCCGCCTGAAAGGCATGATTGCTGATGGTGGCGGACGGTTTCAACAAACGCTGTCGCTTGCTTCCGCTGCCGGGCCCTTGGAAAAAGCTTTTTCGATCAAAAGCGCACCAGCGGTAGCCATTTCGGTCAATTCGCCCGGCGGCTCACCTGTTCAGTCCAATCTTATTTATCGCCGCATCCGCGATTTGGCCAAAGAGCACGACAAGAAAGTGTTTGTGTTCACCGAAGATGTTGCTGCGTCCGGTGGCTATTTCATCGCGGTGGCGGGCGACGAGATCATCGCGGACCCTTCATCCATCATCGGCTCAATCGGGGTTATTTCCGCCGGGTTCGGCTTTGTGGAAGCCATTGAGAAGCTTGGCATCGAACGGCGCGTTTACACAGCAGGTGACAACAAATCGACGCTCGACCCGTTCAAGCCCGCGCGTGACGAAGACATCGAGCACATCAAGTCGCTGCAGTTGGACATTCATGAGGTGTTCAAAGACGTTGTCAAAGAACGCCGCAGCGACAAGCTGGCGGATAATCCTGACATTTTCACCGGACGTTTCTGGGCCGGCGGCAAAGCCAAGGAACTGGGCCTGGTCGACCATATCGGTGATATGCGCTCCTTCATGAAGGCGCGCTATGGCGACAAGACCGAGTTGAAGCTGATCAGCGCGCCGCGCGGCCTTTTTGGACGGCGCGGTTTTGGGATGTCGCTTGATGAAACCGCCACATCCGGCTTGTCGCATAGCGCGGCCAATGGCATGATGAGCGCCTTGGAAGAGCGCGGCCTGTGGGGCCGCTACGGACTGTAGATATGCCTCAACTGCTGTTTTTCGCGGCCATCGCCGCTGTTGGATATTTCGGCTACAAACGCTTTGTGGCTGAAGCCGAGCGGGTGTCGGCGCGGGTGCGTGAAGCGGAAAAAGAAAAGCAGACCGGCGCAGTCGGTACGCTCAAGCAGGATCCCGAAACCGGCGAATACCGCGTCATCAAGGATGATGAGTGAGGTTGACGCATTTTGTGCGCCATGCCACTTGAACGCCACTTCAAGCCAGCCGCAAAAGTGTCGCCATGACTGATCAATCGTCCATCAAACCGCTCGATCCGACCCGTTCGTTTCAAGGCCTCATTCTGACGCTTCACAATTATTGGGCGGAATATGGCTGCGCAATTCTGCAGCCCTACGACATGGAAGTCGGTGCCGGTACGTTTCACCCGGCCACAACCTTGCGATCATTGGGACCAAAGCCGTGGAAGGCCGCCTATGTGCAGCCGTCACGTCGCCCGACCGATGGCCGCTATGGCGAAAACCCCAACCGTTTGCAGCACTATTACCAATATCAGGTCTTGCTGAAGCCCTCGCCGCCAAACCTGCAAGAGCTGTATCTTGGCTCGCTGCGCGCGATCGGCATCGATCCGCTGCTTCATGATATCCGCTTTGTCGAAGATGACTGGGAAAGCCCAACGCTGGGCGCGTGGGGCCTTGGTTGGGAGTGCTGGTGCGACGGCATGGAAGTCAGCCAATTCACCTATTTCCAGCAAGTGTGCGGCATCGAATGCTCACCGGTATCAGGCGAGTTGACCTACGGTCTCGAACGCCTCGCCATGTATGTGCAGAATGTCGACAATGTCTATGATCTGAACTTCAACGGGTTGGAAGGCGACGACAAGATCACCTATGGCGATGTGTTCTTGCAGGCTGAGCAGGAATACTCGCGCCATAATTTCGAATTTGCCAACACAGCCATGCTGTTGCAGCACTTCAAAGACGCTGAAGCCGAATGCGCCGCACTATTGGCAGCGGGTGCCCCCGGCGAAACCGGCAACATGCACAAATGCGTGTTGCCCGCTTACGACCAGTGCATCAAAGCCAGCCACGTCTTCAACCTGCTCGACGCCCGCGGCGTGATCTCCGTCACCGAGCGCCAAAGCTATATTTTGAAAGTACGCGACTTGTCGAAAGCCTGTGGTGAAGCGTTTTTGTTGACAGAAGCCGGTGGGGCTTAGGATGTTTGTTAACTTGACTTTTACGTGTAATATGCACATCTGCTAAATGCGGTCGTGAGTGCTGCCTTATGCAGTGCGCTGAAACAGGTTTTCACACGGCTGCCTTTTATGTATCTGCTATATCTTGATGATGCCGGTTCGGTTGACAATAAAGATGATCAATTCATCGTATTGGCTGGAATTGCGGTCTACGAACGTCAAGCACATTTTCTGGATGATGCGCTTTGTCAGCAGGCTGAGAAAATTGTCGGCGACAAAGCTGAAGAATTAGAATTCCATGGGAATCATATTCTCGCTGGAAAAGGCTTTTGGCGATCTATCCGAGATAGAAATACGCGTCGCGCGCATCTAGCAGAAGCCCTTTCCAGCTATGATCGCCTTCGAGGGAAACGCGCATTATTTGGCGCGGTCGTGCAAAAGGCATTTGTATCTCCACAAGATGCCATGGAAGTGGCGTTTGAACAGGTGGTAAGCCGTTTTGATCACTTCCTAAACCGTATAAACAGGACCAGCGCAAACAAACAACGCGGCTTGGTCATACTCGATAAATCTACAAAAGAGACGACACTGCAAACCCTTGCTCGTGATTTTAAACTATCAGGCCATACTTGGGGAAAAACGAGAAACCTCGCTGATGTACCGTTCTTCGTGGATAGCCGAGCGACGCGAATGGTCCAATTCGCCGATCTCGTAGCCTATTCCATGTATCGTCATTATCAAAAATCCGACTCAGAATTTTTCAAAATTATTGAGACCGCGTTCGACGCTCAAGGTGGCGTTAAACATGGCTTGTATGAAGGAATAAGACCTCCGACCGGTGGGGCTTAGGGCGCAATGCCCTACCACCCCATAGCTCTGGTCTACTTCGCGATGACGCTCGGCATTTGTGTGCTTGGCATTTTGTTTTTTTGGAAAATGCGCAGTCGCGGCAAGCCGGTGCTGGCGTGGACGCTTTGGGTGCTGGCATTCGGCTATAGCGTCACCCAACTGTGGCGCACAATTGTGTTTGCCTATGTTGCGCCGGGTGTGATCACCGTGCTTGTCGGCGCTTTATCGGTGATGATTTTGAGCGCCTATGTTGCTGCTGTCTTCTACAGCCCGTTGCCACGCTACCAGCGCGACGATGACGGTGATGACGACACGCCCTTCACATTACCGGATGAAGTTTAACAGCACATCAGACAATATTTCCGGCCTTACGTATGCCTTTTCAAGTGGATCACTCACTTTTTTGTCATGCGGCGAAGCTCGGTTAATCTAAATCCAAGATGACTTGCACCCGTAGACAGGCCAACGATGCGGGGAGGCTGCGTCGTATTGACCAATTCGGAGTTTTATTATGCGTAAATTTATTGCGGGCGCTGCCCTTTCACTGGCGGTTGCTGTTGCGGCGGTTCCAGCCAAAGCTGACAACATTGTTGAGGTGGCACAGGGCGCAGGCGTGTTCGGCACCTTGATCGCCGCAGCGCAGGCAGCCGGTCTTGATGGCGCGTTGGCCAATGGCCAAAACCTGACAGTGTTTGCACCAACTGATGAGGCATTCGCCGCTCTGCCGGCTGGCACTGTTGAGACATTGCTCAAGCCAGAAAACAAAGATCAGTTGGCAGCTATCCTTTCATACCATGTGTTGCCGCGTGAATTGGCTTCAAACCAGTTGCCGGGCCGCACCATCCATGTGCGCACCATCAAAGCCGATGGTGACCGCCTTTTGGCCGTCGACAAGAATGCACACACAGGCGCAGTCACCGTTGACGGTGCCAATGTCGTGACCGCCGATGTGCGCGCGTCGAACGGCGTCATCCACATCATCGACAAAGTCATGCTGCCAGACAGCTGATACCAAAAACAAAACTGAAACCCACCCAAACCCGTCTGGCTCTGCCGGGCGGGTTTTTTGCTTGTTTGTTTGGTGACACTGTTACGTTGCATCGCTAAACTCGTTTCACTGTTTGACTTATCGGGGAATCATCATGTTCAGCGGCAGCACTATTCTCATCATCCTCGTCATCGCCGTCGTCGGCTATGTCATCGTGACGTACAATGGCCTCGTGCGGGCGCGCCAGATGGTGCAGGAAGCATGGAGCGGCATTGACGTACAGCTGAAACGCCGTGCTGACCTGATCCCCAATCTGGTTGAAACCGTCAAAGGCTATGCCAGCCATGAAAAAGATGCGCTAGAAAGTGTCACTGCCATGCGGGCAGCAGCGCAGGGCGTGAACCCGAATGATGTCGCAGGCCGGGCCAAAGCAGAAGGCATGTTGAGCCAGGCGCTCGGCAAACTGTTCGCTGTGGCAGAAGCCTACCCTGACCTGAAGGCCAATGAGAACTTTCTGGAATTGCAAAAAACACTGGAGACCATCGAAGGCGAAATTCAAATGTCGCGGCGCTATTACAATGGCTCGGCGCGTGAGTTGAACATCAAAGTTGAAAGCTTCCCGTCCAATTTCGTCGCTAATCAGTTCAACTTCGTGCAGGCGGACTATTTCGAGCTGGAAAACGCCACAGACCGCGCCAATCCGCAGGTTTCGTTTAACTGAGCGGGAGAAGCCGACCGTGCGCTCTATTGCCAAACTAATTGTCTGGTTCACCGCCTGGTTTCTAATTTCCAGTAGCGTGGGCTTTGCGCAGGAGCGCATCGAGCGCTTTGATGCCGATATCGACATTGCAACCAACGGCACCCTCACCGTTACGGAAACGATCCGCGTGCATGCGGAGGGTCGCGACATCCGCCGCGGGATTTTTCGTGACTTTCCAACCGTGTTTGAAGGGGCGGACGGGCGTGAGCGCCAGGTTGGCTTTAACCTGCAAAGTGTCACGCGTGATGGCAGACCGGAGCCGCATTTCGTCGAGCGCGCCAGCCGCGCATTGCGCATCTATATCGGCGACCGTGATGTTTTACTGGAAACCGGTTTTTACACCTACACCATCACCTATACGACAGACCGGCAATTGCGTCGTTTTGACAGCCATGACGAATTGTATTGGAATGTCACCGGTAATGATTGGCAGTTCGCTATTGAGGATGCCAGCGCGACAGTGACGCTGCCCGCCGGACAGTTTACCGAACTCAAAACCTTCACCGGGCCATTGGGTGCAACCGGAACCCATGCGATGCAATCGCTGAATGCCGGTGGCCGGATTGCAACCTTCAAAACCACCCAAACATTGGCCCCACGCGAGGGGCTGACGATTGTTGCCGCTATACCCAAGGGTATCATTGCTGCCCCCGGCAGCGACCAGCAGGTCGGCTGGTTCATTCGGGATTTTCTCGCTGAGATCATCGCCGTATTGGGATTGATATTGGCCTTCTGCGCTTATTATCTCGCCTGGTCCAAGGTTGGCCGCGACCCGCCACGGGCCACCATGGTGCCACGCTGGGATTTGCCGGACGGTGTGTCGCCCGCGCTGGCGCATTACATCGATCATAAAGGATTGAAGGGCAGCGGCTTTGCTGCGATTTCCGCTGCGGCATTGTCGCTTGCTGTCAAAGGCTTGATCAGCCTCGATGACATCGGCGAAGCGGTGACCATGACGATTGCTGACAGCCGCCCCGGCGTCAAAGGCCTGCCGGTGGGTGAACGGACCTTGTTGAACCGGATTGAGGGAGCAGGTGGCGCGTTGACCATCAACAAGGCCAATGGCGTAACGATTAAAAGTCTGGCGTCAGGCTTTTCGAGCGCGATGGAGAGCGAGCATCGCGATACCTATTACAAGGACAATCTGCTTTATTTGGCACCGGGTGTTATCATTACCGCGCTGGCGCTTGTCGGCACTATTTGGGCCGCGAGCCAGACCAGTGCGGACCTTGGCGCATTGGTACCGATGATTTTCATCGGCGGCGTTTTGTCGATCCTTATCATTCAAATCGTCAAAGGGTTTGGTGGCACGCTTGGCGCCAAAATACAGTCCGCCTTCATGCTGTGCTTCATCGGCGTGTTTGCGGTTTTCTCCATCACCGGCATTGCCGAGGTGTTGCTGCCATCGCTGATCACGCGACCGGTCATGCTAGCCGGTGTTGCGGGCCTGGTTGCGGTCAGCGTGCTGTTCTTTTTGATCATGGGTGCGCCAACCCCCATCGGCCAGCAGCGCATGGTGGAGATTGACGGCTTGAAACATTATCTGACTGTCGCCGAAGCCGACCGCATGAACATGCAGGGCGCACCGGAAATGAGCCCTCAACATTACGAGAAGCTGCTGCCTTATGCGGTGGCATTGGGCGTTGAAAAGCAATGGTCGCGCTCATTTCAAACGTGGCTCGCAGCGGCAATTGCTGCAGGCACGGCGGCAGCCATCGGCTACTATGGGCCGTCGTGGTATAGAGGACGCGATGCCTTTAGCGCTGACCGGATTGGCGACACGATGGGCAATCTCGGCTCGTCAATTGCCAGTTCCATGACGCAATCCATGCCGGCGCCCAAATCATCATCATCGGGTTTTTCCGGTGGCGGCGGTTTCTCGGGCGGCGGTGGCGGCGGTGGTGGTGGTGGCGGCTGGTGACAAGCCACCCCAAGGCTGCTAGAGCCGCCGCAACGCATCAACATTCATAATCCGGCCTTCAAAATCATGCCCGATCTTTTGCTTGAACTCTTTTCGGAAGAAATTCCCGCGCGTATGCAGCGTAAAGCTGCCGAAGACCTGAAAAAACTGGTGACTGACGCGCTGGTGGACAATGGTTTGACCTATGAAGGCGCGCGGCCTTACTGGACACCGCGCCGGTTAACGCTGGACATTCGTGGCCTGACCGCGCGCTCCGCCGACACGGCCGAAGAACGCAAAGGCCCGCGCACAGACGCGCCCGAAAAAGCCATTGAAGGTTTTGTGCGCGGTGCCGGTCTCGCTTCCATTGATGAAGCGGAAGTGCGCACAGACCCCAAAAAGGGTGATTTCTATGTCGCCGTTATTCGCAAGCAGGGCCGCGACGCGCAGACAATTATTGCCGATATCATGCCGCCGATCGTCAAGGCGTTCCCGTGGCCGAAATCCATGCGCTGGGGCACCGCCTCGGCCAAGCCCGGCGCGTTGAAATGGGTGCGCCCGCTGCAATCCATGCTGTGCACGTTCGGCCCTGAAACCGAAGAGCCGGATGTCATTCGCTTTGACGTCGACGGTCTGGTGTCGGGCAATGAAACGGAAGGCCACCGGTTTCATGCGCCGGGCACATTCACCGTGCGGCGGTTTGATGATTATGTCACCGCACTGGAAAAACGCCATGTGGTGCTGGACGCCGAGCGCCGCAAAGACCTGATCGCCACCGAAGCGCGCAACCTGGCTTTTGCCAATGGCATTGAGTTGGTGGAAGACGAAGGCCTCTTGGAAGAAGTCGCCAATCTGGTGGAATGGCCTGTCGTGCTGATGGGCGAATTTGAACAGGACTTCTTGCAGATTCCCGCCGAGGTCATCCGCCTGACCATCAAGGCCAACCAGAAATGCTTTGTGTGCCGTGATGCGGATGGGCAGCTGACCAACACGTTCATTCTGGTGTCCAACATTGTGGCCCATGATGGCGGCGCGGAGATCGCGCGCGGCAATGGCAAGGTGGTGCGCGCACGCCTGTCCGATGCGCTGCATTTTTGGAACACGGATCAGTCCCCCCTGCCCGATCTTGATAAGCTGGCTGATAGCGCCGGAAAATTCGGGCTTGATCTCGCCAAGCCGCTGGACCAGCGCATGGCGAAGCTCGATGCGCTCGGTGTTACCTTCCATGCCAAGCTCGGCACGCAGGGCGAGCGCGTGACGCGCATTGCCGCGCTGGCAGAAGCGCTTGCGCCCATCGTCGGTGCGGATGCCGCCAAAGCCAAGCGCGCCGCGCATCTGGCCAAGGCGGATTTGACCACGGAAATCGTCGGCGAGTTTCCCGAAGTGCAAGGCGCGATGGGTCGCACCTACGCTGAGTTGCAGGGCGAGGACGCGTCTGTCGCGCTGGCCTTGGAAGACCATTACAAGCCGCAAGGCCCGTCTGATGCGGTGCCAACCGACCCGGTGGCGATTGCCGTGGCGCTGGCCGACAAGCTCGACACATTGACGGGCTTCTGGGCGATTGATGAAAAGCCGACAGGCTCGAAAGACCCCTATGCGCTGCGTCGTGCGGCGCTGGGTGTGATCCGTATTGTGTTGGAGAATGGGATCCGGATCAATTTGGCGACCTTCGCCAAAGACGCTGACCTCCTCTCCTTCTTCCATGACCGGCTCAAAGTGTACCTGCGCGACAAGGGTGTGCGTCATGATTTGATTGATGCGGTGCTGGCCGAAGGCGATGACGATTTGCTGCTGATCGTGCGCAAGGTGGAAGCATTGCAAAAGCTCTTGGACAGCGAGACCGGCGCGAACCTGTTAGCGGGCACCAAGCGGGCGATGAACATTTTAGCGGCAGAAGAAAAGAAAGCCGGTGACGGCGCGTTTGATGCCGCTGTGGATGCGGCGCTGCTGAGCGAAGCCGCTGAAAAAGATCTGCACGCCACGCTGCAAACAGCCACTGCCGATGCCGATGATGCGGCAAGCCGCGAAGATTATGAAGGCGCGTTTGGTGCGTTGGCACAATTGCGTGCGCCGATTGACCGGTTTTTTGACGATGTGA
>JBAUIL010000062.1:0-14242 GCA_049682915.1 Ahrensia sp. | reverse complement strand
GTTCGATACTTTCAACTACCAACATCAATCGTATAATCAATGGGCATTTTAAGTATTAACATCAAGATTGATCACTATATCCTAAAAACATCTATCCAAATTCTTTGTATTTCTGCAGGAATTTTTTTGATCTCTGTAAGTGATGGGAATCTATCAAAATATTGACCCATAGAATCCCACTGCCGTTGCAAAATTTCATCATCAATCTCTAAACTTTTTGAAACTCCACAGGCATAAACCGTTAATACAAGCCAGACTGCTAATCCACGATCAAATTCACGATTGAATTCACCGTCGATTTTGTATTTTGTTTTAATATTTGAGGCCCCTAGAAAATCGCGTATCTCGTTGGTAGAGCTGTTAGCCAAAACAAGTTTCTTGTGAAGTTTTGGATTTAAAACAGAACTTAGAATAAGAACGCAGATTATATCTGTCCACCCAGGCATTAAATTTTCAGTTGTAGCCTCATTTGGAAGAAGCGCAATTTTTGAAAAAACTTTCCCAACGTCTCGAAGTGAGACTTCGTTTTCTAACGCGACATACGACAACAAGTTGGCACAACGATTTGAAAGATTTCCGGGTAATTTCATGTCAGAAATTAGTTGTTTTGCGTACCGCATAACAACTGTTTCATCGCGTCCAGCGCCAATCGTCTTAGGAAGCGAAAAGGATACACTGATGAACTTCCGAAGATAATTCTCAGCGTCTACATCAGCGCCGTACCTAGCTTTCACGCTATTTTCAAGCGCTGTTCCATTGATACCCAGTATGAAATGGACATTAGGAACCGAAAAGAAGTGCTTAATTGTCTCTAAAACCGATAGGGCATAATCTGGCCTACATCGATCCAGCTCATCGATGACAATAACGATTGGAGCGTCTTCATCTTTGGTCAGCTGAATCAACAAATCTTGAAATGATTTAACTGCATCTTTTCGTTCTTTTTCCGCAGCCCATAGGTTTTTAGCAGCATCCGTTGCTTCAGAACTAGCCGCGTCTGCAATCACGTCGCCGATCTGATCGAGGTGCTGCTTAGCCCCGAATGTTGCAAGTGATAAGGCTATTCCGAATGATGGTTTTGCGAGCTTTGTAGCTGCCGATTTCCACTTTTCAAGCGTTGACTGCTGTTCTGCAGGTATCCGCTCGCTCACTGCTGAAATAATCGAAACAAGAGGATCAGAAAGATAATCACTCTCAAACGCGTCAAAGTATACAGTCACCGCACGTCCCTTATTTTCCTTTCTGTGCGCCCCAACCCACCTCTTTAGAAAATAAGTTTTTCCTGAACCCCATATATCATCGAGCGCCAATACAATGGGATCCTCCATTCGCTCGACAAGGTCCGACAGCTGCTTTGAAATCGAGCTGCGCTCTAGGATGTCATCGTCCTCAAACGCAGTTTCATAAATTACTACGCTATTATCTTGAGGGAAGAGTTTCATTTCACGCCCTAGATGAATATTGTCCTGTTTTTTATTTGACAGTAATCTGACCTCCAAAAATTACAACGAAAAATTTTTATAGGTATTTTTAAATCGTGTAGCTCAGATTTCAAGATAATCAATAGAGTGTGATTTTTGGTTTTATCAAATTCAGCGACTTAGTAAGAAAGCCCCCCATATCAAGGATTGAGGAAGTTTATCGAATCCTACCCCCTCACCCCCGCGGCTTCGCATCCTTCGAAAACGCGTACACCGCAACCGGCACCGCATAGGCTGCCACATAGAACCAGAACAGCGCGCTATACACGTCCGCCGCCTCGCCGCCCGCATTGCTGACCACGCTGCCGGTGGCGATTTGCATCAGTGACACACCGCCAATCGAGAAAAAATTCATCAGCGTGATGCCTCGACCCGTCAGGTGGGCTGGAAAAAACGCTTTGGCGTGCGCCATGATGACACCATAGACCATGCCGGTGACGCCAATGATGATGAAGGCCACGGTCACCACCACGAGGCCCGAATTGGGCGCGACCGCCAGATAGGCCATCGCGGCCACGCCGATGACCATGCCCGACAGCGCCACCCATTTGCGGCTGTTAAACAGCGTGTCGAGCGGGCCGTAGATAAAGCTGCCCGCGCTCATCGCCAGCGCCATAAACAAGGTCACCAAGCCGATGGTTGCCGCGTCCGCCGCATAAATGTCGATCAACATCGGCCCGGCCCACAGGCCGCGAATGCCAGCGGCGGCTGAATAGTTGACCAGCATGGCGGGGAAGATCAACCAAAGCACCGGCATTTTCAGCAGCGTAATGAAGCCCTTGAAGCCGCCCTCACCGCTGGTTTTGTCTGTGTCAGGGTCTTGCACCAACGCCAAGATTGCAGCCGCGACCGCAAGCGTCAAAACGCCGATGGTCAGCACGACACCCCGCCAGCCAAACGCTTCCGCCGCCCATGCCAGCGGCGTTGCGCCTGCCACATTGCCCAGCGTTCCAATGCCGATGAAAACCGAGGTCAACGTCGCAAAGCGCAGCGGCGAAAACTTGTAGGAGAAGATGAACAGCGACGCCATCAGCACCGGCGCGCAGCCAATGCCGATCAAGCCCATCGCGACAATGATGCTCATGGGTGACCAGGCAAAGGCAAACAGCAAAACACCCGCCCCACTGGCGACACCCAACAGATAGCCTGCCGTACGACGCGGCCCGAAGCGGTCAAGCGACACGCCCACCGCAAACTGCATGGCCGCAAAGGTGAAAAACCACATGCCTGACGCCAGCGACAGCTCGGCTTTTGTCGCGCCCAATTCAGCAATCAGGTCCGGCGTCAGCACCGCCAGAAACGCGCGATAAAATTGCGACAGCACATAGGCTGCGCACAGCGCCACAAGACCAGCCATACTTCCCCCCCGAGAAAACAAATTTGTGGCGCAAATTCGCCGCACACAGCAATTAGTGCGCTGGCTTCGGTTGCACAATCCAATAAACTGACCAAGATAGCGTGAAACACCTTTTCCACACACAGAAGCACTTCCCATGAACGCGCACGACCGGTTTAGAAATCTCGTTTACGGCCTGGCGCTTACCCTTATGATCGGCTGGGTGCTTTATATCGGCCAGAATGTCTTCATCCCGGTCATCGGCTCGATCATTCTGGCCTATATCATCATCGCCGTGGCGCAATGGCTGGAGCGTGTACCGCTGATTGGCCCGGTCATGCCCGGCTCCATCCGGTTCACGATCTCGATCTTGCTCATCGCGGGCATTGTGACCGCTTTTGTGTCGTTGATTATTTCCAACATCACACAGTTGGTGGAACTGGCCCCGGTCTATCAGGCGCGGCTTTTGGCGATCATTCAGGAGTTCGCGGGCTATCTCGGCCAAATACTCGATTTCGACACCGAACCGACATGGGACACGATCCGCCGCGATGTGCTGGGCGGTATCTCGCTGCAATCGCTGATTGGCGGCACAGTCACATCCATCTCGGTGCTGGTCGGCTCGGTCTTCGTGGTGCTGGTTTACACGGGCTTTGCCATGGCGGAGCGTCGCTCGTTTGAAAACAAGCTTGGCGCGCTGTCTGACAGCCCGGCGGACAACCGCCGCGTCGGTGAAATCGTTGGCATCATCAACAACCGCATCGGCGATTATCTGGCCGCCAAGACGCTGGTCAATCTTATCCTCGGTCTGATCAGCTATGCGGTGATGGCCTTCGTCGCGCTGGATTTTGCCGCTTTCTGGGGCGTGCTGATCGCGCTTCTCAACTACATTCCTTATGTTGGCTCATTCCTGGGCGTTCTGTTCCCGACAGCCATCGCCATCGTGCAGTTCGGCGACCCCGCCATGGTGATCGGTATTTTTATCGCGCTGGTGCTGTGTCAGGTATTCATGGGCTCGATTGTCGAGCCATCCTTCTTGGGCCGCTCGCTCAATCTCAGCCCTTTTGTCATTCTGGTCGCTTTGACCAGCTGGGGCTCACTGTGGGGCGTGGCAGGCGCCTTGTTGTCAGTGCCGATCACCGCGATTCTGGTGATTATTCTGTCAGAATTTGACGGCACGCGGCCCATCGCAATCTTGCTGTCGCGCAATGGCAAAATCCCACCCAAACGCCACGATGACGGCACGCTTACGATTGAAGCTGACGCTTCAGTTAACGCACTAGATAAGTAGACCAGCCACCAGATCATTGTCGGTGATATCCTGCCACACAATGCCCGCCCCGGTCATGCGTGTGGTCAGGCCCTCAAAGTTTTCCGCATCCTTGGTTTCAATACCGATCAGGATCGAGCCGAAATTGCGGGCTGACTTTTTGAGATATTCAAACCGGGCAATGTCGTCGTCAGGCCCGAGCAATTCGAGAAAGTCCCGAAGTGCACCCGGGCGCTGGGGCAGCCGCAGCACGAAATATTTCTTCTTTCCTTCCGCTTTCAACGCGCGCTCTTTCACTTCAGCGAGGCGTTCGAAATCGAAGTTGCCACCCGACGCGATGCACAGCACCGTGCGGCCTTTTATATGGCCTTTGAAGTCTTTCAGCGCATCCACCGACATCGCACCGGCTGGCTCCAGCACGATGCCTTCTATGTTCAGCATGTCGAGAATGGTCGTGCAGACTCGGTTTTCAGAGATCAGCGACACGTCATCGCTGCTGAAGCGTTTCAACGTCTCAAACGTCACCGCGCCAACCCGCGCCACAGCTGCGCCATCAACGAAGCTGTCAACCTCGCCCAGCGTTACCCGCTCACCGGCGCGCAAGCTGCGCTTGAGGCTGGGCGCGCCCATCGGCTCCAGCAAATGAAACTGCCCTGCCATGTCGCTGTCGGCAAAATAGCGGCTCATACCTGCTGACAGGCCGCCGCCGCCAACCGCCAGAAAAACATCGTCAAAGTTCACGCCGAACGGCTTTTGCGCGGCCACTTCTAAGGCGACTGTGGCTTGGCCTTCGACGATATCCTCATGGTCAAACGGCGGCACCATCAACGCATTTTCCGCCTCAGCAAAGGCCAGCGCGGCTGCGTTGCACTCATCAAAAATGTCGCCCACCAGGCGAATCTCTACGCTGTCGCCGCCAAAGGCGCGTGTCTTGTCGATCTTTTGCTGCGGTGTCGTAACGGGCATGAAGACAACGCCCTTTTTGCCAAAATGCTTGCACACAAAGGCAAAGCCCTGTGCGTGATTGCCCGCGGACGCGCACACAAAATAGTTGGGCGCATCGGCCCGGCTTACCCTTTTGCGGAAAAAGTTGAACGCGCCACGGATCTTGTAGGAGCGGACCGGCGACAGGTCTTCACGTTTGAGATAAATCTCCGCGCCATAACGCGCGCTCAGATAAGCATTGTGCTGCAGTGGGGTCGGCTCGAACAAATCTCTCATATGCGCCGCTGCATCGGCTACGGCTTGAGTGAATTGTGTCATCGGTGCCCCCGTTTTTCAAAGCGCGCAAAAAAGGTGTGTTGTGGCGCTGTGGCAAAGTATATGGTAGCGGCTCAATAAACCAACCGGCATTGAACGTCGACAACAGGGATATCGAAACCGGATGAACGGCAATATGCTGCGCAGTGCCATCCACATCAGCGCAATTCTGGCCTTTTATTTGGCGACGATGATGCTGATTCCCGGCTTGGTTGATCTTTATTATGACAACCCCGATTGGGTTGTTTTTGCCAGTTCTGCCGCGGGCATTGGCGGCTTTTCCGCGCTGGTGGCCGTTGCCACCCGTTCGCCCAACCCGCCGGTCGTCTCCACACGATTTACATTTTTGCTGGTCAACATGATGTGGCTGACATTTTCGGTGTGCGCCATGGTGCCGCTTTATGGTGCGGGCTTAGAACTGTCCCTGGCGGACGCCTTTTTCGAAGGCGTGTCGGGCGCCACCGCCACCGGCTCGACTGTGCTGAGCGGGCTCGATTTCATGCCGCCGGGCATCTTGCTTTGGCGCTCCATGCTGCAATGGTTCGGCGGGCTTGGTGTTATTGTCTTGGCGCTGTTTATCCTGCCATTTTTGCGGATCGGTGGCTCCAGCCTGTTCAAAATTGAATCGTCGGACCGCTATGACCGACCGTTCGCGCGGTTTTCTACTTACGCCTATTCGATTGTCGCCATTTACACAGCTCTGACAGTGCTGTGCGCCATCCTTTACGCTGTCGCAGGCATGAGCGGTTTTGATGCCGTCAATCACGCCATGACCACGCTGTCGACGGGTGGACTGTCTACGCATGACCGGTCATTCGCCTTTTTCAACGATGCGGCCCATTGGGTCGCGATCATCTTCATGTTTATTGGCGCGCTACCCTTCCCGGTGATGATCTTGCTGGCCATCCGTGGACGGTTTGAAGCGTTCAAGGACAATCAGGTGTTTGTGTTTTTCGGCTACACGATGGCGCTGTCGATTTTCTTGGCAATTGAACTGCGCATCAATGAGGTCTTTGTCGGCGAGCAGGCGTTTGCCCACGCTCTGTTCAACATCACCTCCATCATCACGACCACCGGCTATTCCAATGACGATTACATGCTGTGGGGCCCTTTCACGATAGCCATGTTCCTGTTTGCAACGGCATTGGGCGGGTGTTCGGGTTCAACATCCGGCGGCATCAAGGCCTATCGGTGGATTATCCTGTGGGGTGTCATCCGCAAGGCGCTGGACACGTTCATTTATCCCAATGCCGTGCGCAGCGTGCGCACCGGTTCCGTATCCATTCCCGAGCGCATCCAGTTCATCACGCTGATGTATTTTGCGACATTTTTGCTGCTGTGGTTTTTAGGCACGTTGGCGCTGGCTGCAACCGGTGAAGACCTCGTCACCTCCTTTTCAGGCGCGCTGACAACGTTGTCCAATGTCGGTCCTGGTCTGGGCGACAAAATTGGCCCCGCCGGTAATTTTTCAGAACTTACGGATCCCGCAAAATATATTCTCAGCTTCGGCATGCTGTTAGGCCGCTTGGAGCTGTTTACCATGCTGGTTCTCATCAGCCCGTCCTTCTGGCGCGAATAAGCCCACAGCACCATCACAGCGCTTGCCAAGAGCGGTGCCGTCCGCTAGCTGCAAAGCCGTGCCCCCTTGGCGGAATTGGTAGACGCAAGGGACTTAAAATCCCTCGATCTTTGATCGTGCCGGTTCGAGTCCGGCAGGGGGCACCAAACACGTTTTGATAAAAACGTGGACACGCCTTCGAAGTGTGTATGGCGGCAATCGTTTCGTAGAAACGATGAGAGCCATCTGGTTCCAATTTAGCCCACTTACGGCAACCAACCGCAATTTTCGCAACCCGAAAAATGCGGGATACCACATTGATGTGGCAATATCAGTCATCAAGCTCTAGATTGACCTTGAGAACACACATCTGCGCACAGAGCACCATGCAAGACACACCAAATACACCGGTCACGGCGGCCATGGTCGTTATCGGCGACGAGATTTTATCGGGTCGTATCCGCGATTCCAACGCGGCACATTTGTCATCCATTATGACAGCGATTGGCATTGATCTCACTGAGATCCGCATGGTGGCCGACAACCGGCATGCAATCATCGAAGCGGTCAACGCGCTGCGCCAACGCAACACTTATGTGTTCACCTCCGGCGGCATCGGCCCGACCCATGATGACATCACCGCCGATGCGGTCGCCGCCGCCTTCGGTCGGCCCTGTGAACATGACGCACGCGCAATGCGCATTCTAGCCGACTGGTATGCGCATCGTCAGTTGGAATTTACCGAAGCGCGCCAGCGCATGGCGCGCGTGCCCGAAGGCGCAGGCCTGATCGACAATCCCATTTCCAAGGCGCCCGGCTTCGTGATCGGCAATGTGCATGTGATGGCCGGTGTGCCAGCCATTTTCCAGGCGATGCTGGACAATGTGCTGCCGACGCTTCGCACCGGCATCAAGCTTCAATCACGCAGTGTGGAATGCCCGTTTGGCGAAGGCGTCATCGGCAGCCCGCTGGCCGCCATTCAGGAAGCGCACCCGGACACGGTCATCGGCTCTTACCCGCGCTATGAAGATGGCACATTCTGGACAGAGATTGTGGTGCGCGCCCGCGATGAAAACGCGTTAGCAGCAGCAACGCAAGCCGTCGAGGCCATGGTGTCAGAGCTTCAGGCGGCGGGCCAATAGCGCCGGTTTGGGCGTTAGAGTGACTGCTGCAATATTGCACCTGCGTAAAACTCGCGCTAAGCGCATCGAACTATAAATCTGCACAGCCAAGGCCTCGCCATGTCACTCCCCGAAAAAGCATTTCCCGTTAGCTGGGATCAGTTCCACCGCGATGCGCGCGCCTTGGCATGGCGTGTTGCCAATGTGTCGCCGGACTGGAAAGCTATCGTATGCATCGCCCGCGGCGGTCTGGTTCCCGCGGCGATCGTGTGCCGTGAGTTGGGCATCCGCAACATCGAGACTGTGTGTGTGGCGAGCTATCATGACTATGACGCGCAAGGCGACATCCATGTCATCAAAGAAATCAGCCCCGAATTATTGACCGGTGAAGGCGAAGGCATCCTGATTATTGACGACTTGACCGACACCGGCAAAACCGCCGGCCTGGTGCGCGCGATGATGCCGAAAGCCCATTTTGCCACCGTGTATGCCAAGCCGAAAGGCATGCCGCTGGTCGACACTTTCATCACCGAAGTCAGCCAGGACACCTGGATCTTCTTTCCGTGGGACATGGGCTTGAGCTATCAAGAGCCGATTGCAGAAGGCCACAAGGGCTAGACGTGACCGCCGCCACCGCCAGTGCCGGGCGGACAGCACCACCCAGAGGGGCGCTGCTTTTTATCATCATCACCGTCGTCATCAATATGATCGGCGTAGGCATGGCGTGGCCCGTGTTGCCCAAACTTGTGCAGCAAATGGGCGACGGGTCTGTCTCCAATGCGGCATTTGTCTACGCGATCATTGGCGTTTTGTTTGCGCTGTCACAATTTCTGTTTTCGCCACTCATCGGCAATCTCGCGGATAAATATGGCCGCCGCCCGGTGCTGCTCATTTCGCTGACTGGCCTTGGTTTTGACTATCTGCTGACGGCCTTCGCCCCAAGCTATTTCTGGCTGGGTATCATCCGCTTTGCGGGCGGCATCTTCGCGGCAACCATCACCACGGCCAACGCTTATGCCGCCGACATTTCGACACCGGACAACCGCGCCCGCAATTTCGGCTTTATCGGTGCCGCCTTCGGCGTCGGCTTCATTTTGGGGCCGCTTTTGGGGGGATGGCTGGGCGCGATTGACATCCGATTGCCATTTCTGGCCGCCGCAGCACTGGCCGCCGTCAATGTTGTGTTTGGCTATTTTGTGCTGCCGGAGTCGCTGCCTGAAGCAAAGCGCCGCGCGCTTGACCTCAGCGAATGCAACCCGTTCAAGACACTCAAGCGCATTGCCGCCTTCCCGGCCCTGATGCCCTTGATGATCGGCCTGTTCATCACCGCGACCGCGCAGCGCGGGCTGGAAGCAACATGGGTGCTGTATCTCGATTTCCGCTTTGGCTGGGACATCCGCGCCGCCGCATGGTCGCTCGCCTTTGTCGGGGTGATGTATTTCATCGTGCAAGGTTTTGCCGTGGGCCCGGTGGTCAAGCGCTTTGGCGAATGGCGCATAGTGATTGCCGGTTTCGCGATCAGCGGTTTTTCGTTTTTGTTTTATGCCTCTGCCACTGAAGGTTGGATGCTGTATCCATTGATTGCGCTCTACGCCATCGGCAATGGCATCGGTGCCCCTGCCCTTAATGCCATCTGCTCCAAAACGGTTGACGAAAACCGTCAGGGCCAATTGCAGGGCGCACTGCAGTCCATCAATGCTTTGGCCGTGATCATCGGGCCATTCGCGGCTTCGCTCATCCTAGCGCACGTATCTTCACCTGATCCGTTGATTAACCTGCCCGGTGCCTGGTTTGCACTAAGTGCCGTGGCTTTTGCGATTGCGCTCATACTCGCCATCCGCGCTAATCGGCGTTTGGGCTAAATTCAGAAGACAAGCGCCACAACGCCAAAAACCTGTGCGAAAAAAACTTATCCCCGCAATCCCCACAATCACGGGCTTTGCAGCTACTAGATGTAGTATTTCAACTTTTGCTTCAATCTAGCGCTTGACGCTTTGGCCCGAGTCGCTTTTTATGACCTTATTGTGACGAAAGTTGCAGCGCCGAGGGGGTATCTCGGGGAGTTTCAGTCCAGTTTAAAGTCGGTCGGGCGTGTTGAGCATCGCATGACTTTGTGCGCGTAAATTTAGGGAATTTTGTCGCGTATCAGGACAATCATTTTTTTGGGAAAGGATTTGTTAACACTATATTTAGTGTTTGCAGTTCAATCTCACACTAGATAGGGTGTTTTAGGCGGGCAGCATTCTGACAAGAATCAAACCCTGCAAAAACATCCATTCTAATGGCCAAAGCCGGAAACACCTGCAAAACAGGGTTTTATGCTGGGCCATTGCTTGTTTGGCGGCCAAACCGGTTCGCCACGGCAAACACATCAAAAGCGTTTTGCACAGGCGGCTGTGCATGGCGACACCGGCTGGAACACTCGGCCACAACATATAGCGGCGCAAGCCACACCACAGCAGCAGGCAGCGGCACAGACCACACAGGTTTGCCGCACATACATTGAGGGAAGACGACCATGCGCATCGAACGGCGGTTCACCAAAGACGGACAATCAGCTTACGCGGATATCCCATTTCGCAAGGCAACCAGCGAAATCAAGAACCCTGACGGTTCGATTGTCTTCCGCTTGGAAAATATCGATGTGCCTGGGCAATTCAGCCAGGTTGCCGCCGATATTTTGGCGCAAAAATACTTCCGTAAAGCCGGTGTGCCTGCCCGGTTGAAGAAAGTTGAAGAAAACGATGTGCCATCCTTCCTGTGGCGCTCTGTGGCAGACGAAAAAGCGCTGGCTGATTTGCCGGAAGACGAGCAATACGGCTCTGAAACCGATGCACGCCAGGTGTTCACGCGCCTGGCCGGCACATGGACCTATTGGGGCTGGAAGGGCGGCTACTTCAACAGCGAAGACGACGCTGCTGCCTTCATGGACGAGTTGTCCTTCATGCTGGCCACCCAGCGCGTCGCGCCGAACTCCCCGCAGTGGTTCAACACCGGCCTGCATTGGGCCTATGGCATCGACGGCCCGGGCCAAGGGCACCACTATGTGGACCCGTTCACCGGCAAGCTGACAAAATCAAAATCATCTTACGAGCACCCACAGCCGCACGCCTGCTTTATTCAGGGCGTCGGCGACGACCTCGTCAATGAAGGCGGCATTATGGACCTTTGGGTGCGTGAAGCGCGCCTGTTCAAATACGGTTCCGGCACCGGCTCCAACTTCTCGCATCTGCGTGGTGAGGGCGAGCGCCTGTCCGGCGGCGGCAAATCATCGGGCCTGATGAGCTTCCTGAAAATCGGTGACCGTGCGGCCGGTGCCATCAAGTCCGGCGGCACAACACGCCGCGCCGCCAAAATGGTTGTCGTCGACATCGACCACCCCGATATCGAAGCTTATATTGATTGGAAGGTGACTGAAGAGCAGAAAGTCGCCGCACTGGTGACCGGCTCAAAAGTGGTCGCCAAGCACATGAATGCCGTCATGAAGGCCTGCATCAATTGCGAAGGCTCAAACGACGATTGTTTTGACCCCAACAAGAACCCTGCCCTGAAGCGCGAAGTGCGCGCGGCGAAAAAGGCTTTGGTTCCAGAGAATTACGTCCAGCGGGTGATTCAGTTTGCCAAGCAGGGCTACACCAATCTCGAATTCAAAACCTATGACACCGACTGGGATTCAGAAGCCTATCTGACCGTCGCAGGCCAGAACTCCAACAACTCGGTTTCGCTGAAGGACGACTTCCTGCGTCAGGTCGAAGCCGATGGCGATTGGAACCTGATCAACCGCCGCGACGGCAAGGTTGCCAAGACACTCAAAGCCAAAGAGCTTTGGGAAAAAATCGGCTACGCCGCATGGGCGTCCGCAGATCCGGGCCTGCACTACAACACCACCATGAACGACTGGCACACCTGCCCCGCGGCTGGCCCCATCCGTGCGTCAAACCCGTGTTCGGAATATATGTTCCTTGATGACACGGCGTGTAACCTCGCTTCCATGAACCTGCTGCGCTTTGCTGATAAAGACACCCACAAGTTCAACGTCGCGGAATATGAGCATGCGACCCGCCTGTGGACGATCGTGCTGGAAATCTCTGTCATGATGGCGCAGTTCCCGTCCAAGGAGATCGCGCGCCTGTCATACGAGTACCGCACACTCGGCCTCGGCTTTGCCAATATTGGCGGCCTGCTGATGAGCTCCGGCATTCCCTACGACTCGACCGAAGGCCGCGCAATCTGTGGTGCGCTGACCGCCATCATGACCGGGGTGTCTTATGCCACATCCGCTGAAATGGCCGGTGAGCTTGGCCCGTTCCCGGGCTATGCACCCAACGCCGACAACATGCTGCGGGTTATGCGCAACCACCGCCGTGCCGCCTATGGCGAAACAACCGGCTACGAGAGCCTCGCGGTTGATCCGGTCGCGTTGATTGCTGACGACTGCACCGACAAAGAGCTGATCGAGCATGCCCGCGCCGCATGGGATAAAGCGGTCGAACTGGGCGAAAAGAACGGCTACCGCAACGCGCAAGCCACCGTTATCGCACCCACCGGCACAATCGGTCTGGTGATGGATTGTGACACCACAGGCATTGAGCCCGACTTCGCGCTTGTGAAGTTCAAGAAGCTCGCCGGTGGCGGTTACTTCAAAATCATCAACCAGGCGGTGCCTGCCGCTCTGCGTTCGCTGGGCTATTCCGAAGCACAATTGGCGGAAATCGAAGCCTACGCAGTCGGCCACGGCAACCTCAACCAGGCACCGGGCGTTAACCCGACCACGTTGAAAGCCAAAGGCTTCACCGATGAGAAGATAGCCGCCATCAATGAAGGCTTGAAGTCGGCTTTCGACATCAAGTTTGGTTTCAACAAATGGAGCGTCGGCGAAGACTTCGCCAAAGATGTGCTCGGCTTCACCGATGAACAGCTGAACGACTTCAGTTTTGACATGCTGGCCGCGCTCGGCTTTAGCAAAAAAGAGATCGAAGCCGCCAACATTCACATTTGTGGTGCGATGACGCTGGAAGGCGCGCCCTTCCTGAAAGATGAGCACCTGCCGGTGTTTGACTGCGCCAATCCGTGCGGCAAAATCGGCAAGCGTTACCTATCGGTCAACAGCCACATCGACATGATGGCTGCGGCTCAGCCGTTCATCTCTGGCGCGATTTCAAAAACCATCAACATGCCCAACGAGGCAACCGTTGAGGACTGTAAAGCAGCCTATATGCGCTCTTGGAAAAAGGCGCTGAAAGCCAACGCGCTTTACCGTGACGGCTCAAAACTCAGCCAGCCGCTCAATGCGTCCATCATCGAAGACGATGAAGACACTGACAACGTTGAAGAGATGATGGAAGCACCGATGGCGGCGCGTGCCGTGCAGGTGACCGAGAAAATCGTCGAGCGCATCATTGAAAAAGTTGTCCGCAATCAGGAAAAACTGCCTGGCCGCCGCAAGGGCTACACCCAGAAAGCCAAAATCGGCGGACACACCGTGTTCCTACGCACCGGCGAATATGATGATGGTCGTTTGGGCGAAATCTTCCTCGACATGAACAAGGAAGGCTCAACGCTGCGCGCGCTGATCAACAACTTCGCGATCTCGGTCTCTCTCGGCCTGCAATATGGTGTGCCACTGGAAGAGTATGTCGACGCCTTCGTCTTCACCAAGTTTGAGCCTGCGGGCATGGTGCAGGGCAATGACGCGATCAAAAACGCTTCGTCAATCCTCGACTATGTGTTCCGCGAATTGGCGATCTCCTATCTCGGTCGCCACGATCTGAGCCATGTGGACCAGTCTGAATTCTCATCCACCCCGATGGGTAAAGGCATCCATGAGGGCAAGACCGACCCGGTTTCATCGGGCTGGACACGCGGCCACAAACTGTCGGTTGTTGACCGCGCGCCAACAGGCACCGGCCCGTCCGGCAAGGCAGGCGCTGCACCGGCCACCACCGGTACAAAGGTCATGGCGATTTCAAAAGGATCAGCCAATTCCAACCTCGCCATCGCGCCGGTTCTGGAACTGCAGGAAGACGCCCAGGCGTTTGACCGCAGCTATGCCGACAACGCAGAGCTGGTCACATCCCCAGCCGTCGACAGCAAACCCGCCGTCGCCACCGGCCTTGCAGTTGATGCCAAAAAGGTCGAAGCCGACCGGCGGATGAAATCCATGATGCAAGGCTACACCGGCAATATGTGTTCCGAATGCTCAAACTTCACCATGGT
>JBAUIL010000061.1:0-3606 GCA_049682915.1 Ahrensia sp. | reverse complement strand
TCGCGCCAGATAGGCGCCATCCTGACCGGTAACGCCGGTAATCAGTGCGGTGGGTTTCATATGCTTACACCTTGGTCTTGAAACGTTGACGCTCAAAACAGGAGGGGTGCGTCAACTCTGGTCATATCAGGCGTCCGGTTGCCATGGTGTGACCCAGAAATCAATATGCAGGGCCAAAACGCTGCCAAAATCATCCAATGCAAGACTGGCCTGTGCTTTATCCGCCACGCCCGTGTTTATCTGTCGTCGCTTTCGGTGCGGTTTCTGAAAAGCAGTTTTCGCTCCCAGTCCAACGCATGGCCGACGATCAAACCAAGATCATCAAAGCGCGGCGTCCAGTCCAGCAAATCCATGGCGCGGCTTGGATCGGCGATAATCACTGCCTGATCGCCATCACGGCGTGCCGCTTCAACAATAGCCAAAGGTTTGCCGGCGGCCCGTTCAACCCGGTTGATGACTTCGCGGACGGAAAATCCACGCCCATAGCCACAATTCAGCGTTACCGACGATCCACCGTCACTCAGGTGCTGCAAGGTCAGCCGGTGCACGTCGGCCAGATCTGAAACGTGGATATAGTCACGGATACACGTGCCGTCGGCGGTCGGATAATCGGTGCCAAAAATCGACAAATGATCGCGCCTATTGACCGCAACCTCACAGGCGATCTTTATCAGATGCGTGCTTACCTTGCTGGATTGGCCACCGCGACCGGCGGGGTCGGCGCCGGCAACATTGAAATAGCGCAAAATGCCGTAACTCATGGCGCTGACGCTGCACGCATCGCGCAGCATCATCTCGGTCATCAGTTTGGAGCGGCCATAGGGCGAAGCCGGGTCCAGCGCCGTGTCCTCTGAAACGGGTTCGGCATTGTAGGTGCCATAGACGGCGGCTGTTGACGACAAAACAAAATGACGGACGCCATGCTTAACCGCAGTCTCAATCAACGCGTGGGACTTCACCGTATTGTTGAAATAATAGCCCAGCGGGTCCGCCACGGAGTCCGGCACAACGATTGAGCCGGCAAAGTGGAAAATTGCTGTCACACCATGCTCGTCAATGATCCGTCCGACCAGCGCTTTGTCGCCACTATCACCGACAATAAGTGTCGCCTGTCCGGGCACAGCCCAACCATGGCCGGTTGATAAATCGTCGAGCGCCACCACTGCATGACCATGGTCCAGCAGGTTATAGATCATATGGTGGCCGATAAAACCGGCTCCACCTGTTACAAGAATTGTCATATCCCGTTCCGGTCCGTGGCTTGCGACACAGCCGCCTCGCTTAACATGGCCTTGGCGGATCCGATAGACTCGGGGGCCTGTTTAACCTGCATCAGGGCGCTGCGTGATGTCCCATCCCGGACCGGGATAGGGTTTCAGGCGCGGACTGCCCAGCCAGGAACCGGCCAAATTCGCCAAGCCGTTCACATAGGAACGGCTTTGCAGGTGATATTTCGCCCGTTCATAGCGCAGATAAGCCCGCCCCCGGCGCAGGTCACCCTGTGTTAAACTGCCCGCCGCCACAGCAGCCATAAGCTTGGCTTCAATGATAATGGAGGCATCAAACACATGGTCAGACGGTCTTGTGCCACCAACCGTGATGGCAGCACCGATGATTGGCTGGGTGACGAGTTTTGCCCCCGTGATCGCGCCAAGCTTGAGAAAAATATCATAGTCTTCAAGCCGTCGCAGGCGTTCATCATAACGCATGCCGGGACGCTCAAACAGCGTACGATTGGCAATGATGCAACTGCCCGGCGAAAACCAGCAGCCGCGATAAAAATCGGACGGTGATTGCGTTTCAAGCGGCGTGCGGGTGCGCAGATAAGTGCCCGCTTCGCTGAAATCATCCCATGCGCATCCGATTAGCGTGGCAGCGTTTAGCGCATCATCAAGCCCCTGCGTCAAAGCAAAATGGACCCGCTCACGCAATGTGCCGGGCAGCAGGCGGTCGTCACTGTCGAGAAAGGTAATCAGACGGCCCCGCGCGATATCAAGGGCGGTGTTGCGTGCTGCGCCTGCGCCTTTGTTGGTGTCGTGGCGCACAAGCGTGACAGCCTTTTTTGAATGCGCGGTCAGTGTATCGCCGAACGGCACGCCGGACGCGTCATCAACCACGATGATTTCGTGGTCGATCCCTTCCAGATCACCAATGCTGTCAAGCGCGCGCATGGTGGCTTGGGGCCGGTTGAATGTGGGAATGATGATCGACAGGGTCAGCGGTGCCATTGCGTCAATGCCCCGATTTAGCCGGCGCATTGCGCTCTATTTGCGCCGCATAAATGCGTTCGAAATGCGCGTTCACCGCATCCTCATCGACACCTGCAGCGCGAATATCAAGCGCGGCCTGCGTACCTTTCGCGCGGGTCTCATCGGGGTGTGACAATGCCACCTCCAGCGCCTGCACAAAGGCGCTGTCATCGGTAACGGGATAAAGCCAACCATTGCGTTGATTGTCGACAAGCGATGTCAGGCTGGCATGATCACTGGAAATAACCGCGCAGCCCGCTGCCATGGCTTCGATAACAATCCGGGGAAAACCCTCACCATAACGGGTTGGCAAACACATAATATCGGTGCGCCGGAGCAATTCAGGCATCGCCGTCATCGGTTGCAGGCCGATATAGTCGATGAACCCATCGGCGTGCGCCCGCATCAATTCCGCTTCTGAAACAGCATCCGCATCGCCGCTGTCTGTCGGCCCGGCGATCACAAAGGAGGCGCCATATTGCGCGGAAAATTGCCGCGCGCAGTGCATGTAAAGGTCGATACCTTTGGCTTTCAGCAATCGGCTGGCAAACAGCACGGTCAGTTGCCCGCTGCGCGGTTTTTCCGGCGGCACGAACCGGCTTAGGTCCACGCCAGCGCCGCGCGTGACATGCAGACGACCATCAGCCATGCCAGTAAAGGCCTGTATCGTTGCCTTGTCGGCAGCGTTTTCAAATGTCGCATCCAATTGCGGCCTATCCGCCACCGCGCGCAAGACCAAGCCTACAATGAACCGCTGCACCCGCATGGGCAACGATGCCTTGGCTTCAAACAGTCGCCCCAGACCGGCAAAGGTCAAAACCACATTTGTGCCGGGCAGCTTGCCGCGCTTGAGCAAAAGGCAAGCAAACATGGTTGGCTTGGCAGTGATCGTATGCACCACATCGGGCTGCAGTGTCGCAACCAGACCGGATAAAGCCTGCCATGTTGCCAGATCTGCCAGCGGGCTGAAACGCCAGCGGTTGATCGGCAGCGGCCGGACCTCAAGGCCGATTTCATTGGCGTCAGAAATATCGTCGGGCACATAACCTACAGCGAGCACGACCCTGTGGCCGCGTGCGGCAAGATGGCGCGTCAATGACGCACGGTGCGCCATAAAGGAGCGATAGTCATTACTGATAAACAACACTGTCAGCATCGGCATCGGGGCGGCCATATCAGATTCCTTTAGTGTCGGGCGATGCATCCCGGCTGTGATGCGGACTGCACATTTAACACGGGCAGGTCAAGTTGACCGCTACCAACGGGTAGGCTCGTCCGTCGCCGCCACTTCTATGGCCAGCGCATGCACCCCATTGGCGAGTTCATCGGCCACTGCATCATTGACAGCGCGGTGCCG
>JBAUIL010000060.1:0-7115 GCA_049682915.1 Ahrensia sp. | reverse complement strand
GGCATGAAGATCAGCGATTTGGCGATATTGCCCCATTTGATCCGGTCGGTGAGCTGGGCGACCAACAGGCCTGCGGCAGTAGAGGCGGCTGGCACAACAATCAGCCACAGCATGTTGTTGCGGATGGCTTCCCAAAATTTCGGCTCATCCATCATTTGGCGATAATTGGCGAGGCCGACAAAGGCATCGCCCTGCGACCGGTCGGTCAGCGACAGCCAAAGCGTCGCTATGACGGGATAGCCAAGATACAGGCCAAGCGCGAACATGGCGGGAAACAGAAAAAGCCAGGGGCGAATTTGATTGGCACGGTTGATATTGCGTCCGGCGTTTTCACCGCGCGCGGGGAACAAAACTCTGTCGAGAAACTGATTGGAAAAATAGAAATATCCAACGCATCCGCCCACACCCACGATGATCGTGATCAGGCCCTGTAATGCAGGATTCATAGCTTCCTCCCCGATAGCGATGAACTATTTGGCTTGCCCGGACGCAGAACGCGCCCGGGCAAAGTCTTAAGGCACTAAGGCTTGCTTATTTCAGCGCATCCCAAGAGGCCTGAATTTCATCGGCGACTGTTTTGGCGTCTTTGCCGCCGGTGTAGTCAACCATGCCTGTCCAGAAAGAACCGGCACCCACACCACCTGGCATCAGGTCGGAACCGTCAAAGCGGAATGTGGTGGCGTTGACGAGGATCTCGCCTTGGCCTTTCAGCGCATCGTTCATATAGGCATCCGCGTTGACGCCTTTGTGCGGTGTCAGGAAGCCTGTTTGTGCCATCATCACTTCGTGCGCCAGTGGCAGCTTGAAGTATTCCATCAACGCAGCTGTCGCGTCAGACGGGTTTGTGATGGACATCAGCGTGCCGCCACCCAGAACCGGGTTGCCGAGGTCTTTGCTCTCGTAAGATGGGAAGTAGAAGAAGTCGACATCTTCACCGAATTCAATACCTTCCGGGAAGAAGGCCGGAACAAATGACGCCTGACGGTGCATGTAGCACTGAGCCGGTGAAGCAAACATACCCTTGGGCGAATCGCGGAAATCTGTTGTGGCAACAGCACCGGCACCACCCGACACATATGCATCATTGCGTGCGAACCAACCGAATTCTTCGATCGCTTCTACAACAGCTGGATCGTTGAACGGCAATTCATTGGTTGTCCACTTGTCATACATTTCTGCTGACTGCGTGCGCAGCATGATGTCTTCGACCCAGTCGGTCGCAGGCCAACCTGTCGCCGCACCTGAACCCAGACCGATACACCATGGTGTTTCACCGTCGGCAGCGATTTGCTCGGTCAGCGCACGCAGACCTTCCATTGTCGTTGGTACTTCATAACCGGCATCTTCAAAGTTTTCCGGCACATACCATACAAGCGACTTAACGTTGACGTTGTAGAAAAAACCATAGTGCTGGTCGGCGCCGTCTTTGTCGGCATAGGTGCCCAGATCTACCCATGATTGGCCAGCGCCGTAGTTTTCGGCAACCCAGGTGTCCATGCCCTCTGGCAGTGGAGACAGCAGGCCGCGCGCAGCCATGTCAGCTGCAAGGCCGGGCTGCGGGAATACGGCGATGTTGGGCGCTGAGCCCGCTTCGGCGTCGATGACGATTTGCTGCTCAAATGAGTCAGAACCAGTGTAGATGACTTCCGCGCCGGTCGCGGCAGCGAAATAGGCCAGCGTTGAGCGGAATACATCATCTTCAGGCTGCAGCCACGGACCGGCAATCGTTACGGTCTGGCCGGTCAGGTCCGGTGCGGTTGCTTTCCACGCTTCATAGCTTTCCCAGCTGAACGGGCCTTCACCGGGCGCAAATTTCAAATCGCCATGACCGGCTGCATGCGCCGATGCGGCAACGGCGAATGCTGCGACACCTGCAAGAAGAATTCGTTTCATGAATGTTCCTCCCAAGAACAAAGTTTTGCGTAACGAGACGCCAAAGGTTGCGCTTCCAAAGCGCTTTGGCTAGCCTCGACTTTTGTATGAAGCAGCCGGATTGTCAAGCAGTCATAATGCACCCTAAAAAATAGAACCGACTGATTTCAAATCTTTACGTATAGTCATGTATGGGAAACGACACTTGAAAATGCGGCCAGCAAGGAGCGTGCCGAAGGCTGAAGCACCACAGGTGACATCTGTGAATATTGAGGTTGTGGAGGGTCTCAATGGCTAATTTGAAGCAATTGTCTGAGAAGCTGGGGCTGTCACAAACAACGGTCAGCCGCGCGCTGAACGGTTATCCCGAAGTCAGTCCGTCAACGCGCAAGCGCGTGATGGAGGCCGCCAGCAGACACAATTATTCACCCAACCCGCGCGCACGCGGCTTGGCGACGGGTAAATCGGCGACCATTGGTCATGTCGTGCCCTTGTCCACCCATCAGATGATTAACCCGCATTTTTCAGACTTCATTGCCGGTGCCGGTGAGGTGTATGAACAGCGCGGCTATGACATGCTGATCAGCATCACCGATGCCAGCAACGAAGCCGAAACCTACCGCAAGCTGAAGCGCGACCGGCGGGTGGACGGCGTTATTGTGCATGGGCCGTTGGCGGGTGATCCGCGCATCGAATTGTTGCAAGAACTCGATATTCCGTTTGTTGTGCATGGCCGCACACTGGAAGGCGAAGACAATTACCACTGGGTTGACGTCAACAACCGCCGCTCCTTCCGGCAAGCCACCGAACACCTCATCAGTTTGGGCCACCGGCGCATTGCACTGGTGAATGGGTTCGAACACATGGTGTTTGCCATCAAACGGCTGGAGGGCTACCGCGAGGCGCTCAACGCTGCAGGCCTAGAGCCGGACAGCGCCCTGTCGGCAAGCGGCGACATGACCGAGCCGCAAGGCTATCTGGCGATGCGGCGTTTTCTGGACCATGACAATCCGCCGACCGCCGTTTTGTGCGCGTCCATGCTGCCCGCTATGGGCGTGATGCGCGCGGTGCAGGAGCGCGGTCTGGAGCCGGGCAAGGACATCTCCATCATTGCCCATGACGACTGCCTGTCTTTCCTGATGTCGGATTTCGGGCAATGGTCGATGACCGTGATGCGTTCCGGCATTCGTGAGGCGGGCCAGGTTTGCGCAAAAATGCTGATCGACATTATCGAAGGGGAAGCGGTACAAAACCACCACCTGCTCGAAGCTGCCTTTGTGAAGGGCACAACGACCGCATTGGTACCAGAGAGACATACTAGTATACCATTGACGACTATGGCAAACCGCGCCATATCTGGCCCCGATTAGTGAGGAGTAAAAGACATGAAACTTGTTCGGTTCGGCGATGCCGGTTCTGAGAAGCCCGGAATCGTGGACGGTGATGGTGCCATCCGTGATTTGTCCGGCCATATTGGCGATATTGACGGCGCAACCTTGCAGCCTGCGGCGCTTGATGCGCTGCGCGCCATTGATGTGGCAAGCTTGCCGCTGGCGCCAGCCAATGCGCGCTTGGGCGCGTGTGTGGCAACGCCCGGCAAATTCATGTGCATCGGCCTGAATTACCGCGACCATGCCGCTGAGACAGGCTCGGCCATTCCGGCCCATCCCGTGCTGTTCATGAAAGCCACTTCCGCCATGGTCGGCCCGCATGATGATGTGGTTATGCCGCGTGGCTCCACCCACACCGACTGGGAGGTCGAGCTGGGTGTGGTGATCGGCAAGGCGGCAAAATATGTCAGCAAGCAAGACGCGCTGGACCATGTGGCCGGCTATTGCGTGATCAACGACGTTTCAGAACGCCATTACCAAAAAGACCTGTCGGGCCAATTTACCAAGGGCAAGAGCTGCGACACTTACGGTCCCGTTGGCCCGTGGCTGGTCACCGCCGACGAGGTGGCCGACCCGCAAAACCTGTCGCTCTATTGCGATATCAACGGCAAGCGCATGCAGGACGGCACAACGGCGGACATGATTTTCAGCGTGGCGGAAGTCATCGAACATCTGTCTTCCATGTTCACGCTGCATCCCGGCGACATCATCTCCACCGGCACCCCCGCAGGCGTTGGCCTCGGCATGAAACCGGAGCCGGTTTTCGTCAAAGTCGGCGACGTCATGGAACTCGGCGTCGAGGGCCTCGGCACCCAGAGACAAGCGGTCAAGCAAGACAGCTAGATCATAGGACGCATTTTGAATGAACGAGCCTGTCGCTGATTTCGGCGGCAGGCTTTTTACCGGAAAAAGGCGGCTACATCGCTCTCGATGTTTGCTGCGCAATCATCTGCCGCTTTGGATGGATTGAGGGGAAGTCCCGCATTTCGCTGTGCGAATTGCGTTAAATGGCGCACCCGGGAAGATTCGAACTCCCGACCCCTTGATTCGTAGTCAAGTACTCTATCCAGCTGAGCTACGGGTGCACTGAACTTGGCAGGAACTGCAAAGTCTGGCGTGGTCTAATGCCAACGCTGGCAAAACGCAAGCGCCTAGATTAGGTTTTTTGGGACAATATGTGGCGATCACGCCCGCCCCTGCACCGACTTGGTTTGTCGGTGTGTGGCGAGCGAAACCGGTGCTTGTGGCAGACGGATTTCGAACTGGGTGCCCACGCCAATATCGTCGCGCAGCTCAATGGTGCCGCCATGGGCGGTGACCAATTCGTGGCAGATCGCCAAGCCAAGGCCGGTGCCGCCGGCCCGCGCCGAGCCTTTAAACGCCGAAAACAGGTTTTCGCGCGCTTTGGGCGGCAAGCCCGGGCCGGTATCACTGACGGAAATGATGACCGTCGATCCCATATGACCGGCGGTGATCGACAGGCGCTTGATGGTCGCGGGCGTGTCGTCGGCGCGCATGGCTTGCACCGCATTGCGCGACAGGTTGGTGAGCACCCGGAAAAGCTGCTCAGGGTCGGCGTCAATTTCCAAGCCCTTGTCAAAGGTGCTTGAGAACTGAATATGATCTTCCGGCGTCAGTGCCAGCACATCTTCCACCTCACCCACTACCTCTTCAAACAGCACAAGGCGGCGCTTTGGTTTCTGCTCCGATGCGGGACCGTAAGCGAGAACATCGGAGGTGTAGGAAACCGCCCGGTCAATGGTGCGCACAAGCTTGGGCGCAAAGCGCTGCACCACAGGGTCATCAACATCGCTCAGCCGGTCGGAGATCAACTGTGCCGACGCCAGAATGTTGCGCATGTCATGGTTGATTTTGGAGACGGCCAAGCCCAACTCCGCAAGGCGCTTCTGACCTTTCAGGGTCGATTGCAATTGCCCTTGCATATCAGCAAGCTCGATTTCAGCGATGCCCAGTTCGTCGTCCCGACCGCTGGGCTGAATAACGGAATCGGGATGCTCCGGACGGTCGGAAAAGCGCAGCATGGAGCGCGTTAATTCGCGGATCGGATGAATCATGATCCGGTTGATTGCCAGAAAAACAAGGGCCGCGGTAATCAGCGCGATAATAAGAGAAATAAGTGCTACGTTGCGCGCATAGATCAGCATTGCCTCCCGAAGCGGCGCTTCGGGGAAGACGGCTTGAATACGCCCGTCAGTGTCGCCAATCGGGCCGATGACCAACAGGTAGCGCTCGCCCTCACTGAGCATGGTGTCAAAGGCGCCCAGGATCGCGGTCAGCGGTCGGAAATCATCCACCCGCACGGTTGCATAGATGTCCGGCGGCATTTCCGAGACGACCAAAAATTGCGACGAATCCCCCCGGCGCAAGGCAATCGCTTTGGCGCCCGTGGCCATCAAAACGTCGTCCTGCGCTTCTTGCGGCAAGCCGCCGTTCAACTGTGTAATCAGAACACTGGTAGCCGAGGCCGCGTTCAAGCGCTGTTCAAGCCAGGTGATGCGGAAATTGGCAACAGACGGCAGGAAAATCACCACCTCAGCAATCATCACAAACAGAATAGTCAACCACAACAGTTTGGATGACAGCCGGCGCTTTGGCTCCAGCAAGAGCCGTGGCGCAGTCGATTTTTCTTTTGCAGCCGGACGATGGGTATCATCCGTGCCCGGCAAATCAGACCGTGTCATCGCCAAAACCTTTCTGGTCTATCGCCGTAAAACCGGCGATCATCGCGTTTATTTAAAATCAACTTGGCTCGTCGGCAATGCTCTAGCCAAACATGCGCAGAAAGCCGATCAGTTTGCGCACCGCTGGTTTACGCGTTAGCGGCACCGAGAACTGCGTGGCGGCACGTTTAGTGATCTCCGTCATGGTTGGATAGGGTGCAATATAACCGCGCAGATCGCTAACCTTCATCTTCTTGGAAACGGCCAGCGCGAAGATGTTAATCATCTCACCGGCATTAGCCCCGACAATCGACGCGCCGAGGATTTTGCCTTTTTTGTCGGTGACAATTTTCACCAGACCTTTGGTTTTCTTCTCTGCCTGCGCGCGATCATTTTCGACGTATGGCCAGCGCAGAACAGTGATGTCCGAAGTGTGCTTGCGCGCGTCATCTTCGGTCATGCCGATATGGGCGATTTCGGGATCGGTATAGGTTGCCCATGGCACCATGTGCCGGTTTTCCTTGCCGGGAATGCGGAACAGGATCGACTGGATAACCAGACCCGCATGATAGCCCGCCACATGGGTGAATTGCAGGCCACCGGCCACATCACCAATCGCATAAACCCGCTTGTTGGTGGTGCGCAGATCACTGCCCACTTTGATGCCACGGCGGTCGTACTCGATGCCGGCCTTTTCCAGGTCCATGCCGTTCACATTGGCGGCGCGGCCTGTCGCGACCAGAATGTGGCTGCCGGTTACAACCTCCTCGCCTGCCTCGGTCTCAATGGTCACCGCGACGGTGGTTTTTGATTTTTGTGCGACAGAGACAACTTTGGCGCCTTCGCGGATGACGACGCCATCGGCGCGGATGTTTTCGAGCGCGATTGCCGTCAGCTCCGGATCATCCTTGCCCAGCGCTTTCATGCCTTCAATGACGGTTACTTCACTGCCCAAGCGGCGGTGCGCCTGTGCCATTTCCATGCCGATGGGGCCGCCGCCAACGACGATCAAGTGCGCTGGTTTGCGGGTTTCGTCAAACAGCGTTTCATTGGTCAGGTAAGGCACCGTGTCGAGGCCCGGAATGGGCGGCACAAAGGGCGATGAACCGGTGGCAATGACGATGCGGCGCGGCTTGATGGTGTAGTCACCGGCGGAAATCGTTTTGGCATC
>JBAUIL010000059.1:0-21888 GCA_049682915.1 Ahrensia sp. | reverse complement strand
AGGCAGCGCCACGATTGCGCGCAAGGCCAAATGGCCAAGCTGGACGCCGACCCAAAACATGATCCGCCGCGAACCGGGCAAATATGCCAAACATGCCGGCGGCGTGCCCGGCGGCCCCAACAATCCGTTGGGCGCCCGCGCGCTGTACCTCTACAAAGGCAAGCGCGACACCTACTACCGCATCCACGGCACCACCCAACCGTGGACCATCGGCCAATCCGTCTCCAACGGCTGCATCCGCATGATCAACGACCACGTAGCCGACCTCTACGACCGCGTGCCGATTGGTGCACGGGTGATTGTGATGTAGGTGGTGAGGGAGAAGGACGAAGAAAAAAGGCCGCTCAATGAGCGGCCTTTTTTTGTTTGGGGGAGCAACCTTTTCAATGGAATTAAAGTTGAAAACTGAGATCTTTGTTTCGATATACTGAGATGTATTTCGAAAAGGTGCACACATGATTTCAGCCAACGAAATTGTCCAATGGGCATCAACCCATAACGCGCAAAGCGAGCTGCCACAGCTTGTGCGGCGGGCCATTGGCCAAGTTGGATCATCCACGGCAATCACCATGCCAGCGGGTGCGTCTGTGACTGTCGGCGGTTTTGACGGAACCGTGTTCGCGCAAGATGGAAACGCTTGGGTGCCAAGCGGAAAATCCTACTGGGAGTTGAGCGTTAATGCAAAGCCTCGAACAAAGGCTGATTCCGACTATCAGAAGCGGACCGCTGAAACCTCACCAGAGGAACGGAGCCAATCTACTTACATTGCCGTCACCGCTCGAAAATGGGATCGACGCGCCGGATGGATCAAAGAGAAACAGGTGAGTGGAGAGTGGGCCGATGTACGCGCCTATGACGTTGACGATTTAGAGCTTTGGCTCGAGCAAGAATACGCGGTTCAGCTTTGGTTTGCCGAGCTACTCGGGAAACCAACGCATGCGATCAGGTCGGTCGAACGTTACTGGAATGACTGGAACCGAGATGTTGTACCCGCCATCTCTATCGAAGCGGTTTTGGCCAGCCGCGAAACCGAGCAAGGGCGATTGCTTGAACTTCTAACCGAGAGGCAACAAGGCGGAACGATTGTTATCCATGCAGATAGTGTTCAAGAGGCAGTGGCATTTGCGTGCGCTTCAATCATCTCATCTGATCAGCACCACAGTTCACGCGCTGTCGTGCTTACGCAGCCGGAAGCTTGGGGCGCAGTGTCAGCAAATTCGAACATTGATGTAGCGGTGGCCGGTAATCATGCTGTCGCTCAGGCTGCTCCGAGCAGAGACGGGTTGCTGCTGATATTGCCATTCGCCAACGGTGATAGCGAAGCGCATTTTCATGGTCATAAGCATGTGGATGTTGATCCCGATATTGTCCTTCAACGAACGCTTCCTGAGGACTTTAGGAAAGCTCTCGAAGAAATGGGGATTGATCACGGAGATGCGCAGCGTCTCGCGCTACAGTGTGGGCGCTCTTGGTCAGTGTATCGACGCCTCAAGAATAATAATTCTGCCCTGAAGCAACCCAACTGGTCGGATAAACGCTACAGCACGGCACTCACGACAATGGCGTTGGTTGGCGCGTTCCTTCAAAGCAACAAGCACGATCTGGCGATCATTGAGACGATCTCTGGCATAACAGCAGATGAGTTTCTCGCGCAGTCGAAAACGCTTGTGCGTATGGATGATGCCCCTTTCGCAGAAATAGACGGGGTGCTCAAAGCCAAATCAACGCTCGAAGTGTTTGTCCTAAATGAGGAAGGCGTATCGGATAAGATGTTCGAACGATTTATCGAGTGCTGTTCAGCTGTCATCGGTCAGAATGATCCTGCATTCGAGTTAACTAAAGACGAGCGTTGGTTGGCGAATATCCATGGTAAGGTGCGCCCGCATTCTGCCATCCTTTTAAAATCGCTGGCTGATGCGTTAGTCCGAATTTCAGTTCACACCAAAGGCGATGGTCGTCGTTGGCAGATTGACCAACTGGTCAAACGGCTTTTTGAAAACGCGGACGAGGCGCGGTGGTTATCGCTCTCACCCCTAATGCGAGAGTTGGCTGAAGCGGCCCCGTCTGAATTTCTGAAAGCGCTAGAAACTGATTTAGCGACGGCTAAACCCAAGGTGTTCAGATTATTCGCAGAGTCATCTTCACGTGGACTCGGTGGCGGAAGCTTCGAGCACGCAAATTTGTTATGGGCACTTGAGATTCTGGCGTGGGCTCCACACAACTTGGTGCGTGTGTCACGCATTCTTTCATCGCTTCAAGAAGCCCCGATTGAAGCCAATTGGGGCAACAGTCCCCAATCCTCACTTCTGAATATCTATCGCAGCTGGCGGCCTCAAACTTCTGCGCCTGTAACAATGCGCAATGAGGCCATGACTGCGCTGAGCAAAACGCACCCAGATGCGACTTTCAACCTGTGCAAGGGCATGCTTCATCGCGGTAGCGATATGGCGGTTCCATCGCAAAGACCGAGCTGGCGTGATGACGATGCAGGGTGCTCTGAAACTGTAACGAACAAGGATGCCCATGATGTTGTCGTTCACGCTGCAAACTTGGCGTTTTCCCTTGCTGGAGATGATGCAGAGAGGGCCATAAAGCTCTTTGAACGTTATGATATTTTTGATGAAGATTATCGGGCGCAAGTCCTGAGTGCCTTGCGGACAGCATTGGATAACGGTTCATATCTTGATGTCCGTGCGATTAGAAAGTCGCTGAGAAAAAAACTCCATTGGGAGCGCAACTATGGTGGCAAAAACCGCGAAGGACTGAACGACGATAGCCTCAAGGCTATTGCCACATTGTATGATGAAAGTGAGCCATCCGAGGTCATTGAGCGATACCAATGGCTATTTGAGAACCATTACACTAATTTGCCTGAGGAGCGTGAAGGCGGACGCTATGAACAGGTTGAGAACCGTTTAAAAGACCTCAGGGTTGCTGCGATAGCTGATATTCATGCGGAACTGGGGCTTGAAGGAATAGAGCGCTTAGCCGACGAAGCAGGCATTAGAAACTGCGTTGGCTACGTATTGCACGCGGTTGACCAGATCCCTCCCGAAAAAATGATCGAATGGACAGCAGCGCGGCTTGCCAGCGACAACCCAGCTTCCTTCATGGGCGAATGGTTTCGGTCGTTGGGCGACGAAACTCGCGCTGAAATCATAGAGAGAACCATTGCTTTTGGAGAGGCAAAGCTTGATTGGTCAGAGCCTCAGAAATTGAAGTTACTGCAAAATGCACGCGTTGATGCAGTGACATGGGGATTCGTTGAAAAGCTCAACGAAGATGCACAAGCTAGCTATTGGCGGGGCCTTAGCAGCATACCTGCTTGGCTACCCGATGAGGATCGGAAAGATGGCGTAAAGCAGCTTCTAGAGCATGATAATTCTGCTGCTGTTCTGCGATCCATCGAATACAACGAAGATGCGTTTACAGGCGAAGAAATCGCAGTTGTTATAGAGAGGAACTTTGCTTCCCAAAGCGACGCGCTCAAAGAAATCAACCTGCACCATATTCAAGACCTCATCCAGATTATGGAGGCATGTCCAAAGCTTGAAAGGCAGCGCCTCTTGGCAATGGAGTTTCGGCTGATATCGGCTTTTGGACAGTTTGTCGTCGATAGTGCTTTAGAGCTACAGCGTGAACTCATAGAAAATCCAGATCAACTCCTTTTTGTGATCTCCAAAGCATATAAGCGAGATGGGGAAACAAAAGAAGAATTGTCCGAAGAAGAGCAGCGTTTCGCAACTGTTGCCCACCATATTCTGCTGCACATAAAAATATGCCCGGGATTGCAGCGCGACGGCGCATTTTCTGAATTGAAGTTTCGAGAGTTTACTCAGCACCTCAAGAAGCGCGCTGTAGAAGAAGGTTACACAAACGGCATGCAGCATGTCCTCGGAAAATTGATGGCCTTTGCCCCTAAAGGTGAAAATGAGAATTGGCCTCCCCCTTGTATTTGCGAGGTTTTGGATCTCCCAGAACATGACAGGCTGCGTGGTTCCTTTCAAACAGGCATCTACAACAAGCGCGGAGTGACGACCCGCTTACCATATGATGGCGGCGATCAAGAGCGAGAAATCGCGCAGCGCTACGATGGATACGCAGAAAGAGTTCAGATCGAGTTTCCACTTGCCTCTGAGTGCCTCAAACAGATCGCTGAGTCATATCGGCGTGACGCCACTCGTCATGACCGTAGCGCTGAGACATCTAAAGAGCGCTTCTAGAAGCCGCCAAACCGTGACCTTTTCGTCGGCTTAAATATCAGCTAACGCCCAAAATCGCACACCTCAGCCCCCCAACAAAAAAAAGGCCGCCCATCGGGCGGCCTCCTTTTTTGCTTTTCCGTACCCACTCACCCCGCAGCGGCGACCGCCCTCTTCGCCATCACCTTCACCAAATTGGCGCGGTAGTCGGCTGAGGCGTGCATGTCTTCTAGCATGTTGTCGGTGTCGACGGACAGGCCGTCGAGGGCTTCGGCGGACCAGTTGGCGTTGAGCGCTTCTTCGGCTTCTTCCCAGCGGAACACGCCTTCCATGCCTGCGCCGGTGACGCCGACCCTTGCCATACCGTTTTTCAGCTTGGCGGCAAACACACCGGCCATGGCATAGCGTGAGGCTGGGTTGGGGAACTTCGCATAGGCTGACTTTGCCGGTGCGGCGAACTCCACCGCGACCACGATCTCGGCTTCTTCCAAGGCGGTTTCAAACATGCCGGTGAAGAAATCATCGGTGTCGATGGTGCGCTTATTGGTGATGATGTGCGCGTTCAGCGCCA
Organism: Ahrensia sp.; assembly: GCA_049682915.1. Taxonomy (GTDB): domain Bacteria; phylum Pseudomonadota; class Alphaproteobacteria; order Rhizobiales; family Rhizobiaceae; genus JBCDLI01. The sequence continues at coordinate 17,115 of JBAUIL010000059.1, read as the reverse complement.
TCATCGCCGACGGATAGCAGGCCGACGGGTCATTATTGGCAATCGAGCCGCCAATTGTGCCCATATGGCGCACATGCGGGTCACCGATGTGGCTGGCGAGATCGCAAATGCCGGGGCACACCGCGCGCAATTCGGCGGAGGCTGCCACTTGCGCGTGGGTGGTCGCCGCGCCGATGCGCACCTTGTTGGCGTCGATTGTGATGCCTTTCATGGATGCCACATGGCGCAGATCCACCAGGTCAGACGGGGCGGCAAGGCGCTGCTTCATGGTGGGCAGCAGGGTTTGGCCGCCGGAGATCAGCTTGGCTTCGTCATTGGTGGCCAACAGGCTGGCCGCTTCATCAACCGAGGCGGCACGGTGGTAAGTGGTGTTATACATGGTGTGTCCTCCTCAGTGTGTTTTGTGCGCCGCAGCCCACACTTTTTGCGGTGTGGCAGGCATGCTCAAATCATTGTTGCCAATCGCATCGGTGATGGCGTTGATGACCGCCGGCGGTGAACCGATGGCACCAGCCTCGCCGCAGCCCTTGATGCCCAGCGGGTTATGCGGGCATTCGGTAACGGTGGTCGACACGGCAAACGATGGCAGATCGTCGGCACGCGGCATGGTGTAGTCCATGTAGCTGGCGGTGACGAGCTGGCCCGAATCCGGGTCATACTGCGTGCCTTCTAGCAGCGCCTGGCCAATGCCTTGCGCCAAGCCGCCATGCACCTGACCTTCGACAATCATCGGGTTGATGATGTTGCCGAAATCGTCCGCCGCGACAAAGGCCACCACATCGGTTTTGCCGGTATCGGGGTCCACTTCGACTTCACAGATGTAGCAACCGGCGGGGAAGGTGAAGTTGGCGGGATCGTAAAACGCGCCTTCCTTCAGGCCAGGCTCCATACCGGCAGGCAGGTTGTGGGCGGTGTAGGCACCCAGCGCCAGTTGGAACCACGGCACAGACTTGTCGGTGCCTGCCACGCGCAGTTCGCCGTTTTCGATTTCGATGTCTGCCTCATCTGCCTCCAGCATATGGGCGGCGATCTTTTTGGCTTTGGCTTCCACCTTGTCGAGCGCCTTGACGATGGCGCTCATGCCCACCGCGCCGGAGCGCGAGCCATAGGTGCCCATGCCCATCTGCACCTTGTCGGTGTCGCCATGCACCACCGACACACTGTCAATCGGCACACCGAACCGGTCGGAGACAAGTTGCGCAAAGGTCGTCTCATGGCCTTGACCGTGGCTGTGCGAGCCGGTGAGGATTTCCACCGTGCCGACCGCGTTGACGCGCACTTCCGCGGATTCCCACAGGCCGACACCGGCACCCAGTGAACCCACCGCTTGCGACGGGGCGATGCCGCAGGCTTCGATGTAGCAGCTCATGCCGATGCCGCGTTTTTTGCCACGGCTTTCGCTCTCGGCACGGCGCGCGGCAAAGCCGTCATAGTCGATTTCTGTCATCGCAGCGTTCAGCGACACTTCGAAATCACCGGCGTCGTAATTCATGATGACCGGCGTCTGGTGCGGGAACTCGCGGATGAAGTTCTGGCGGCGCAGTTCCGCCGGGCTGACACCCAGTTCACGCGCCGCTGTCTCCATGGTGCGCTCGATGAGGTATGTTGCCTCAGGGCGGCCCGCCCCGCGATAGGCATCCACCGGCGCGGTGTTGGTGTAGACCGCGCGCACATTGCCGTAGATCGCAGGAATGTTGTACTGGCCCGACAGCAGCGTCGCGTAGAGATAGGTCGGCGTAGCCGATGAGAACAGCGACATATAAGCGCCAAGGTTCGCCACCGTGTCGACTTTCAGGCCGATGACATTGTTGTTTTCGTCAAAGCCCATTTTGACGTTGGTGACATGGTCGCGGCCATGGGCGTCAGTCAAAAAGCTTTCGGTGCGGTCGGCTGTCCACTTCACCGGCACTTTGGTGCGCATGGATGCCCACAGGCAGACGATCTCTTCGGGGTAGATGTAGATTTTTGAGCCGAAACCACCGCCGACATCGGGCGCGATAACCCGCAGCTTGTGCTCTGGCGCAACATTGTAGAACGCGCTCATGACGAGGCGTGCCACATGCGGGTTTTGTGATGTGGTGTAGCAGGTGTAGTGATCTTCGCCTTCGTCATAGATGCCGAGCGCGGCACGCGGTTCCATGGCGTTGGGTACCAGCCGGTTGTTGACGATGTTCATCTCGGTGATGTGAGCGGCCTTCGCCAGCGCCGCGTCAGCCGCGGCTTCATCGCCCAGGCCCCAATCAAAAATCAGGTTGTTGGTGGCTTCCGGGTGAATTTGTGGCGCACCATCTTTCAGCGCCGCCACAGCGTCGGTGACAACATCCAGTTCTTCATAGTCGACCACCACCGCTTCGGCGGCGTCGCGCGCCTGCGCTTTGGTGTCTGCAATGACGATGGCCACCGCATCGCCGACATAGCGCACCGTGCCTTGGGCCAAGGGCCGCCATGCGCCCATGTTCATCGGCGAGCCGTCCTTGGAGTGGATCATCCAGCCACAAATGATGTTGCCAATGCCGTCTTCGGCCAATTGGTCGCCATTGAGAATGTCGATGACGCCCGGCATTTTCTTGGCGGCGGATGTGTCGAGTGATTTGATTTTGGCGTGGGCGTGCGGCGAACGCACAAACACCGAGTGCTTCATGCCCGGCACCACCATATCGTCGGTGTATTTGCCCTTGCCGGTGATGAACCGCTTGTCTTCCTTGCGCACAACGCGTGCACCGATACCTTCAATACCCATGGAAATTCCTCCAATTCATTTGCGCTTGCGGGTTGCTCACCTGCCGCGCTGGCTGCGTGGGGATGCGCTCATCTGCGCGGCCAACCCTCAGCCATGCCTCAAACTTACCGGAACGATATCCGGTAAGCGACTGCTTACTCAGCTGCGACCTTGGCTGCGTCACCCATTTTGGATGCCGCAGCAAGAATGGCTTTGACGATGTTGTGGTAACCGGTGCAGCGGCAAATATTGCCTTCCAGCTCAGCGCGGACGGTCTTTTCGTCCAGTACGGCGCCGTGACGGTTGATCATGTCAACGGCAGCCATAATCATGCCCGGCGTGCAGAAACCACATTGCAGGCCGTGATGCTCACGGAAAGCTTCCTGTACGGGATGCAATGCACCGCCAGCGGCCAAACCCTCAATCGTCGTCACTTCAGAGCCCGCGGCTTGCACGGCCAGCATGGTGCAGCTTTTGACCGCCTTGCCATCAACATGAATGACACACGCGCCGCATTGCGACGTATCGCAGCCGACATGGGTGCCGGTCAGGTTCAAATTCTGTCGTAAAAACTCGACGAGAAGCGTGCGGTCTTCAACGTCACCTTCAACAGTACGGCCATTAATGACCATGGATACTTTGGACATATATTTCCTCCCATGACACGAAATCACCACTCCCATAGCGCTCGTGTAGAGGGGTAGCTTGCCGCCGCCAGTGCGGCTTGTCCATAAGCTAAAAGTAAAAATATCTGCTGCACTTGCGCACAGTCACCCGGCGCAAGTGCAGCGATTGTCACGCGCTTATTGTGTGGCCGCAAAACACTGCGTGAAAGACGTGGACAGAGATCGGATCAGGGCCGGATAGAAATCAGCTCCCTCAGCTATATTGACGCCCAGCGGATCCAGTGTCGCGCGGTTGATATCAGTGCCCTCAACAATGGTCGTGATAATGCGCGGCTCAAACTGTGGTTCATCGAAAACACAGGTCACATTGTTTTCGGCTAACACGGTTTGCATATCACGCACACGCTGGGCACTGGGCGGCGTTTCGGGTGAGACGGTGATGGCGGCGGTTGCCTCAAGGCCGAAACGATCTTCGAAATAGTGGTAGGCATCGTGGAAAACCACGAATTGCCGCTCGCGATAGGGCTTCAGTTCCTGCTCAATCTCGGCGTTCAGAACGTCCAGTTGAGCGATAAATGCCGCCGCATTGCCCGCATAGGTGTCGGCATTGTCGCTATCGGCTGCAGATAGCACGTTGGCTATGTGCTGCACCATCACACGTGCATTGTCGGTGTCGAGCCAGATATGGGGGTCAATGCCACCATCAGCATGATCGTGATCTTGGCCATGGTCGTGCTCTGCACTGGCTTCTTCTTTGTGGTCATCATGGTCATGGCCGTCATGATCGTGACCTTCATGATCATCAGTGTCTTTTTCGGCGAGTTTAATGTCGCGATATTCCAGCGTCTTGATGCCATCGATTTCACTGAGTGCGACGGATTGGGCATTTTCGCCGATCGTCTCCAGCGCTTTTTCGAGAAACTGCTCCAATGAGTGGCCCACCCAAAACACGATATCAGCATCCTGCACGCTGCTGGCCTGGGATGGGCGCAACGCATAATTGTGCGGTGACCCCGCACCATCGACCAAAAGCTCCGGCGATCCAACATCGCCCATCACGGCAGCGACCAGACCATGGATCGGCTTGATGGAAGCCACTACATCCGGCGCGGCCTGGGCCGTGCCCACCATTGCCAGACCAACAACCATGCCAGTAGAAACCGTGTGTAGAACGCGCATTGCATATCCTCGTGTGATGTGGAAAATTGAAGGCTGTAATGTTATATTATAACAAAACGCGTGTCGTCAATATAGGCCTTAATGGAGTTTTCCGGTGCCATCATCCGATCAACCGCTGATCACGCTCAACAATGCGGGCCTTTACCGCGATGCGCGCTGGCTGGTGCGCGGCATCAATCTGACGGTTGCGCGCGGCGAAATTGTTACGCTGATCGGTCCTAATGGCTCCGGCAAATCCAGCACTGCAAAGATGGCGCTTGGCGTCTCGACGCCTGATGAGGGTTCCGCTGTCCGGGCGCCCGCATTGCAAGTGGGTTATGTGCCGCAAAAGCTGGCCATCGATTGGACGCTTCCGCTGTCTGTTGAGCGCTTCGTGCAATTGACCGGTCGACTTGAGGAAACCGCCCTTTTGAACGCGCTTGAGGCCACCGGCGTCGCGCATCTGCGCAAGGCCCAAGTGCGCCGCTTGTCGGGCGGCGAATTTCAGCGGGTCATGCTGTCGCGCGCCATCGCACGCAAGCCGAATTTGCTCGTGCTCGATGAACCGGTGCAAGGCGTCGATTTCGCGGGTGAAATCCAACTGTATGACCTGATCAAATCGATCCGCGATACGCTCAATTGCGGGGTCTTGCTCATTTCGCATGATCTTCATGTGGTGATGGCGGCCACCGACAAGGTGCTGTGCCTGAACGGCCATGTGTGTTGTTCGGGTACGCCGACATCGGTCGCTTCCAGTGCAGCCTATCGCGATTTGTTCGGCGCGCGCGCGGCACCATCCTTGGCCGTCTACGAGCATACTCACGACCATACCCATCTGCCCGATGGGCGCGTGCAACACAGCGACGGTTCGATCACCGATCATTGCCATGATGAAGACGGCCACCATGGTCACGATCACCCGGAGACCCGCCATGCTGGATGATTTTTTCTTTCGGGCGATGCTCGCGGGTATCGGTGTTGCCATGGTCGCGGGCCCGCTAGGCTGCTTTGTTGTGTGGCGCAGGCTTTCCTATTTTGGCGATACCTTGTCTCATTCGGCGTTGCTGGGCGTCGCAGTGGCTTTGTTGTTCCAAGTCAACTTGATGCTCGCAGTGTTTGCCGTGTGTGCGCTTGTTTCGATTGCGCTCATGCTGCTGCAGCGCCGGGCTGATCTGCCATCGGATGCGCTGCTTGGCCTGTTGTCTCATTCCGCGCTCGCCATGGGGCTTGTTGTGTTGGCGTTGATGACCTGGGTGCGGGTTGATTTGATGGGATTTCTATTCGGGGATATTCTGGCGGTGTCGAAAACCGACCTCATCATCATCTTTGCCGGCGGCGGTGCCGTGCTGGCGGTGTTGATTGGCATATGGCGGCCGCTGTTTGCCGCAACCGTCAGCGACGAGTTAGCCGCCGCCGAAGGTATGGCACCCGAGCGCGCCCAGCTGATCTTCATGCTGCTGACGGCGGCTGTGGTGGCGATCGCCATGAAGATCGTCGGCGTTTTGCTGATCACGGCCTTGCTGATTATTCCCACGGCAGCGGCGCGGCGGTTCGCCAGCGGGCCGGAACAAATGGCAGCGCTGGCCGCACTGATCGGGATGATTTCTGTTGTGGGCGGCTTGTTCGGCTCGCTGCAATGGGACACACCATCGGGTCCGTCCATTGTCGTGGCAGCGTTCGCGCTGTTTGCGCTTACCTATTTCAAGCCTAAAACGAAAACCAAGGAGGCGGGCCATGGCGAAAGCTGATGTTTCATCGCTGACCAAAAATCAGGCTTTGGTGATGGAGGCGCTGAGCGGCTCCAAAGCGCCGATGAGCGCTTATGCGATTTTGGACCAGTTGCGCGATGCCGGTTTTCGCGCACCGCCGCAGGTCTATCGCGCGCTCGACAAGCTGGTCGCGTCTGGCATGGTGCACCGGCTGGAAAGCATCAATGCGTTTGTCGCGTGCAGCCACCCCGATTGCAGCGGCCACAAGACGGTTGCGTTTGCGATTTGCGATAGATGCGGCGAAGTGGCGGAAATCGACGATGCGGCGCTTGCTAGCGAGTTGGTGGCCACCGCAAAACGCCACGCCTTCACGCTGGCGCAATCCACCATCGAACTGCGCGGGACCTGCCAGGCCTGTGCCGCTTAGGCCGCACCGGACGCGATGAACGCGCCATTGCGGTAGTCCGCCTTGCCATAGACCATAAGTGAGCCATCAGGATTGGTGACCTGGCCACCGGCGGCGCGCAGCACCGCGTCGCCCGCTGCGGTGTCCCATTCCATGGTTGGCCCAAAGCGCGGATAGAGATCCGCTTCGCCTGCCGCGACCAGGCAGAACTTCAATGATGAGCCGATGGAAATCGTCTTTGCGATACGATTGTCGGCAAGCCATTGGTCGGTCTGCGGATCGCGGTGCGATGCACTGGCCACCGCCACCGGCGATGCCGGCCGTGACCGGCAGGTGATGGCGGTTGTCGACCCGCCCGCAATTTCTTGGGCACCTTCGCCAACCACACCAACAAACAGCCGGTCCAAGGCGGGAGCATAGACCAGCCCCATGATCGGCGCGCCATGCTCGATCAACGCAATGTTGACCGTGTAGGCGCCCTTGCCGTCGCGCTTGAGGAATTCCTTGGTGCCGTCCAACGGATCAACCAGAAAAAACCTCTCCGGCGGCGTCATCGCGTGGCTGGCGGCGTTTTCTTCGGAAACCACAGCGATATCGGGCGCGAGATCTGCCAAGGCCGCCAGAATGATGCGGTCCGCCGCGCGGTCTGCCGCGCAAACAGGTGTACCGTCTTCTTTGAAGTCGGCATCCGGGCCGAGGTCGTAAATCCGCAGGATTTCATCGCCCGCCGCGCGCATGACGGGCTGCAAATCACCGGCAAGTTTAGACAGATCCATTGGATGATTCCTGTTTGAGGGCGGGTCTAGCAAGCTCATTGCCACATTCAACCGAGCGCCGCAGGGTAATTTTTGTCGTGACTTGGTCCATTTGCGGATTCATCTAACGAATTTGGTAAGTTTATTACGCTAAGGCGTCTTCAAAGGAAATTCATCGGAGAAGCACCTTGCCTACACCCATCAAAACAGCAGTCGTTCCCGTCGCCGGTCTCGGCACCCGTTTCTTGCCCGCCACCAAGGCTGTGCCGAAAGAAATGATGAACATCGTCGACCGCCCGATGCTTCAATACATCGTCGATGAAGCCATGGAAGCGGGCATTGAGCACATTTGTTTTGTGACAGGCCGCAACAAGCAGGTCATTGAAGATTATTTCGACGTCGCTTTTGAGCTGGAAAAAACACTGGAAGCGCGCGGCCCCTCCAAAGCCAAGATTTTGGAAAATGTGCGCAGCCAAACCCCGCGCGCGGGCTCCATGACCTTTACCCGCCAGCAAGGCGCGCTTGGCCTTGGCCATGCGGTGTGGTGCGCGCGCGATGTGGTGGGCGACCAGCCATTTGCCGTGCTGCTGCCGGACATGCTGATGAACGGTGAGCGCGGTTGCCTTGCCCAGATGATGGATGTCTACAATGCCAAAGGCGGCAATGTGGTGTCAGTTGAAGAATGCGCACCGGACCAGGCCCATAATTACGGCATCGTGTCGATGGGTGCCAAAGACGAAAAATCATTCGAGATCACCGGCATGGTGGAAAAGCCCGAAAAAGGCACCGCGCCGTCGAACTTCTTCCTCAATGGCCGCTACATTCTCGACAATGAGGTGATGAAAAAACTGTCGACCCAAGAGCCGGGCGCAGGCGGTGAAATCCAGTTGACCGACTCGATGTTGACGCTGATGGAAACCCAAAAATTCCACGGCGTGCCGTTTGCCGGCGAAACCTACGATTGCGGCAACAAAATGGGCTTCATCGAAGCCAACATCAAAATGGCCCTGAAAGACGCGGACATCGCCGACGATGTGCGCGCCATGATGAAGGCGCTGGTGTAAGACAGCGCTTTACATTTCGACGATTAAAACCCGCCAGTGGAAACGCTGGCAGGTTTTTTGTTTTCGCTACTATCTTGTCGTCATCCTCGGGCAACGTCCCGAGGATGACGGTGAAAGAGTGTGGTGCGCGTGCTCTCAATTTCCGTCATTCCGGGGCTTGTCCCCGGAATCCAGACTGGTCGTCGTTGGAGACTGAAAACAAACGCGCAAATGGGCAAACACGCTCCATCGGCATGCGCGACCGTTCTTAAAGTCCATATTCGGATCAGACTCTGGATTCCGGCAACAAGTGCCGGAATGACGGTGGGAAGGTTGCCATCCCTCCACCGTCATTCTCGGGCACCGTCCCGAGGATCCAGAATGCCTGCCGTACTTGCGATAACTGGATTCTCGGGACGGGGCCCGAGAATGACGACGTCAGATTTGAGCCTATAGTCGCAGCTTTCTTTATGTGCGAATGTCGCCAAATGCAGACTTTGAAAGTTGATGTTTCTGATTGTGTGACTACCGACGACATCTATCGGCGATTGCTTTTGACCTTAGATGCTCCAGACTGGCACGGAAGCAACTTAGATGCACTGTGGGAAAGCATAACGAGTGATATAAATGGATTGCGACCGCCATACTCAATCGAGGTAGTGGGTCACGATAAAGTGCCGAAAACAGTCTCCGTCTTGTTGCCTCGTATTCAAGCTGTGTTTAGAGAAGCGCGGGAAGAAGAGAACATCCACGTTGAATTCCGTCTCGTCTAGAACACAACTTCGTCCGCATAGCTGCCGTTCACAATCGCTCAGCAACCTTATCCACCCCACCACAACCTCAACAACTGTGCGAGCCATCATCGCCTACACAGCAATCGTTCCGGTTGGGGGTGGCGGCAGCGGAGCTGGTTTGAGGGCGGGAGAGGATCAGTCAAATATTGAAGCCAAACCTCGGTCGTCATACCGGGACTTGTTCCCGGTATCCAGACTCGGCGGAAGCTCTGGATTCCGGCAACGAGTGCCGGAATGACGCGGTGGGCGTAGGTTCCGCACCATCCCTCCACCGTCATCCTCGGGCACTGTCCCGAGGATCCAGAATGCCTGCTGTATTTGCGATGACTGGATTCCCGGAACGGTGCCCGAGGATGACGATGTCAGAGAGGGCGCTGCCAGTCCTAAAATTCCATACCCGGCTTGAACCCCGTCATTCCGGCAACGAGTGCCGGAATGACGGGGTAAGGTTTACGCCTATACCACTTAGTCATCCCGGCCTTGAGCCGGGACCCATGCCGTGCTGGTTTCGCTTGGCAGCAACTGTGCAAACTATGGCTTCACGGCATGGGTCCCGGGTCTCTCTTCGCTCGCCCGGGATGACTAAGGGTTGGGGGCCGGAATGACAGTTTGCTAATAAAACACTCACCTTGACTTTTGCGCTGCAACATAGCACATAGGCATCATTCGATGGCTGACGCGTGAGCGGTCGCATGCCTTTTGTGTGGTTCTGTGTGATCCACCGGCATAGTCGGACAACCTTACCCTAATCCCATTTCACGCGGGGGTTTAACCGCGAAAAATGTGCCGATCATCAGGCGATGATTGGCATGCCGTTTTGCATGAAAGATGCGTCATTTGACCAGTTTTGAAGATATGGGCCTTGCACGGTCCCTCGTCCAAACCCTGAAATTTATGGAGTTTGACACCCCTACCCCGATTCAAGCGCAAGCCATTCCGGTGGTGCTGCAGGGCAAAGATATTATGGGCCTTGCCCAAACCGGCACCGGCAAAACCGGCGCGTTCGGCCTGCCGCTGATCGACCAGTTGCTGCGTGACCCGCTTTTGGCGGAGCCCCATATGGTGCGCTCGCTGATCCTTGCGCCAACGCGTGAGCTGGCGACCCAGATTGCCACCAGCCTGCGGGGCTTTGCTAAAAAATCACCGTTGAAAATCGGCCTTCTGGTTGGTGGTCAATCCATCAACATGCAGGCGCAGAAGCTCGCCAAGGGCACCGATATTCTGATCGCCACGCCGGGCCGCCTGATGGACCACATGCAGCGCAAATCCATGAAGCTGACAGAGGTCAAATTTCTGGTGCTGGACGAAGCCGACCAAATGCTGGATCTCGGCTTTATCAATGATTTGCGCCGCATTGCCAAAGCGCTGCCAACCGCGCGCCAGACGTCTATGTTCTCGGCCACCATGCCAAAAGACATCTCGGCATTGTCGAAAGACTTTTTGACCAACCCTGTGCGCATCGAAGTGACACCGCCCGGCAAAGCTGCCGATAAGGTTGACCAGTCGATCTACATGGTGGAACGCCCGGACAAAGCCAAACGCCTGCGCGCGGTGTTGAGCCAGTTGGTCAAGCCGCATGCCATCGTGTTTACCCGCACCAAGCATGGCGCGGACCGGCTTGTGCGCGATCTGGAAAAATACGGCTATGGCTGCGCGGCCATCCACGGCAACAAAAGCCAGGGCCAGCGCACCCGCGCACTGGACCATTTCAAGGCCGGTCAAATCCACATTCTTGTGGCGACAGACGTTGCCGCCCGCGGCATCGACATTCCCGGTGTGACCCATGTGTTCAACTATGATCTGCCGGAAGTGGCTGACGTCTATGTCCACCGCATCGGCCGGACAGCACGCGCTGGTGCCGATGGTGCCGCGATTGCGTTCTGCGCACAGGAAGAGCAGAAATTGCTGCGCGAGATCGAAAAACTCTTGAAGATGAAGATCGAGCGGATCAACGAACATCACGGTGACCCAATGGCCGATGCGCCGGGCTGGTTCCGCGATATCCGTCCGAAGGACACGCCCGCACCACAACGCGATAGCCGCAAGAAAAGCGGTGGCGATGAAAAGCGTGGCGGCGGCCGTCGTCGCTCCGGCAGCAGTGCCGCCAAGCCCGGCGCGCCAAAGCGTCCAGGCCTGCATCCCGCGCACGAGGCAGCCGAAGGCTATGAGGGCGTCAAGTCGGAGGCAAAGCCTGCCGGTGCACGCACTAAGCCGCGCAAAGCATTCCGCGGCCGCCGGCCCAACAAAGCCAGCCAAGCGGCTTAAATCAACCGCCAATCCCGGGCTTGTCCCGGGGTTGGCTCTCAATCATCGGTCACGATGGCGTAACGCTGGATCCTCGGGCCAAGCCCGAGGATGACGCAAGCTGTGAGGGCGGTGTGATAAGATGTGCGAGACGCCTTATGCGCCTCTGATGTGCTTGACCAAACCCACCGTTGAGCTGTCACGCCCGGCCATGCCTTCGCCGGTTTGCACGACCGGCAGCAATGCGGTGGCAAGTTCTTTGCCCAGCTCGACACCCCATTGGTCAAACGCGTTGATGTCGTAAAGCTGCGCTTCCACAAATACACGGTGTTCATAAAGCGCGATGAGGCGGCCCAGCGCATAGGGGTCAAGCGTGTTGTGCACAATTGTCATGGACGGGCGGTTGCCAGTGAACACACGATGCGGGGCCAGGCGCTCGACCTCAGCCTCATCCAAACCCTTGGCGCGCAATTGGTCAGCCGCCTCTTCCAGCGTGCGGCCCTTCATCAAGGCTTCCGACTGCGCAAGACAGTTGGAAATCAGCAAATCCTGATGGTGCTGCAGATCGTCTTCATGGGCCTTGGCACCGATGATGAATTCGACCGGAATGATGTCGGTGCCCTGATGCAGCAATTGAAAGAATGCGTGCTGACCATTGGTGCCCGGCTCACCCCACACGGCGGGACCGGTCGGCTCCATCGTGGTTGCGCCATCCATGGTCACGCCCTTGCCGTTGGACTCCATGTCCAGCTGCTGCAAATAGGCGGGCAGGCGCGCCAGACGTTGATCATAGGGGATCACCGCGCGCGATGCGTAGTTGCAGGCGACCCGGTGATACCAACCCAACAGGCCCATCATCATGGGCAGGTTTTGAGCGGTCTCGGCGCTGCAGAAGTGATTGTCCATCGCGTGCGCGCCATCCAGAAACCGACCAAATTGCTCCGCGCCAATGGCTAGCATGATCGGCAGGCCGATCGCACCCCACAAGGAATAGCGGCCACCGACCCAATCCCAAAAACCGAACACACGGTCTTGGGCAATGCCAAAAGCGGCGACCTTATCGAGTGCGGTGGAAACCGCGCAGAAGTGGCTGCCCACGGCATCGTCGCCCAATTTGCTCACCAGCCAGTCGCGCGCGGTTTGCGCGTTGGTCATGGTTTCAATAGTGGTAAAAGTCTTGGAGGCAATGATGAACAGCGTGGTTTCCGGGTCCAGCGCTTCCAGCGTGTCGGCAATGTCTGCCCCATCGACGTTGGAGACGAAATGCGCCATTGGCCCGTCATGGTAAGGTGCCAGCGCCTTGACCGCCATGGCCGGGCCAAGGTCCGAGCCGCCAATGCCGATATTGACCACATCGGTGATCGGCTTGCCGGTGGACCCCACCATGGAGCCATCGCGCACGGCATCGGTGAACTTGGCCATGGCGTCCAACACCGCGTTGATGTCGCCCATTACATCCGCACCGTCGACCATCACCGGCGTGTTGGCACGGTTGCGCAGCGCGGTGTGCAGCACAGCGCGGCCTTCGGTGGTGTTGATAATCGCACCGGCAAACATCGCGTCGCGCTTTTTTGCGACGTCACTCACAGCAGCCAGCCCCTCAAGCAGATTGATCGTATCCGCGTTGACACGGCATTTTGACCAGTCCAATAGCACATCATCGAGCCGCGCATGATGGGTGTCAAAACGGTTTTCGTCGTCCGCAAAGGCGGTACGCATGTCGACGGGCGCAGTGTATTGCGCGTGTTGTTTCAGTGAAGCGATGGCTTGATCGCGCGTGATATCAGTCATTTCAAATTCCCGTCATACATTATTTCAAGGGCGTGGCTTACATCGGCCAACTTTGTCAAACCCGCGTTAACACAACTCCGCCCAAAACCATGCCGACACCAGCCAGGCGCTGCCAGCTGATCGGCTGCACAGGCACACCAAAAGCACCAATGGCGTCCAGCACCATCGCCATTACCAATTGTCCGAACACGGTTGCAGTGGCCACGGTTAGCACGCCGACGCGCGGCACTGCCCACAAAATAGCAAACACATAGTACGCGCCCAGCGCACCGCCAACCCAAGCCCACCACGGCAAGGCAACAAGCGTGGTGATCGACGGTACGGCACCGCGCGCAAGGGTCGCCACCACCAAAATGACCATGCCAACCCCGAAAGAGATCATTGCAGCGGCAATCGGATCGCCGACCATGCGGCCTAAATTGGCATTGATCGGCCCCTGCGTGGACAGCAACATGCCGCCAAACATAACCACAGCAATGGTGAGCAGCGTCGCACTGTTCATCAATGATTCTCCATGGCGTTGTTTTGACACATGCCGGGGCTAGCGCCAACACAACAACAAAAAACCGCCCGGCACTGCGCCGGGCGGTTATTTAGATGTTCACTTGTTGATTGCTAACGCAATTCGCGACGCAAAATTTTGCCGACATTGGTTTTTGGCAACTCGTCGCGAAACTCGACATATTTGGGTCGTTTGTAATTAGTAAGCCCCGTCTTACAATGGGCTTTGACCGTATCTTCTGTGACGCTCTGGTCTGACCGCACAACGAACAATTTGACCGCCTCACCGGAGTGCTCATCGGGCACGCCAATTGCAGCGGCTTCAACAACACCTTCGCAGCCGACAGCCACCTCTTCGATTTCATTGGGATAGACGTTGAAGCCGGACACGAGAATCATGTCCTTCTTGCGGTCAACGATTTTGGTGAAGCCGTTCGCATCCATGAAGCCCATGTCGCCGGAACGGAAGAAGCCGTCTGCGGTCATCACCTTGGCGGTCTCATCGGGGCGGTTCCAATAGCCTGCCATGACTTGCGGCCCGCGAATGCAAATTTCACCCACCTCGCCCAGCGCAACATCATCGCCATCGTCGTCGCGGATGGCGATGTCGGTTGAGGGCATTGGCAAGCCGATTGTGCCGGTGAAGCTGTCCGCGTCCAGCCGGTTGCCGGTAGCCACAGGCGAGGTTTCCGACAGGCCGTAACCTTCGGTAATGATGCAGCCGGTCAGCTTTTCCCACCGGTCCGCAACCGGGCCTTGCACCGCCATGCCGCCGCCAAACGTCATGCGCAGGTTAGAAAAATCCAGTTTGCGGAATTCAGCATTGTTCATCAGCCCGTTAAACAGCGTGTTGAGGCCGGGGAAGAAATGGAACTCGAATTTTTCCAACTCTTTGACGAAGGCCGGAATATCGCGCGGGTTCGGGATCAACAGATTATTGCCGCCTTCTTCAATGCCGACGAAGGCGTTCACCGTGAGCGCGAAAATATGGTAGAGCGGCAGGGCGCAAACGAAGTTTGGTTCTTCCGGCTTACCCTTTTTGCGGTAGCCAACCTCAAACCAAACCTTGGACTGCGCCACATTGGCCAGAATATTGGCGTGGGTGAGCGTCGCGCCTTTGGACACGCCGGTGGTACCGCCGGTATATTGCAGGAAGGCAATATCATCATGGTTGGTTTCGTGGGGTGTGAAGGAAGCGCCCCCGTTTGCCATCACGCTCTTGAAGGCGGTATGGCCTGGCAACGACCAGGCAGGCACCATTTTTTTGACCTTGCGCACCACGAAATTGACGATGTGCCCTTTGAAGCCCATCAAGTCGCCCATGGCGGTGACGATCATATGTTTAACTTGGGTTTTGCCGACAAGGACCTGTAGTGTGACGGCGAAGTTTTCCAGGATGACGATTGCTTTGGCGCCGCTATCGTTGAGCTGGTGCTCCAATTCGCGCGCGGTGTAGAGCGGATTGACGTTGACCACGGTCAACCCTGCCCGCAGCACGCCTGCCATGGCGACGGGATATTGCAGAATGTTCGGCATCATCAACGCGACGCGGTCACCCTTTTCGAGCCCTAGTGACAAAAGATACGCGGCGAAAACTGCCGATGCCTTGTCCAGTTCAGCATAGGTGATCGACTTGCCCATGCAGGTAAACGCGGTGCGGTTGGGGTAACGCGCGAAGGAAGCCTCCAGCAAGCCCGCAAGATTGGCGTGCTCCAACGGTCCGATTTGCGCGGGCACACCGTCCGGATAGGACGCAAGCCAAGGCTTATCTCCGGTCGCCACGGCGGTTTTCAATTTCTCTGACATAAGCTCCTCCCATGAGCGTGCGTCGCAATATCGTTATTTTATTGATGCCTGCAGGTGACAGCCACACCCCTCTTAGACGATAGTCTGCATCATAATTACAAGAGGCACAACAGCTTTGACGTATACGTCAAAAACTGATGCGGTGACATCGGCTCTTGATTGAATGCGATTGCTGCCATACGCCTTTGCATCGAGGAGACATTTCATGACCGGTGACACCAAGACAACTTTGCGCAGCCAGCTATGGTTCAACAATCCGGACAATCCGGAGATGACCGCGCTTTATTTGGAGCGCTATCTGAATTTCGGCATCACCCGTGAGGAGCTTCAATCGGGTAAACCGATCATCGGCATCGCCCAAACGGGCTCCGATTTGTCACCCTGCAACCGGCACCATGTGGAACTCGCCAAGCGGGTGCGCGACGGCATCATCGCCGCCGGTGGTGTGCCGCTGGAGTTTCCGGTCCATCCGATCCAGGAGACCGGCAAGCGACCCACTGCGGCGCTGGATCGAAACCTGACATATCTGTCCTGCGTCGAGGTCCTTTACGGCTATCCGCTGGATGGTGTGGTGCTGACCATTGGCTGCGACAAGACCACCCCTGCCCTGCTGATGGCAGCGGCGACCGTCAACATTCCGGCGATTGCCCACTCGGTCGGGCCGATGCTGAATGGCTGGCACAATGGTGAGCGCGCTGGCTCGGGCACGGTCATCTGGAAATCGCGCCAACAATTGGCGGCGGGCGAGATCAACTACGACCAATTCATGGATGCTGCGGCGGCGTCTGCCCCTTCGGTCGGCTATTGCAACACAATGGGCACGGCCACCACGATGAACTCGCTCGCCGAAGCGCTGGGCATGCAATTGCCCGGTGCGGCGGCCATCCCTGCGCCGTACCGCGAACGCGGGCAGATGGCCTATATGACCGGTCAGCGCATTGTCGCCATGGTGCATGAAGACCTCAAGCCATCCGATATCATGACGCGGCAAGCGTTTGAAAATGCGATTGCGGTCAACTCCGCTATCGGCGGATCGACCAATGCGCCGATCCATCTCAACGCCATTGCACGCCATCTCAACGTACCACTCAACAATGATGACTGGCAGGCGGTGGGTTTGAATGTGCCGCTGCTCGTCAACCTGATGCCGGCGGGCAAATATCTCGGCGAAGACTATCACCGCGCGGGCGGGGTGCCCGCCGTTGTCGCTGAACTGATGCGCAATAATTTGCTGCCCCACCCCGATGCGCTTACTGCCAATGGCGCAACCATCGGTAACAATTGCAAAGATGTGACGATTGCCAATGATGACGTGATCCGCCCCGTCGGCAATGCCATGGTCGACAAGGCCGGGTTCCTGCACTTGAAAGGCAATCTGTTTGACAGCGCCATCATGAAGGTGAGCGTGATCAGCCAGGAATTCCGTGAGCGCTACTTGCAAAACGCCGATGATCCCGATGCGTTTGAAGGCAAGGTCGTGGTGTTTGACGGTCCGGAAGATTATCACAAGCGGATAGATGATCCCGCCGAGGGGATCGACGAATACACCATTTTGGTGATCCG
>JBAUIL010000058.1:0-6376 GCA_049682915.1 Ahrensia sp. | reverse complement strand
CAAAAGGCGGCATCGCGCCACGTTCACGCTCGGCAATTTGCGCGTCAAAAAACGCCGCCGCATCGCGCTGCACGCAAGCCTGCATCACCGGATGGTCCGGCTGGAAGGTCTGAATAAGGCCAACCGATTGACGGCCCGTGCGCCCCGCGCGACCCGTCACCTGACTGAGCAATTGAAACGTGCGTTCCGCCGCACGCGGGTCGCCATTGGCAAGGCCCAGATCCGCGTCCACCACGCCGACGCAGGTCATCAGCGGAAAGTTGTGGCCCTTGGCGACCAGTTGCGTGCCGATCACAATATCGGCTTCCCCCTTGGCGATGGCTTCCATCTCCAGCCGCAGACGCTTGACGCCGCCAACCATATCCGACGACAAGACGATGACGCGGGCCTCGGGAAAATGCGCCAGCGTTTCTTCGGCGATGCGCTCAATACCGGGACCGCACGCCACCAGATGATCGAATGTGCCACATTCCGGGCAACTCTCCGGCACATGTTCATGGTGGCCGCAATGATGGCATTGCAGCTGACGGCGGAACCGGTGCTCCACCAGCCAGGCCGAACAATTGTCGCACGAAAACCGGTGCCCGCAGGCCCGGCACAAGGTCAACGGCGCATAGCCGCGCCGGTTGAGAAACAGCAATGACTGTTCTTTGCGCGCGAGCGTTTCACTCATTGCTTCCAGCAGCGCGGGCGATAAAAACCCGCCACGCGCGGGCGGGCTTTTGCGCATATCGATGGTTTTAACGTCGGGCATCGCGGCCTGGGCAAAACGCTCCGGCAATACCAAATGGCGATAGCGCCCGGCCTGCGCATTATACAAGGTCTCGACCGACGGCGTAGCGGAAACCAGCGTCACCGGAAAATCACCCTGATGGGCGCGCACCACCGCCATGTCGCGCGCATTGTAATAAACACGATCCTCCTGCTTGTAGGCAGCGTCATGCTCTTCATCGACGATGATTTGACCAAGCTCTTTAAACGGCAAAAACAGTGCTGAGCGCGCGCCCGCCACCACCCGCACTGAGCCGTCCGCCACTTGCCGCCACACCCGCTCCCGCGTTTTCGGAGGTAAGTCAGAATGCCATGGCGCAGGCGGCGCACCGAAGCGGTCATGAAACCGTTCGAGGAATGCCTGCGTCAGAGCGATTTCCGGCAGCAACACCAAAACCTGCTTGCCGCGCCGAAGCGCTTCGGCAATCGCTTCAAAATAGACCTCGGTCTTGCCGGAACCCGTAACACCATCGATGAGCGTGGCACTGAAACAGTCGTCCGCCACCGCCTCGACCAACGCATCGGCAACGCTTTGCTGGCTCTCATTGAGCCGTGGCTCTTCATAGTCCGGGTCCGGCGGCGCGACGACCGGCTGCGGCGGCAAGGTGATGGGCCGGAACGCGCCCGCTTTTGCCAGCCCCTCCACCACCGAGGGCGTCACCCCGCTGGCGTGCGCAAGGCCCGACTTGGTCCACATGCGCATGCCGGTTTCAGACAGCGTCTCAAACACGCGGCTGCGCGCATCGGTCATCCGCTCAGGCTGATTGCCGGTGACTTCCAATCCGGCAACCGGCGGCTCGGGGTCAAAAGCGGTAGGCACGCGCAGCACCATGCGTGCCACCATGCCCGGCGCACTCAGCGTGTAGCGCGCCACCCAATCAATAAACCGGCGCATATCGGCGCTGACGGGCGGGCAATCAAACAGCTGTGCAATCATCCGCAGCTTTTTGGGGTCAAGGTGCGGCGAGGAACCCTCGTCATCCCAGACGATACCCGCCACCATGCGTGAGCCCAATGGCACCTGCACAATAGAGCCGGGCACAACCGACATCCCGGGCGGCACACCATAGGTGTAACCAACCGGCGACGGCGTGGGCACCAGCACCGGCACCGTGTCTGTTTGAAAAAGCGAATCGGCGATCATCAGGTCGTGACCTTGCCGCCCGATTGCGATAAGGGAAAGGCCAATCGGCATTCAAGCATAACGGGAGTCATCATGAAATTCTTCGTCGACACAGCAGACATCGCGGAAATCACCGAGCTGAACAATCTGGGTCTGGTTGATGGCGTGACCACCAACCCCTCACTCATCCTCAAGTCAGGCCGTGATATTCTTGAAGTCACCAAGGAAATCTGCGCCCTGGTTGACGGCCCGGTATCCGCGGAAGTGACCGCCATGGACTATGACGGCATGATGAAAGAAGCCGCCGTGCTGGCCAAAATCGCCGATAATGTCTGCATCAAGCTGCCGCTAACGCTGGACGGTTTGAAAGCATGCAAGGCGCTGACATCGGCTGGCCACAAAACAAATGTCACGCTGTGTTTTTCGGCCAATCAGGCTTTGCTGGCGGCCAAAGCGGGCGCAAGCTTTATCTCACCCTTCATCGGGCGCCTGGACGACATGGCGATCAACGGCATGGAACTGATTGGTGAAATCCGCACCATTTACGACAATTACGGCTTTGCGACCGAGATCCTCGGCGCGTCGGTGCGCACCGTCAACCATGTCAAGGAATGCGCGCTGATCGGCGCTGATGTGGTGACCGCACCACCGGCAACGCTGAAAGCACTGGTCAAACACCCGCTGACTGACAAAGGCCTGGAAGCCTTCATGGCTGATTGGGCGAAAACCGGCCAATCCATCGCTTAACAGCCACATTCAAGAAACCAATAAAACCCGCCCGGCATTGCTGCGGCGGGTTTTTTCATGCCCCAATACAAGAAAATCAGCCCGTTTTGATCAACTGGCCGTTCACGCGACGTGATAGGCTTCGTGATAATCGGCCCCGTGTGAGACCAGTAGAAACGGTTTAACGCCTTGATCTGTCACGGTTTTTGGCTCACCGCCGCTCCATCACATCGATCACATGTCACACATCCGTCACCCCCGCCTCGCAATCGCGTGATTTGTATGTGTGCAGGCAAAAGCGCATTTATGGTTCACCGGACGACGCAATCAAAAACAAACAAGCGCCGCCAACACAAAACTGAAACCAACTGAAACCAACTGAAACCCAATCTTGAAGGAACATAAAAATGAAAACTCTCATGCTCACACTCGCAACTGTTGCAACACTGATCGCCGGCGCTGCCCATGCAGCCGATACATCCAGCTCCAACGGCGACGTACGCGTATTCAACTCAAATCCACAGACCCTGTTCGGTGGCACCGGCTTGGACCGCGAGCCAACCGCGTCAATCGGCTCCGCTGTTTCCGGTGGCCAAGTGTTCACGGGCATCGAGCGCATCAACGGTCGCGAAGCAAATGTTCGCTACATGATTGTAGATGGTCAAAAGAAAATCGTCTCCAAGTCTTTCCGCTCTAGCGACCGCTAAGAACGGACCGACCCAAGCGGTGTGTGCAGGCCGATCCCTGCATATACAACACGGCCTATATCAGTCAGCCGGCTATTTGCCTCCCAATATGCTTTAGGTTGACCGACGAAACGCAAAAGCCCTGCTCCACGAGCAGGGCTTTTGTTGGTTTCAGTTGGCAGTTGATCGTTAACCGGCAAATACCGCATCGGGCTGCGCTTTCAACGTATGCTCGCAATGCGCCTGCAGCTTTTTGGTCAGGTCTTGCACATCGCCGTCTAGCGCGTCCGGCAGTATAGGCGCGCCAATTGTCATCTCGAACGATTTACCTTTTTTATTCAGCAACTCATGAAACACCGTCATGTCCCGCAGTTCTGGGTTGCGGTGTGATAAAAGATAGAACAGCCATGAATTGCGCGCGCTCATGTGCATCGGCACGATTGGCACATTGTAACGCTTGGCCAATTGAATGCCGGTGGCCTGCCAAGGCCGCTCCTTGAGGCCATCTCCGTGCCAATAGGAAATCCGCCCCGATGGAAACAGCGCAATGGCGCTCCCGTCTTTGAACGCGCGATTTGTACGCACCAAAGTCTCGCGGCTCTTTGCGTGGGTTTTTTCGGTATTGCGCCATTCCACCGGAATGATGATCTCCGACAGGCGCGGATTGACCCGCACCGCGTCCCGGTTGGCGAAGAAAACCAGGTCATCGCGCACATCCTTGATCATATCAAATACGGCGATGCCGTCTGGAATGCCCGTCGGATGATTGGACACGAGAATGAAACCACCCTCGCGCGGCAAATGATGCTTGCCTGAAACGGTAACATTCAGCTTCAGCAAATCGCTGACATATTGAAACGCATCCGCACCGCTCATTTCAGCCACGGCGTCCGCCATATGGACCGCTTTTTTGTAGCCCAGCGCCGGAAACAAGACGGGCCGCATGAGCGGCCAAAGCGGATGCTTGACCAATGTGATGCCCCGCTCAGCGATCAATTGGTCCACAATATGCGGATTGGGGCCGAGTACAGAACGCAATTCGTCATCGACAAGATTATTTGTAAAGGCGCTCAGTGCGGGATTTGTTTCCATGGTCACGTTCCCAATGGTGGTCAACCATCGTTTCGCTGAAAAATGTATCTGTATTATGACACAGACAAGTCTGGAGACAAAGATAGGTTCCCCTGCGCACAAAAAAAGCGCGGTTTCCCGCGCTTTTTCACATTTTCAGCTTCTGAAAGGGCCTAGCTGGATGCTTTGTCGACACCCTTATACGCTTCATCGCCCCATACCGCTTTCACCCGTTTGTCGCGCCCGCAGGCTTCACGATAGCGCACATAGGCGTCTGCACGGGTGATGACACCAAAACGCGTCAATTGCGTCTCCTGGCTCTTGGCGTAGTTCTGGTGATAGTCTTCGGCTACCCAGAATTTAACTTCGCCTTCCACGGGCGTTGCCAACGTTTTGCCAAGCACCGCTTCGGCTTGTGCGACCGCTTCCATTGCGGCGGCTTTTTCTTCCGGTGTGGCTGCGTGGATCGCAGGCTCATAGGAACGACCACGATCACAGAACTGGCCGCCGCCATCGGTTGGGTCAATCGTGCGCAGGAACGTCGTCACCAGTGTTTTGTAGTCAGTGACATTGGAATCATAGGTGATCTTGACCACCTCGCGGTGATTGCCATGGTCGCGGTAGGTGGGGTTGTCCATCGAGCCGCCCGCATAGCCGGACACGGCATCGGTGACGCCCGCGACCTTGTCAAAATCGCTTTCTACACACCAGAAGCACCCACCGGCCACGATGAGTGATTTTTCTTCAGCGAAAGCAGAGGGGATAAAGGCGGCAGCCGACATAACGCCAGCAAGGATAAACGTACGGATCATGAAACAGCTCCTGTGTTGATGGCGTATATGGACGCAACTCGCGCCGGGCGTCCAATCATTCACATACACATTTGTGTGAGGTGAGTGAGCAACCCTATTGGGCTGCCGCCGTGGTCAACTTATCCAAGGCACCCGTCATCATGTCAAATGCAGCATCGGCACCTTCCACGCCATAGCGCGCTTTCAACGCTGCGGGGTCGAGATAGCCGATTTTCGTCACGCCATCCTCCTCCCAAATCAGCACCCGGATGGGCAGGTCGATGCCCGCACGCGGTGCGGCCTGCAGGATGGGCGTGCCCAAGCGTGGATTGCCGAACATGACCATCGTCATCGGGGACAATTCGGCGTCAATGCTTTTTGCGCCCGCAGCATGGTCAACCCGCGCAAACAGCGTTGCACCCGCCTTCTCCACGGCGCCAACCAATTGGTCCGCCGTTGTTGAAACTGATGACGCCGCGTCTTTTACAATCCAGTTTTCAGCCAAAGCGCCCGGCACAGCGACAAGTGTGAGCGCGGCAGCGAAAACCAGTTTTTTCAAAGGATGGGCAAACTTCATATCAAATTCCTGATTTATAATGATGCGCCAAAATGGCGTGAGCAGCTGGACACGGCAAAATCACATTGTTGTCACTGTGATTTGCTTTACAAACATCAAAACAGCACAAGGCATAGACCATGAAACGGCTACCTTACATCGCCCCTTTACTGGCTGGTATTGTTGCAATTTTCGCAAGCGTCACCACCGCCAACGCAGCAAGCCTGCGCGAAGTCATCCGCACCTGCGGCGATGACGGCAAGAAACTCTGCGAGGGTGTTGGCTACGGCCAGCCGATGCAAGACTGCCTGTCATCAAAAAAACCGCAATTGACCGGCCAGTGCCGCGCCTTGGTTGAGCGGCTCGATAAGGGCGAGAAAGTCACGCTTTTCTAGGCCAAACCGAAACGCTCATTCCAACGGCGCATATTCATAGGCTGGGCTGGGCCACGGCCACACTTGCACCATGCCTGCGCGCACCGCGCCCTCATAGGGTTCGGCGTAGTTGTTCTCCACCAGCCAGGCATTGATGTTGGTGCCGTCGAGATAAATCTCGGCAAGGTAACGGCCATATTTGCCGGTCTTGTCCTTGATGGTGCAGACGATGACGTCTTTGCCCAGAATTTTTGCGCGCAGGGCATCGCGGCTGATCA
>JBAUIL010000057.1:0-10041 GCA_049682915.1 Ahrensia sp. | reverse complement strand
GCGCTAGCAGGTTGCCAAAATCGCGCCAGTCTGGATTCCGGGATCAAGTCCCGGAATGACGGGTAAATTGAGGCAAAAAAGAAGTGACCAAAGTCGACACTTCATCCCATCTTGCTTTTCAGAGCCGCATAGTTCCCGCGCACAACATCAAGGTTTGGGTGTCCATCTGCAAAGGCGCTTTCAAGAATAGCAATAGCGCGCAGATAAAGCGCCCCCTGCGCCAAAATCTCCGCTTTCCGTCTCCTTCATTCGGCTCTATATGAGCGTCATGACACAGACACCGCTTTCACACATCCGCAATTTTTCCATCGTGGCGCATATTGACCACGGCAAATCCACGCTGGCTGACCGGTTGATCCAGATGACGGGATCGCTGGAAGACCGGGAGATGAAGGATCAGGTGCTGGACTCGATGGATATCGAGCGCGAGCGCGGCATCACCATCAAGGCCAACACGGTGCGGTTGGAATATACTGCCGCCGATGGCGAGGATTATGTGCTGAACCTGATTGATACGCCCGGCCACGTCGACTTTGCTTACGAAGTGTCGCGGTCGCTGGCGGCATGTGAAGGCTCGCTGCTGGTGGTTGATGCAAGCCAAGGCGTGGAAGCGCAAACGCTGGCAAACGTCTACCAAGCCATCGACAACAACCACGAGATTTTGCCGGTGCTCAACAAGGTGGACCTGCCCGCCGCCGATGTGGAGCGCGTGGCCGAGCAAATCGAAGAAGTCATCGGCATTGACGCGTCTGATGCGGTGCAGATTTCTGCCAAAACCGGCCTCGGCGTTGAAAACGTGCTGGAAGCCATCGTCAAGCGCCTGCCACCGCCCAAGGGCGGCACGCGCGACGCGCCGCTCAAAGCCCTGCTGGTTGACAGCTGGTATGATGCCTATCTGGGCGTGGTCGTGTTGGTGCGGATTATCGACGGCACCATGAAGCGCGGCCAGACCATCCGCATGATGGGCACGAATGCGAAATACCCCGTTGACCGTGTCGGCGTGTTGACGCCCAAGCTGGTCGTCGTGCCGGAAATCGGTCCCGGCGAATTGGGCGTGTTCACCGCGTCGATCAAAGAGGTGGCCGACACCCGCGTCGGCGACACCATCACCGAAGACAAGCGCCCCACACCCAACATGCTGCCGGGCTTCAAGCCCGCCCAACCGGTCGTGTTCTGTGGCCTGTTCCCGGTCGATGCCGACGACTTTGAGGATTTGCGCGCCGCCATGGGCAAGCTGCGGCTCAATGATGCGAGCTTCTCGTTTGAAATGGAAACCTCAGCCGCGCTCGGCTTCGGCTTCCGCTGCGGGTTCTTGGGCTTGTTGCATCTGGAGATCGTCCAAGAGCGCCTCAGCCGCGAGTTCGACCTCGAGCTGATCGCGACTGCGCCATCAGTGGTCTATAAAATGAACCTCACCGATGGCACGACCATCGACATGCACAACCCTGCCGACATGCCCGATGTGATGAAAATCCGCGAGATCGAAGAGCCGTGGATCAAGGCCTCCATCATGACGCCGGACGATTATCTGGGCGCGATTTTGCAGCTGTGCCAAGAGCGCCGCGGTGTGCAAACCGGCCTCAGCTATGTCGGCTCCCGCGCGCTGGTGGAATATCAACTGCCGCTCAACGAAGTGGTGTTTGATTTCTACGACCGCTTGAAGTCGATCTCCAAAGGCTATGCCAGCTTTGACTACACGCTGGCCGACTACCGCGAGGGCGACCTCGTGCGCATGAGCATTCTGGTCAATGAAGAGCCGGTGGACGCGCTATCGATCCTCACCCACCGCGCCAATGCCGAAAAGCGTGGCCGCCAGATGTGCGAAAAGCTCAAAGACCTCATCCCGCGCCACATGTTCAAAATTCCTGTCCAAGCGGCGATTGGGGGAAAAGTAATCGCCCGCGAAACCATCTCCGCCATGCGCAAGGATGTGACCGCCAAATGCTACGGCGGCGATGCCACGCGTAAACGCAAGCTGCTGGACAAACAAAAAGAGGGCAAAAAGAAAATGCGCCAGTTCGGCAAAGTGGAGATCCCACAGGAAGCGTTTATTCAGGTGCTCAAGGTGGATGGGTAGAGCCTATACTTCTCCCGTTTACGGGAGAAGGTGGCCGAGCGTAGCGAGGTCGGGTGAGGGTCTGTTGCAAACGTTCTCAGCACTAAGTCTCGCATCGCTTTCGCGTCCGCAATGACGGTTTGGTGCGATCACCGGGTTTCGTCATTCCGGGGCACTTCAACGCAGCTTGATCGCTTCAAGAGGCGACTTAAGTGAAAAGCCGCAACTTCACGGCATGGGTCCCGGCTCAAGGCCGGGATGACTAGCTTGTGGAATATGCACCTGGTAAATTGTCCCCAATTTAGTCATCCCGGACGCCGCAGGCGAGCCGGGACCCATTCCGTGAACGTAAGGACGGGGCGCAATTGGCTGTTTCCTGCTCTCAGCTTTGGATTTTCGATCACTGTAGTACCCGAAACAACGCGCAGTTGGGGTTGACAAGTTGGTGTCGCTGACCAGCTAGGTTATTACCTGTTGATAATGCTGGGAGCCCGCCCATGTCCATCACCGTCAAAATCACCCGCCTGCATGGTCCGCTGCAAAACTATGGCATCGTCCTTCATGACGCTGACAGCGGCGAGACGGCCTGTGTGGATGCGGGAGAGGCGGCGCCGATTTTGGAGGTGTTGGAGGCTGAGGGCTGGCGCTTGACCCAACTCTGGGTGACCCACCACCACAACGATCATGTGGCTGCCATCAAGGAAGTGAAAGCGGCCACCGGCTGCACTGTTTTCGGCCCGTCGGATAGCCGCGTGCCGATTGCGGGCCTTGACCGGCATGTGGCGGGCGGTGACGCAATATCGCTCGGCAAACACCGTGTGGAAGTGTGGCACACGCCCGGCCACACGCTGGACATGCTCAATTACTACCTGCCGGACGCGGGTGTTTACTGCGCCGGTGACACGTTGTTTCCCATGGGGTGCGGGCGGCTGTTTGAGGGCACGGCAGACACAATGTTTGACAGTTTCGCAAAACTCAAAACTTTGCCGCTGCAGACTGAGGTTTATGCGGCGCATGAATATACGGTCTCAAACGCTGAATTTGCCGCCGCGCACAGAGCCGAAAACGGCGCCATCGCCGCGCGCTTGAAAGAAGTGTTGGCGATGCGCGCACGTGGTGAGCCGACAATTCCAACCACCATTGGCCGCGAGTTGGAAACAAATCCGTTTATGCTGGCTGCCACGGCACAGGAATTTGCCGCGCTGCGCAAAGCCAAAGACGCTGCTTAGCGCGACGCGGCCTAATCGCTGCCGTCTTAACCGTTTTTTGAAAGGCTTTATTCTATATGGCTGTCAACCAAACGGAGTGAAGTCATGATCGCAGCCATCATTATGGTCGTTTTCCCATTCGCAATGATCTATGCGGCGTTCTCGGACGCGCTGACCATGACGATTGCCAACCGCGTTTCGCTGGTCTTGATGGTGACTTTCGTGTTGACCGCGCCTTTCATCGGGCTGTCAATGCATGACTTTGCCATGCACTGGGCAGCTTTTGGCTTGGTATTGGCGGTCACATTTGTGCTGTTTGCCATCAATGCGATGGGCGGCGGCGACGCCAAATTGCTGGCTTCGACCAGTCTTTGGATGGGTTTTTCGCCGGTTTTGTTTGAATATCTGGTCACCGCGACCTTCTTCGGCGGCATGTTGACCATCGCTCTGGTGCTGTTTCGCGGCTCCAACATGGCGACTGTCGCCAGCACATACCCGACCATGAAACATCTGGTTGGGGAAAAAGATATTCCTTATGGCATCGCCTTGGCGTTCGGCGGTCTTTTGGCCTTCCCGCAGACACCGGCCATGCAATGGGTGTTTGCGCAAAGCGTCGGCGGCTAAATAGGCCCTTGGCGGTGCAGCGCCGTTTTCTGCGCGCCATGCAGCTGTTTACATCTCGTTAGTTATAAACCTTCCAACCCTGTTAACTATAATTACACCAATCATCGCGCAAAGTGTTCCCAGTTGTTCCCCGAGTTATTCGGAAAGTGGGTTTTGCTATGTCGATGCGTATTGTAGTTTTGGGTGTTGCCGTTGTGGCCGCTGCAGGTGCTGGCTTTGTTGCCATGAATTTGACGGCGCCAGCGCCGCAAGCACCAATTGTTGAAAATACCGCTCCGGCGATTGAGCTGGATGAGGTGCTGATCGCGTCCACCGCGCTGACCACCGGTTCCAATGTGGGCGGTCAAATGCGCTGGCAGGAATGGCCATCTGCGGCTGTTGGCCCGGACTTCATTACACGGTCAACCCGCCCCGACGCCCTCAACGAGTTGAAAGATACCGTTGTCCGCTCAACCATCGCGGAAGGTGAGCCGGTACGCATGATCAAGCTCTTGGGTGCAGACCAAAGCTTCATGTCTTCTATTTTGCCAGCGGGCAAACGCGCTGTCGCAACCGAAATCGCGGCTGACACGTCGGCTGGTGGTTTCATTCTGCCCGATGACTATGTCGACCTGATCATGACGACGCGTGCACTGTCGCAGGACAACTCCATCGTCACAGAAACCATCCTCGAAAACATCCGCGTTCTGGCGATTGACCAGACAATCCGTGAAGATGAAGAGGGCCGTTTGGTTCAAGTCGGTCGTACAGCAACACTGGAACTGACACCCAAGCAGGCTGAAATCATCACCGCAGCCCAGCAGATCGCGGACCGCATGACCTTGGCACTGCGCTCTGTCCAGGACGTGGTGGTGGACGGTAACGGCAAGGACGCGTCGCATCTTTTGTCCGGCGCATCGTCCAACAACTCAGTCACGGTCATCAAGTCGGGCACTTCAACCACGGTGAACACACAATGACGGGCCTCATCAAACATTCCTTGCGCACATCTGCCGCGACCAAAAATGGACCAGCAGTCATGAAAAAGAAATTCCTCTCACGTTCACTCTGCACAGCGCTTGCCGCTGCCACAGTGCTCATTGCACCGGCCTTTACCGGCATGCCGGGCCTGTCTGAAGCCAAAGCACAAAGCGTTGTGCGTGTCGGCCAGAATAATGGGCAGACAGAGCGCATCGTGCTTGGTCTTGATAAATCATTGGTCATCGACCTGCCTGCGGATGCAAACGACATTCTTGTCGCCAACCCCGACGTTGCCGATGCTGTGACCCGTACCGCGCGCCGCATCTATTTGTTCGGCAAGGAAGTTGGCACCACCAATATTTTCGTGTTTGACCGCAATGGCAATCAGATCGTCAGCCTTGACCTTCAGGTTGAGCGCGATGTGGCCGGCCTTGACCGCTATCTGGAGCGTTTCTTGCCCGGCAGCGACATCAAGACCGAAATCATCAACGATAACATCGTTCTGACAGGCCGCGTGCAAACCGCGCAGGCCAGCGCGAAGGCCGCCAAGCTCGCCGAAATCTTTGTTAAAGGCGGCGATGCGACGACCTCAGAGCGTTCCAGCTTTTTTCAGACAACCGGTGACAGCCAGATCGTCAACTTGTTGGAGATCATCGGCGGCGACCAGGTGACCCTGAAAGTCGTCGTGGCTGAAATCCAGCGCTCGGTGATGAAGCAATTGGGTGTCAACCTGCTGGCCAACAAAACCAGTTCAAGCGGTGTCTCCTTCAACGCCATCAATGAGGGCATTGCCGCAGCCTATGGCAAGCCTTTGTCATTGGCCTCTGATATCGCATTGGGCGGTTCGCTGGGTGCGTTGGATATCGACGCTTATTTCAATGCAATGGAACAAGCCGGTGTCATGAAGACGCTGGCTGAGCCAACCTTGACCGCTGTCTCAGGTGAAAAAGCGATCTTCCGCGCTGGTGGTGAATACAACCTGATTACCGGCTCAACCGTTGATCCCGATACCGGTGGCATCGAGTATGAGATCGAGAAAGTCGACTACGGCATCGGCCTGGAATTCACACCCGTCGTCCTGTCGCCCGGCCGTATCTCCCTGAAAATCCGCACATCGGTTTCCGAGCCGACTGTCGAAGGCAGCCAAAGCCTCGGTGTCGGTGCCCAAACGGGTCAGGCAACCGGCATTTTGTCCCTGCGCAAGCGCTTGGCGGACACGACTGTTGAGTTGCCGTCGGGCGGTTCAATGATGATTGCGGGCTTGATCCGTGATGATGTTCGCTCCGTCGTCAACGGCTTCCCGGGCCTTTCAAAAGTACCGGTTCTGGGTGCGCTGTTCCGTAGCCGTGACTTCATTCGCAACGAAAGCGAACTGGTCATCCTGGTCACGCCATATCTGGTGAACCCGGTCGCCGCTGCCGAGTTGCGTCGCCCAACAGACAATTTCAACGCCTCAAGCGATGCAGCGGGCAACCTTCTTGGTCGCGTCAACCGCATCTATGGCGCAGCTCAAACCAACAAACCGGACGGCCGTTACCACGGCGCTGTCGGTTTCATTTTCAAGTAAGTCGGAGTAGCAGGACAATGTTTGCCAAATCCATCAAGCCATTGCTTGCAGCAGCTATGTGCACCACCGTTCTGGCGGGTTGTGCCAAGCCGACTGACAGCGTCACCGTCGGTGCAATCTCCGATGACTATCGGACACGACACCCCATCGTCGTTACCCAGAAAGAGCAAACGCTCGATGTGGCCGTCGCCTCCGGCGCACGGACCCTTGACAGCGCGACGGCTTCCAATGTGACAGCCTTTGCCAGCGGCTTGGCCGGTGGCGGTGGTGGTACAATCATCGTGTTGGAACCCGCCGGCGCGCCGAACTCATCTTCTGTGAAGCATGTGCGGGACGATGTTATCGCCGCCATTCAAGAAGGTGGCGTCAGCCGCTCGCACATTCTGGTCCAGAATTATGACGCATCCCACCATGGCGCTGCCGCGCCGGTGCGCCTGTCCTACCATGCGGTTGCCGCAACGGTGGGCGAGTGCGGCAACTGGATTGAGAACCTGGCCGATAATCCGAACAACACGCAATATCATGATTTCGGCTGTTCTACGCAGAACAACCTCGCTGCGATTATCGCGAATCCGAATGATCTGATGGGCCCGCGCGCATCGTCACCTATTGATGCTGAACGCCGTGCAAACGTGATTGACCGGTACCAGACAAACGAAGAGCAGCCTTCATCCGAAGTCGAATATTGATCCACGGAAAGTAAGTTATGTCAGATCCAGCATTCACCGAAGAGTTCGACGCAACACAAGCGCAACCGGCTGTCCCTGCGGCACCTGCATCGCTTGATGAGATCAATTCGCTGTCAAACGTCCGCCCGGTGCCCCGCATCACACTTCAGGCATTCTGCGAGACCCAGGGTGTTGCCAAGCCGATTGAGCGATTGTCGGAAGACCGCCGCATGGCAAACGCACAAACCCGTGTTTA
Organism: Ahrensia sp.; assembly: GCA_049682915.1. GTDB lineage: Bacteria > Pseudomonadota > Alphaproteobacteria > Rhizobiales > Rhizobiaceae > JBCDLI01. The sequence goes on along the minus strand of JBAUIL010000057.1, from coordinate 2,702 downwards.
CATGGGCGGAATCCCGGCGGCCGTCGAGTTCTACCAAACCGCACCGACGCCGAACCTGATCGTGCTCGAGTCAACACAGACGGGTGATTCACTCATGGCGTCGCTTGGCCAACTGGCTGAGGTGTGTGACCCGACCTCGAAAGTGGTCGTTATCGGCCATCAGAATGATGTGCACCTGTATCGCGATCTGGTGAAATCCGGCATCTCTGAATATCTGGTTGCACCGGTTTCGATCGCCGATTTAATGGGTGTTATCTCTGCGCTTTATGTTGATCCAAGTGCTGAGCCGCTGGGCCGTTCGATTGCCTTTGTCGGTGCCAAGGGCGGTGTGGGTTCCTCCACGATCGCGCACAATGTCGGTTGGTCTATCTCGACAATTTTCCAGAACGAAGTGCTCGTTGCAGATATGGATCTTGCGTTCGGCACGGCCAATATCAACTTCGACCAAGACCCACCGCAATCCATCGCGGAAGCGGTATTTGCGCCTGAGCGGGTTGATGAGGTCTATCTTGACCGTCTGTTGGCAAAATGCGCTGAGCGTCTTTCTTTGCTGGCTGCGCCGTCCATGTTGAACCGGGTCTACGACTTCAATGAGACAGCGTTTCAGTCCATCATTGCTGCGGCACAGCGCACAGCACCGACCGTCGTCCTGGATGTGCCGCATAGCTGGAACGGTTGGACACGCAAAACACTGGCGACTGCCGATGAGGTGGTGATCGTGGCAACGCCGGATCTGGCAAGCTTACGCAACACCAAGAACCTGATCGATACAATCGAGTCATTGCGCCCCAACGATTTCAAACCAAAACTGGTGCTCAACATGGTTGATGTGCCCAAACGCCCGGAAATTTCGGTCAAGGATTTTACCGCGCCCCTCAACATGATGGCTTCGGCTGTCATCCAGTTCGATCCTCATCTTTTTGGCACGGCTTCTAATAATGGCCGCATGCTGGCTGAAAGCGATCCGGCAAACCCGACTGTCACGACCATTTCAGAACTGGCCCACATTGTAACGGGGCGTGGCGTGGTCGTCGAAAAGCCGAAGACGGGTCTGCAAAGCGTGCTTGAGCGTCTCAAGAAGAAGTAAGTTTCGCGCCCTTCGGAGCGCATTGGAGTAACAAATATGTTCGGTAAACGTGGCACAACATCTCCTGGAAACGGTGGCGGCTCGATGGACGCGCACAATGCGTCAGCCTTTAAACCGGCTGCGGAGGCTCCCAAGCCGGCATCAATGCCAGAAGCTTCTGCACAGCAGGGGCAACCTGATCCCAGCCTCTCCAAAGCAATTGACAAAGTAACAGCACCAAAGTCGGAGCCTGTTAAAGCGCGTAAATCGCGCGACACAGGCTATTATACAACCAAGACCGAAGTGTTTGCCGCGCTCATCGAGACGATTGACCTGTCGCAACTGGCCAAGTTGGACGCGGATAGCGCGCGCGATGAGATCCGCGATATCGTCAATGACATTATCGCCATCAAGAATTACGCGCTGTCGATTTCTGAGCAGGAAGAATTGCTCGACGATATCTGCAACGATGTCTTGGGTTATGGCCCGCTTGAGCCCCTGCTGGCGCGTGATGACATCGCCGATATCATGATCAACGGACCCGATCATGCCTATATCGAGGTGAATGGCAAAGTGCGCGATGCGGGCATCGAGTTTCGCGACGCCGATCAGCTTCTGTCGATCTGTCAGCGCATTGTGAGCCAGGTTGGCCGCCGCGTTGATGAATCAAGCCCGATCTGCGATGCGCGTCTTGCCGACGGTTCCCGCGTTAACGTCATTGCGCCGCCATTGGCCATTGATGGCACCGCGCTGACCATTCGTAAATTTAAGAAAGACAAGCTGACCCTGGATCAGCTCGTTAATTTCAAGTCGATCTCAAGAGAAGGCGCGACCTTGCTTGAGATCATCGGCCGTGTCCGCTGTAACGTGGTTATTTCCGGCGGTACTGGTTCCGGTAAGACAACATTGCTGAACTGTCTGACCCGCTATATCGATAGCGACGAACGGATTATCACCTGCGAAGACTCCGCCGAACTCCAGCTTCAGCAGCCGCACGTGGTGCGTCTTGAAACACGCCCGCCGAACCTTGAAGGCGAGGGCACCATCACCATGACCGACTTGGTGAAAAACTGCCTGCGGATGCGTCCAGAGCGGATCATCGTCGGTGAGGTGCGCGGACCTGAGGTTTTCGATTTGCTTCAGGCCATGAACACCGGTCACGATGGCTCGATGGGTACAATCCACGCCAACTCACCGCGTGAATGTCTCAGCCGTATGGAATCCATGATCGCGATGGGTGGTTTCTCTCTGCCGCAAAAAACGGTCCGCGAAATCATTGTCGGCTCCGTCGACGTGATTGTGCAGGCCGCGCGTCTGCGCGACGGTTCGCGTCGTATTACCCACATCACCGAGGTTATCGGCATGGAGGGTGACGTGATCGTGACCCAAGACCTGATGGTCTATGACATGACCGGCGAAGACGCCCAGGGCAATATCATCGGCTCGCATAAATCAACCGGCATTGGCCGTCCCAAATTGTGGGAGCGGGCCCGTTATTTCAACGAAACAGAACGTCTGGCGAATGCGCTCGACAGCATGGAAGAGGTGCAGGCATGAGCATTACTGTAATCGGTGTCATGCTGCTGGCCGGCCTTTCCATCGGCGGCATTTTATACGCTCTCTTTTACGGCCAAAT
>JBAUIL010000056.1:0-4534 GCA_049682915.1 Ahrensia sp. | reverse complement strand
GGCAAAATATTCATGGCCGGTGAGCCGATGAATTGCGCGACAAACAGGTTGGCTGGTTTGTGATAAAGCTCCATCGGTGTTCCCACCTGCTCAACATAACCGCCGCGCAGCACCACGATGCGGTCTGCCAGCGTCATCGCTTCCACTTGGTCGTGGGTGACATAGATCATCGTCGTGTCCGGCATGCTTTCGCTGAGCTTGGCGATTTCGATGCGGGTGGCAACGCGCAAGGCCGCATCCAAGTTCGACAAGGGCTCGTCAAACAGAAACACCTTCGGGTCGCGACAGATCGCGCGGCCAATCGCGACACGCTGGCGCTGGCCACCGGACAGCGCCTTGGGCAGGCGGTCGAGATAGTCACCAAGCTGCAGGATGTTTGCCGCGCTTTTGACGCGGGCATCGATTTCGGCAGCAGGCGTTTTGGCGAGCCGCATGCCGAACGCCATATTGTCGTAGACCGTCATATGCGGATAGAGCGCATAAGACTGGAACACCATGGCGATACCGCGCTGGGATGGCGGGATCTGATTGACCACCTGACCGTCGATTTCAAGCGTGCCACCGGTGATGCTTTCAAGCCCGGCAATGGTGCGCAACAATGTTGATTTGCCGCAACCGGAAGGGCCGACAAAGACGATGAACTCACCTTGTTGAATGTGCAGGTCGATGCCGTGCAGCACCTCCACATTGCCATAGGCTTTCTTGATTTGCGTCAGTTTCAATTCGGCCATTGCAGTCCTCCCGCCCCGTCATTGATCGGGGTTAAACAGTTTATTTCAGCGTTGCGAAGTAGCTGCTATGCGCTGGCAGCGTCAGCGTTGCGCCATCGCGGCTTGCCCCGGTTTGCGGCGCATCCGCAAGACCATCGCCCACCATATCCGCTAATGTCATGGTTGCGTCGGTTTCCGATGTGTTGACCGCTACAAAGATTTTTTCGTCGCCATTGGCACGGCTGAAGCACAGAATGCCCTCGGGCGCATCGTGAAACTCAATCGTACCCTTGGCAAACACACCATGGCGCGCGCGGAAGGCCAGCATGTCTTTGTAGTGGGCATGCAGCGAACCGTCACGCCCCTGCTGCAGGCTGGCGGCGGAGGTCATGTGCTCCAGCGGTACGGGCAACCAGGGCTTACCGGTGGAGAAGCCGCCATTGTCCTCATTGTGCGACCAGACCATTGGCGTGCGACAGCCGTCACGGCCTTTAAATGTCGGCCAGAACTGAATGCCGTAGGGGTCCTGCAAATCCTCAAACCCGAGAACGGCTTCGGTCAGGCCCAGCTCTTCGCCCTGATACAGACATACCGAACCACGCAGGCTCATGATGACGCTGGCCACCATTTTGAGGAAGCCTTCACGGTCAACCACCTGGTCGGCCCAGCGGGTGGCGTGGCGCACCACATCATGGTTGGAAAACGCCCAGCAGGACCAGCCATCGGGCGCAACCCGCTCGAACTCTTCCACCACCGAGCGAACGCGCGAAGCGCTCAACTTCGTGCTGTCGAGGAAATCAAATGAATAGCACATGTGCATCTTGTCATCGCCAGCGGTGTAGTCCGCGACGATCTGCAAGCCATATTGCGCGTCACCCACCTCGCCAACGGCAGCAGCGGCGGGGTATTCATCGAGTAGCGCACGGAAACGCTTCAGGAATGCGATGTTTTCCGGTTGGTTCTTGTCGTGCAGGTGATCCTGAAAATTATACGGGTTCACATCGGGTGCGATGGAGGCGTTGCGGCGATCTTCGCTGAGCGCCGGATTGTCGGTCAGGTCTGCGTTGTGGAAGAAGAAGTTGATCGTATCGAGCCGGAAGCCATCAATGCCACGCTCCAGCCAGAAACGCACCGCATCCAGCAGCGCGTCTTGAACGTCCGGATTGTGGAAGTTCAGGTCTGGCTGGGACTTCAGAAAATTGTGCAGGTAATATTGGCGGCGGCTGGTATCCCACTCCCAAGCGGAGCCACCAAAGATCGACAACCAATTATTGGGTGCTGTACCATCGGGCTTGGGATCGGCCCACACATACCAATCAGCATAGCGGTTGGTTTTGTCCTGACGGCTATGGCGGAACCAATGGTGCTGGTCGGAGGTGTGCGACAGCACCTGGTCGATCATCACCTTGAGATTGAGGCGGTGCGCCTCGGCGATCATCGCATCAAAATCAGCCAGCGTGCCAAACATCGGGTCGACATCGCGGTAGTCGGAGACGTCATAGCCGAAGTCAAGCATCGGCGATTTGAAAAACGGTGAAATCCAGATCGCGTCGACGCCCAAATCCGCGATGTAAGGCAGGCGCTGGGTGATGCCGCGCAGATCACCGATACCGTCGCCATTGCTGTCCTGAAACGAGCGTGGATAGATCTGATAGATCACCGCACCGCGCCACCAATCCTTGTTGGTTTCATGGGCGGTAACAAGGCCCGGGGCCTGGTCTTGTTGAAAGCCTGTGATGACGTTCATCAGAGGGGGTCCTTATTTTACCGAGCCAGCCAACAGGCCGCGCACGAGATAGCGTTGAAGAGCGAAGAAAACGAGCAGCGGAACCGCAATCGACACGAAGGCGGCTGTCGCCAGAATTTCCCAATTGCCGCCGCGTGTGCCGAGCAATTCGACGATCTGGTTGGTCATCACCGTGGTTTGGCCGGTTGAATCAATCAGGAACACTTTGGCGACCAGCAGGTCATTCCACGTCCACAGGAATTGGAAGATGGCAAAAGATGCCAAAGCCGGAAACGACAGCGGCAGGATGATTTTGGTGAAAATCTGAAAGTCGGTCGCACCATCGACGCGGGCATTTTCGATGATGTCACGCGGCAGGCCGACCATGTAGTTGCGCAGCAGATAAATCGCCAGCGGCAAGCCAAAGCCGGTATGGGCGAGCCACACCCCCAGATAACCTTTGCCGATGCCGATATTGTTGTGCAGTTGCAGAAGCGGGATAAGCGCCAGCTGCAATGGCACCACGAGCAGGCCGACAACCGCCGCAATGAGCAGCGCCCTGCCCGGAAATTCCATCCACGCCAAGGCGTAGGCTGCAAATGCCGCCACAACAATCGGAATGATCGTCGCGGGAATGGTCACGGTCAGCGTATTGAAAAAAGCCTTGGCCATATTGTCCTGGCCGGAACCGCTGAACAAAATGGTCTGGTAATTATCGGTGGTAAAGTCCGGCGGCAAAACCGCGGTGACGAATACGCGCTGGCCGCGACGGCCCGGATCTTCAACGGAGGTGTAGCGGTATGTGCCATCGGCATTGAGCGTCAATGTTTGTTCGTCAAATTCGGCGGTTTGGCCCACGTCGAAGGCGGACACATCGCGTGACGACACACCGAACTTGGTGATCTCAACGCCGCCGATCGCGTCTTCGCCATCGGTCAACAAATTGCCTTCCACGACAAACACACCACCCTCTTCGACCGCCACATCGCGGCCACCGGTGCGCAATTGCACGATTTGCTCAGCCGACGTCATGGATGACCACCAGCCGGATGCGGTAATTTGATCGGCGGTGCGGAATGATGAGACGAACAGGCCCACTGTTGGAAAAAGCCACAACAGGACCAGCGCCAGCACCGACAGATTGACCGCCCATGAGAGCGCGGATTTTGAGCTAGCAGCAGTCATCAGCGCATCTCCTTGCGGGCATTGTAAACGTTCCAGACGAGGATCGGCATGACGAGCAGCATGATGACCATGGCTGACGCGGAGCCGACACCCCAATCATTGGCGCGGAACAATTTGTCGAACATATAGTTGGCGAGCACTTGCGTTTCCCACTGACCGTTGGTCATGGCGAACACGATATCGAAGACCTTCAACACGGTGATGGTGATTGTGGTCCACACCACAACGATGGTGCCCATGATTTGCGGCACTTTGATTTTGAAGAAAATCTGAAACGGATTGGCACCGTCAATCACGGCTGCCTCAACGGTTTCTTCGGGGATGCCGCGCAGCGCCGCCGAAAGAATGACCATCGCAAAACCGGTTTGAATCCAGATCAGCACGACCATCAGAAAGAAGCTGTTCCAGAACGGAATGGTCAGCCATTGCTGCGGTTCACCATATTGCAGCTGCGTGGTCCAAATGCCGACAACGGACGACAGTGCCGTCCAAGCCAGCCAAGCACCGCCGAGCGCACCGGCCGCCCGCAACACCGACATCAGCAAGGTGTTGTTGCGGCTGCCGGCGATCAGGGGGTGTACCAGCATATATATTACGTAAGCGACGAATGCGGCAAAGGCGAGCAGGATCAGCGTCGGCAGCAATTTGAGCATGATGAAGGACATCGGCCCGCCATCAAAGCTCATCCAAATTGCGTTCATCACGCCAATCTGCGCGGTATCAGCAGGGCGCGCATCGTAGATCAGTTTGAAGATAACCGACGCACCGACAAATGAAATCGCCATCGGCATGAAGATCAGCGATTTGGCGATATTGCCCCATTTGATCCGGTCGGTGAGCTGGGCGACCAACAGGCCTGCGGCAGTAGAGGCGGCTGGCACAACAATCAGCCACAGCATGTTGTTGCGGATGG
>JBAUIL010000055.1:0-2950 GCA_049682915.1 Ahrensia sp. | reverse complement strand
ATCCTGTTGGTATTGGGTCTGTTCACCCGCTATGCCGCGCTCGGCATTCTGGCGATGACGGCCATCATCCAGATCACCATTCCCACTGGCTGGCCGCTGCACCTGACCTGGGCCGCCATGGCCATCGCGGTCATGGCAATCGGGCCGAAACGCCTGTCGCTGGACCGCCTGATCGGCTGGGACCGTTAAGAACCGACCGCTCGAACAAAACAAAAAGCCGCCGGGAAAACCCGGCGGCTTCGTCATATCAACGAATCGCTTGCAGCCTTAGTTTTTGGCAGCTTTGGCTTCGATCTGTTTGGCTGCATTCTCATCGCTGGCCACAATGTCGATTTTGCGCGGCTTCATCGCCTCGGGGATTTCCCGAACCAGATCAATATGCAGCAGGCCGTTTTTCAACGATGCCGATTTTACTTCGACATGGTCAGCCAGTTGGAAACGGCGCTCAAATGCCCGTGAACCGATGCCACGATGCAGTATCTCACGGCCTTGCTCATCGTCTTCTTCAGGCTTGGCACCGGCAACGCTCAGCACATTGGGCCGCGCTTCAATTGCAATATCGCTTTGCGCAAAACCGGCAACCGCCATGGTGATGCGGTAGGTGTTCTCATCGGTGCGTTCGATATTGTAAGGCGGGTAGCTGGTCTGGTTGGTATCCGGCTGGGCCATCGTGTCCAACATGTTGAAAAGACGGTCGAAACCGACAGTTGAACGGTACAGGGGTGTAAAGTCTACGTGACGCATAATGTCCTCCATTGAGCGACTTCAGGTTGTGGATCAGCCTGCCATGCCCATTATTTGGCACACGGCTTTATGTGGCTGCACGGCCCCTTTTGGCGGCCGCACCAAAGAGATGGTGATAACGCAAACGCGGTTCAAGACCTGCCAAACCACCAGATCAACATGATGAATGGAATATGAACAGCGCCTTCCGTTTCGCTTCAGCGCCGGTTTGCAACAGTGCACTTGTTCAAACCGGCAAGCCTCAAAAAGATGCCAGGGAAAGGAAACGACATGAAACTGAAACTCATCACCATGGCGCTTGCGCTCACCACCATTATCGGCGGCACAGCTGCAGCAACCGCTGGACAACACAAACTTCATGATGACCGCCGGGGTGCGGGCAAGATTGAGCGCGGTTACGACCGTGGTTATCAACCCCGCAGCGGTTTTTCTGATGATCGTCAGGCCTGGCAGCCACGCCGCGCCCATGCGCTAGAGCCTTATCAGGTAGAGCGCCACCTGCGCCACCGCGGCTACCGCAACGTGCGGGTAACCGATGTGCGCCGCGGCCACTACATCGTGCGGGCGCGTGGCCATCAAGGTCCGGTTTTGCTGACTGTCAGCCGCCACAACGCGGCAGTGCTCGACAGCCATCTGTTGCGGCCACATCGCGGTTACGCAACCAAGCAGCATCAAAAAACGCACCGCGGTGGTTCAATCGTTTTCCACTTCGGCGGCTAACCGTCCACAGATACCGTCCGGAATGCTAACGTCCCTTCCTTTTCGGTCGGCTACCGGAGGCGCACTCCTTGCGCCTCCGGTTTTCTTTTGACCCGGTCCCTGCGCTTGAGTATGGATGCGGTGTCCTTTGCACCAAGCCCAACCATAATGCCGCCAATCACCATCGATATCGAAGCAAAAGCAGATGTGCTCGAATGGCTCGACACGCCTGATGGCTTTCGTCTGCGCACGGCGGTGTTCCGTGCCACGGCACGGCCCCACAAGGGCTCTATCCTTTTGCTACAAGGGCGCAATGAAGCGCTGGAGAAATATGATCTCGTCATTGACGACCTGCGCACGCGCGGTTTCGATGTGGTCAGCTTCGACTGGCGCGGCCAAGGCCGCTCGACACGCTTTTTTGCCAATGGCCGGCGCGGCTATGTGGATGATTTCGAGCAATATGCAAAAGACCTGGAACTGGTGTTTGCCAGGATTGCCCTGCCCGAAGCACGCCCGCCATTTTTCGTGCTGGCCCATTCAATGGGCGGTCTTGTGGCGCTCTACACAGCGCCCCGGCTGATCAACCGGCTGCACCGCATGGTGCTCGCCAGCCCGTTTATTGCGCTGGGTGACGAAACACTGTCGACCGGCCAAATGCACACATTGTCGTCAGTGCTGTGCTTTGCCGGGCTGGGCAATATGTATCTTGCCGGTGGCAATGCCGGTAGCCGCGCAACCCAATTTATCAACAATCGCTTGACCACCGATCTGGACCGGTTTGAGCACAACCGCGCCTTGATGGATCCCGAGCACGGATTAGGCATCGGCGGGCCAACCGCAAGCTGGCTGCATGCGTGCACCAATGCTATGGCGGTCATCGCCAATCCGGATCACTATGCGCGCATTCACATACCGACGCTGATCGTTGGCAGCGGCGCGGATACGATTGTCTCCAACAGTGCTATTGAAGACTATGCGCGCCGCCTGCGCTCCGGCGCCATGATCATGATTGACGGTGCGCGCCACGAGCTGATGCAGGAATCACCGTTTTACCGGTCGCAGTTTTTCGCCGCCTTTGACGCTTTTGTGCCCGGCTCCGACTGAGACCCGTCGCTCGAGCGCAATTGCGGGTTCTGGTTGAATCAGCAATCGCCCTAGCCGTTCAAAATGGCCAGCGCCTCGGCGTGTAAAGCAGCGGAACCACAGGCGATACAATCGCCGCCATGTTCCGGCCTGTCGCCGTCCCAGGTGGTCACCACGCCTCCGGCCTTTTCCACCAGCGCCACCAGCCCGACAATGTCGTAAGCCTGTAAACCGCTCTCAATGGCAATATCCGCATGACCGGCGGCAACCATGGCAAAGGCGTAGCAATCAACACCATAGCGTGGCAGTTTCACTTGCGCTTCCAGCGCACCATAGCGCGCCGCCTGCGCACCCGTGTGCAAGGCAGGCGAGGTTGTAAACAGCGTCGCATCGGCCAGCGCAGTCTGGCGGCACTGCAATGGCT
>JBAUIL010000054.1:0-2474 GCA_049682915.1 Ahrensia sp. | reverse complement strand
CGGCCAGTATATCATCGACCACGGCCAATGCTTCACGCGTTTCAATCATCGCGAATGAAACAGTATTTTTGTTGGCCGTGTGCAAATAATCATTGCCACCGGCAATACCACGCACGCCAACGCCACGAGACGGCCCCCAAGACCGGCCACCGACCGGCGGATACTTGACCGCCGCCGCAAAGGCGCGCGCAGCGTCAACGCTGTTGATCATCGGCGCGATCACCGCATCGGCGCCGAAATCGAGTGCGCGCGAGGCAAAATCATTGCGCCCGACTGGTATGCGAACAACACAATGACGATCGCGGCGGATCACGGTCTCGCTGCCATCCAACACGCTGTGCTCATGATGACCGCCATGCTGCATGTCGAGCGTCACAGCGTCAAAACCCTGATCAGCCAGCGCGGCCACAAAGCCCGTGTCCGCAATCGAAGACCACGCCGTCAGAACGGTCTGGTCGCCAGCCAACGCATCGGCGAGCCTGTAGGGAAAGTTCGAAGACAAATGCCTATTCAGCTTCGATTTCAGCAATAGCACGACCCATCAGGTCAACCATGGCAGTGCGGATTGCTTCGTCAGACTGCTCAACGCCGGCCTCATCGAAATCGCCGCGCACCTTGCGGAAAACGTCTTCGTCGCCCGGCTCGTCGAAATCTGCCATGACGACTGTCTTGGCATAGGCATCTGCGTCGGCACCGTCTTTGCCCAACAGTTCAGCAGCCCAAAGGCCAAGCAATTTGTTGCGGCGTGCCTCCGCCTTAAACTTCAACGCTTCATCATGAGCGAATTTGTTTTCAAATGCTTGCTCGCGGCTCTTCATGTTCATGGCGTGGTCCTTTCCAGTCACCGAGTCACCGGCGCACCACCGGCATAATTTCTAGAATTATAGTTATGCGCTGGACGGACGAAATTCAACTGAATGTTAGGGTCATGATCCCGAAGCGATTCCATCACCCGCTCGTCAAAAACAGGGGAAAGCACACGCAAGTATTTGTGCCTCGCACACTTCTGGGTTAAGGCGGACCAAAAGCGGGCCAGCCGTGTGCCCGCGTTACCGCAGGAACGATTATGAAGCGTCGCCGCATCTACGAAGGCAAAGCCAAAATTCTCTATGAAGGCCCGGAGCCAGGTACGCTCGTCCAGTTTTTCAAGGACGATGCAACAGCCTTCAACGCGAAAAAACACTCGGTCATCGAGGGCAAAGGCGTTCTGAACAACCGTATTTCAGAGCATATTTTCACCCGTTTGGGCACGTTGGGCATTCCGACCCACTTCATTAAGCGGCTCAATATGCGAGAGCAGCTTATCCGCGAAGTCGAAATTATTCCGATTGAAGTGGTCGTGCGCAATGTCGCTGCCGGCACAATCTGCAAGCGGCTTGGCATTGATGAGGGCACCGTGCTGCCGCGCTCAATCATCGAGTTTTATTATAAAAATGATGAGCTTGGCGATCCGCTGGTTTCCGAAGAGCATGTGACCGCGTTCGGCTGGGCCGCACCGCCCGAAATCGACGACATCATGGCAATGACCATCCGCATCAATGATTTCCTGTCTGGTCTGTTTGCGGGCATCGGCATTCAACTTGTGGACTTCAAAATCGAGTTCGGTCGGCTGTTTGAGAATGATACAATGCGCATCGTCCTGGCAGATGAAATTTCACCCGACAGCTGCCGCCTGTGGGATGTCATCACCAACGAAAAACTCGATAAAGACCGCTTCCGCCAGGACCTTGGCGGCTTGGTCGAAGCCTATTCAGATGTGGCACGCCGCCTTGGCATTCTCAATGAGAACGAATTTCCGCGCACCGGCGGCCCTGTGCTGGTATCCGATAATGAAGGCAAAGACTGAACGATGATCAAAGCACGCATCACTGTCACCCTGAAAAACGGCGTTCTTGACCCGCAAGGTAAAGCAATCGAAGGCGCACTCGGCACGCTCGGTTTCGATGGCGTTGGCTCCGTGCGCCAAGGCAAGGTTTTCGATGTCCAATTGAACCATGACGACCGCGCCAAAGCCGAAAAAGACCTCGCCGCCATGGGCGAAAAACTTTTGGCCAACACCGTCATCGAAGACTACGCCGTGGAGATCGTCTGAGTTATGAAAGCCGCCGTTGTCCTCCTGCCTGGGCTTAACCGGGACCGCGATATGATTGCGGCGCTGACCAAGATTTCCGGCCAAGCGCCGGTCACCGTGTGGCAAACTGAAACAGAAATTCCAGACGTCGACCTGATCGTCATTCCCGGCGGCTTTTCCTATGGCGACTATCTGCGCTGCGGAGCCATTGCCGCGCGCATGCCGGTGCTTGACGCATTGAAACGCAAAGCCGAGCAAGGTGTGCGCGTTTTGGGCGTGTGCAACGGGTTTCAAATCCTGCTTGAGGCGGGCCTGCTGCCCGGCGCACTGATGCGCAATGCGTCGCTCAACTTTGTGTGCAAAACCGTGCAGTTGGAAGTCACCAACGCCAAAACCGCCTTTA
>JBAUIL010000053.1:0-15004 GCA_049682915.1 Ahrensia sp. | reverse complement strand
CGGGCGTGTGCAGGCCCATAATTTCCATCAACATCTGGTTGGAGTTTGCTGTGCCATAGAAGGTGCAAGTGCCCGGCCCATGATAGGCAGCGCTTTCGCTTTCCAGCAGTTCCTTGCGGCCCACTTTGCCTTCAGCGTAAAGCTGGCGGACTTTGGCTTTTTCATCATTGGAAATGCCGGTGGTCATCGGACCGGCGGGAATGAACACCGCAGGCAGGTGGCCGAATGTCAGCGCGGCAATCGTCAGGCCGGGCACGATCTTGTCGCACACACCCAGATAGACTGCGGCATCAAACATGTCATGAGATAGGCCAACAGCCGCCGCCAGAGCGATCACATCGCGCGAGAACAGGGACAATTCCATACCGGCCTGGCCCTGTGTCACACCATCGCACATGGCGGGAACGCCACCGGCAACCTGCGCCACACCGCCTGCATCGCGCGCGGCGGCCCGGATCAAATCGGGGAAAGTCTCAAACGGCTGGTGCGCCGACAACATGTCATTATAGGCGGTGATGATTCCGATATTGCCTTTGTGGTCGCCCTTGAGTGCTTCTTTGTCATCGGGGCCACAGGCCGCAAAACCATGGGCGAGGTTGCCGCAGGACAATGTGCTTCGCTTGGGGCCTTGCGAGGCGCGCGCGCGTAGACGCTCAATGTAGAGCTCACGCGTCGGCTTGGAACGCTCGACAAGGCGCTCGGTAACGGCAGCAACAGTTTTATTGACATCATAGGCGGACATGGATGACCCCTTTGGTGGGAATGTTGAAGCGGGCGGTGTTTACGGTGCCCAGAAGACGCTAATCGGTGACACTTTTTGGTGCAGCACGGCGCGCACAGGCATTTGCATCGTTTCTTCGTCGATCATCGCCTGATCATAAACGGCACGTTTTTCATCCCCTTCAATATGCAGGGCGACAAAGCGGGCATCAAGTAGGTAGGGCAGCGTCAGTGTCAGGCGCGGCTCACCGGCACCGGGCGCTTCCATGGCGATGACGTTTTCTTTGGTGTCAAGTAGCAGCGCTTTGAATAGCCGATTGCCACCGGGAAAGAACGATGCGGTGTGGCCGTCTGTTCCCATGCCGAGCACCACAGCATCAATACGGTGACCCGGCACTTCAAACGCGCGTTCGCTGGCTTGCGCGCATTGCTCCGGCGTGTCGGCGTCAACGCTGTAGGGTACAAACTTCGCCGCAGCGGCTTTGTTTTGAAGAAGATGTGTCGCCACCAGCTTCGCATTGGAGCGCTCATGGTCCGGCGGCACGATGCGCTCATCAACCAGAATGATCATCACTTTAGACCAGTCGATATCGGCGTTCGACAGGACCTCGAAAAACAATTTCGGTGTAGAGCCACCGGAGACGGCCAGCGTGGCATGACCGCGCGTTGCGATGCCACCGGCCAGTATGCCTGCAATACCTGTCGCCAGGCCCTCAGCGAGGGCATGGCGGTTTTCATAGGTGTGGAAATTGATGTCTGCCATGGTTACGCGCTTTCGTGCCAGGTGCGCCCGTCCCGTTCAATCAAGGCGATTGAGGCTGACGGGCCCGACGTGCCCGCCGTGTATTGCCGGCAGGGTTGACCGGTTTCTTCCCACGCATTGAGGATCGGGTCCACCCATTCCCAAGCGGCTTCTACTTCGTCGCGGCGCATGAACAGGGTCTGGTTGCCACGGATCGTGTCCATGATCAGGCGCTCATAGGCGTCCGGATTGCGCACGTCGAAGCTTTCGGCAAAACTCATATCCAGTGGCACATGGCGAAGGCGCATGCCGCCCGGGCCGGGATCTTTGATCATGATCCACTGCTTGACGCCCTCGTCTGGCTGTAAGCGGATGACAAGCGTATTGGACTGCATACGCCCGGCACCATCATCAAAAATCGAATGCGGCACAGGCTTGAAAGCAATCGTAATTTCAGACACGCGCTGGCTCATGCGCTTGCCGGTGCGCAGATAAAACGGCACCCCTGCCCAACGCCAATTGCCGATCTCCGCCTTGATCGCCACAAAGGTCTCGGTGTTTGACTTGCCGCCTTCGAGTTCTTCCAGATAACCCGCCGCAGGTCCGCCGTTGGAGGCACCGGGACCATATTGGCCGCGCACCGTATTCTTTTCCACATTGTCGGGCGTAATCGGCTCAAGCGAACGCAGCACCTTCAGTTTCTCGTCGCGCACCGCATTGGCATCCATCGATGATGGTGGCTCCATGGCAACCAGACACAGCAGTTGCAGCAAGTGGTTTTGCACCATGTCCCGCAGCGCGCCCGCGCGGTCATAATAATCCGCACGCCCTTCCAAACCGACAGATTCCGCAACCGTGATCTGCACATGGTCGATGTGGGCGGAGTTCCACAACGGCTCGTATAGCGCATTGGCAAAACGCAGCGCCATCAGGTTTTGCACCGTTTCCTTGCCCAGATAATGGTCGATGCGGAAAATCTGGCTTTCATCAAACACGCTGCCAATCGTGTCATTGAGCTGTTTGGCGGAGGCCAGATCGCGCCCGATTGGTTTTTCAACGATAATCCGCGTCGTCGGCGTGATGATGCCATGCTTTTGCAAATTATTGGCGATGTCGCCAAAGATCGAAGGCCCGACCGCCAAGTAGCAAGCGCGGGCTTTTTGCGGCTCATCGGCTACAGTTTCAGCGAGCGCTGACCACCCCTTGTCAGACTTCGCATCCACCGCAACATAGCGCAGCTTTTTGAGAAATATGGCGACTTGATCGTCTTCGAGATCGTCTTTGATGTGAGTGCGCAGCGCTTCATGGGCAAAGGCGCGAAACTCATCGTCAGACATTTCCGAACGGGACGCACCGATGATGCGGGTTGGCTCGGTGATCTGGCCATCTTGCTGACGGTGATAAAGCGCGGGCAAAAGCTTGCGCTCGGCCAAATCGCCGGTCGCGCCAAAAATGATGAAGTCAAACGGATCAACAGGAATGATCTGACTGGACATGAGATACCTCGGGCTGTCTGGATGCCCGCGGTATAATCTAATCGATTTAAATTGGCCAGTCCCTTTGCAAAATTCTGCGCGGAGTTTTGCTGATCAGCCGTCCTGAAGCTCTGCCTGCATCCACTGATCAAGGGTATTGATCTCGTCGCTGCTCATCCGCAGGCCCAGCTTGGAGCGACGCCAGACCACGTCTTGCGCCGTACGCGCATACTCACGCTCCATCAACCAACGCACTTCCGCTTCAGTCAGATCCGCACCAAAATGGATGCCAAGCCCGTCAGCATTGTCGACAATGCCAAGCACGATCTCAGTGTCATCACCATAGGCGCGCACTAGGCGTTTCAGCCAGCGCTCACCCAGAAACGGATATTGTTTGCGCAAATTCGCAATGAGCGTATCGAGTTCATTGTAGCCAAATCCACCACCGGGCAACGGTTCACCAGCGGTCCAGCGCTGCGTGGCATGGGGAAAGAACGGCTCCAGCTTGGCCATCGCGTTTTCCGCAAGACGGCGATAGGTGGTGATCTTGCCGCCAAACACATTCAAGATGGGCGGCCCGCTTTCAGCGTTTAACGACAAAACATAATCGCGCGTCGCCGCCGTGGCTGACTTTGCCCCGTCATCATAGAGCGGCCGGACACCGGAATAGGTCCACACAATATCATCGCGTGTGACGGGCTTCTTAAAATAATTAGAAGCGAATGCGCACAGATAGTCCTGCTCTTGGGGCGTGCACACGGCATCACTTGGCGCGCCCTCGTGCTCGTGGTCAGTGGTGCCAATCAATGTGAAATCAGTCTCATAGGGGATCGCAAAAATGATGCGCCCGTCTTCACCTTGAAAGAAATACGCTTTGTTGTGGTCAAACAGTTTCTTGGTGACGATATGGCTACCACGCACCAGCCGCACGCCCTCTGATGCATTGATGCGCGCAACGTTGCGGACGATGTTTTCAACCCACGGTCCGCCCGCATTGACGATGCCGTGCGCGTAAACAGTTTCCGTGTTGCCGTTGGTCTGGTCTTCCAGTTCGATCTGCCACAACTCGCCTTTTCTTTCCGCTGATATGACCTTGGTGCGGGTCCGGATTTTGGCGCCGCGTGCTTCAGCGTCGCGCGCATTCAAGACAACAAGCCGTGAATCCTCGACCCAGCAGTCGGAATATTCAAACGCCTTTTCAAACCGGTCCTGCAGTGCAATACCTTCAGGCGCGGACCGCAGTGATAGCGTTTGCGTCGCTGGCAGAATGTCGCGTCCGCCCATATGATCGTACAGAAACAAACCAAGCCGGATCAGCCATGCGGGCCTGCGCCCTTTCATCCACGGCATGACAATGGACAAAAGCTTGGAGGCCGGCGTTTCCGTCTCAAAACGCATGGACGGGTGAAACGGTAAAACAAAGCGCATCGGCCAGGCGATATGCGGCATGGCCCGGAGCAGTGTTTCGCGCTCAATCAAAGCTTCGCGGACCAAGCGAAACTCAAAAAACTCCAGATAGCGCAAACCACCATGAAATAGCTTGGTGGACGAGGACGACGTAGCATCTGCCAGATCATTCATTTCCGCCAGCATCACAGTCAGCCCGCGACCGGCCGCATCGCGCGCGATGCCGCATCCATTGATGCCGCCACCAATCACAAACAGATCAACTGCTTTACCAGACAAAACATGCCACCTGTGGGGCCCCTCAAAGGGGCCATGTTTACAGCAGCATCGTTTTGGGCGCAACTGTTTGCTTTCGTTGATGTTTCGGTTTCTTTCTTTTTGATTAAAAACGAAACCAAATACCGATACGCAACGCTGCTCGCATTGCATGGCAAGGTTCCTAAACGACCGAGATGGAATGAAAACGCCTGATCACCGGCAGGCACCACAAAAAACTGAGCAAAAACGCTCAGTGGAAAAGAAATATTATTTGAAACGATAAAAAAACGTGCATCTGGGAGGACATACTTACAACGGCTCTCATTGTTTGTGACAAACAATTGCTGCCGAACAGGCCAATGAGATGGCCGTCCATATTTCGTTTCACGAAATGAGTGAAATGGTGCCCGGGGGCGGATTTGAACCACCGACACGCGGATTTTCAATCCGCTGCTCTACCCCTGAGCTACCCGGGCAGGGTGTTTTCTTCTCTTGATGATCGGAAAACGAAACGGCTTGCCGTTTAGGTGGGCGGGTTATAGCACGCGATTTTGCGGTGGCAAGCGCGATAACGGTTCTTTTTGCAGCTAAATTCACCTGTGCCCATGGCACTAGCAGGGCGGCTTAGCCTATAGCTGTGTCACGCCCGCCAAGCGCCCGCAGCAAAAGGATAATATGATGATTGATCAATCCAAAACTACGTTCAATTGGGGCATTGTCGGGCCGGGCACCATTGCCGAAAAATTCGCGGAGGATCTGGTGGCGGTTCCCGGTGCCGCGCGATACGCGGTGTGCTCGCGCGATGAAGGCCGGGCGGCTGCGTTTGCCCAAACCTACGGATTCGCCAAACATTTCGGCGATATGGATGCTTTTCTAGCCGATGACGCCTTGGATATCGTTTACATTGCAACTCCACATCCTTTCCACGTTGACCAGGCCATCGCCGCGATTGAAGCGGGCAAAGCCGTGCTGATTGAAAAGCCGATCACCATGACTGCCGATGAGGCACGCCGCATTGAAGCGGCCACAAAAGCCAGCAATGTGTTTGTCATGGAAGCACTTTGGTCGCGCTTTTTGCCTGCCATCCAACGCGCGAAAGCCATCGTTGACAGCGGTCAGCTTGGCCCGGTTATACGCGCTGAAGGCATTTTGCATTTTCATCGCCCGTTTGAGGCGGAGCACCGTTTGTTCAATCCGGCGACCGGTGGCGGTGTGCTGCTCGATCTTGGTGTTTACCCGCTGTCGATCGCGCGCTTTTTATTGGGTCCGATGACGCTGGAAAGTGCCCAGTGGCGCGCTGCCCCGACGGGTGTCGATAAACACGCGACCCTGACTTTGAAGGCTGCCGCCGGCCCTGTCTCAATCAGGTGCGGCTTTGAAGAGGATAGGGCCGATGAAGGCGACAACACCTTCACAATTTTTGGCGAGAAACAGACCCTGCGGATCGACCGGCACTTTTTGCGCACTGAATCGGTGACCGTTTGGGACAAGCCGCGCGACGCTGTGCCTTCCGCCCGTGGGCTCATAGGCCGGGTGCTGCATAAATCCGGCCTCGGCACCGGCAAGACCCAACGTTTTGCCCGCTCAACAACGGGGCTGAATTTTCAAGCAGCGGCAGTGCAATATGCGCTGGCCAATGGCATGACCAGTCACCCCACCATGCCGTTGCACCAATCCATCGAAGTGATGAAAATCATCGAGGCCGCCTTGGCACACGAAAACCGCGTTTAGAGCATTTCCGGTTTTAGTTGAATCAGCAATCGCTGCCTTTCGCTGCGCTCAAACGCGTTTGCTGATACTCTCGATGATCCAACCTGAACCGGAATTGCTCTTATGTGATCGCACCTATGTTCGGTCCGGCGCGGGTTCTTGGGTCTCGTTGCCGCTAAACCCTTCGACAATGCCCATGAAGCGGTTCATGAAACGCTCCATGTAGTCGAGTGTCTGCTCGAACTCCTGTTCATCGGGCAAACCGCCTTCTTGTGTGCCGGTGGCGCCCGCGCCTAAGCGCTGCTCCAGCGCGGCCACGCGATCTTCAAGCGCCACGATATCCGCATCAAAGGCGCTGCGCTCATCGGCGGCCATCTTGCACACCAGTTGGTCACTGGTCAGCGTGCAAACCGACATCTGGCCGGTTTCGGTGTCCATGCGCACAAAGCCGTCATCGGTCTTTTCGATGGCAAAGCGTGCGGTTTGCGCGTGGGTCGCGGTGGCTGTTGTCGCCAGCACGGCCATGGCGGCGAGCATTGGTTTAATGGTCATGGTCAAATACCCCATTTGAATTGGTCTGCATTCGTAATGCTGATTTGTGCTGGAAATGCGACCCTGTGGCGGCATTTTCACAGCGAAAGCGGCTTTGCCACTTTTCCAATGGGTCCATGCGGACTAAGGCAGAGCCATGGCTCATCTCATTTACAAGATTCTCACCGCAGACCAGTGGCGCGCTTTTGAGACGACAGGCTCGTTTAAAGGCGCGCCGATCGATCTCGCCGATGGCTACATTCATTTTTCAACTGCGGCCCAAGCGGCTGAAACAGCCGCCAAACATTTTGCCGGCCAAAGCGGCTTGATGCTGGCAGCGGTGGATGGTGATGCGCTGGGTGACGCGCTCAAATATGAAGTGTCGCGTGGTGGGGCGCTGTTTCCGCATTTTTACGGCGTGTTGGATATGGCGCATGTGATGTGGTGCAAACCGATGCCGCTGGGCAATGATCATCTGCATGTACTGCCGATTGAGGACACGCCGTGATGCACAGGCTTGGCCAGAAATTGCTGTTTCAGCTTGAGCCTGAACAAGCGCACCGCATCGGCATTGGCGCGCTTAAATCCGGCTTGCTACCCACACCAAGCCCGATAGACGACCCGCGATTGCGGGTTGAATTGGCGGGTCTGGCGCTCCCCAATCCGGTGGGTGTTGCTGCTGGGTTCGACAAGGATGCAGAGGTGCCGGACGCGCTTTTGAAGCTCGGGTTCGGCTACACCGAAATCGGCACCGTCACGCCCAAGCCGCAGACCGGCAACCCCAAGCCGCGTGTGTTTCGCCTGCCCAAAGATCAAGGCGTCATCAACCGGCTCGGCTTCAACAATGGCGGCCATGAAGCGGCTTACCAGCGGCTCAAATCGGCCAAGCGCCTGGGCATCATCGGTGTGAATATCGGTGCCAACAAAGACGCGGACGATCGCGCGCAGGATTACGTTGCCGGGCTGAACCGGTTTTACGATCTGGCATCTTATTTCACGGTCAATATCTCATCGCCCAACACGCCTGGCCTGCGTGACTTGCAGGCGCGCGGACAGCTGGCGGATTTGCTCAAGCGGGTTGCCGATGCGCGCGCCCAAAAGATGGCGCACGGCGCTCCCAACATTCCCGTCTTTTTGAAAATCGCCCCCGATGTCACCGAGGCCGACCTTGATGATATTGTGGCGGAGGTGCTGGCCAACGGCATTGATGGCATCATCGTGTCCAACACGACATTGTCGCGGCACGGTTTGACCGCAGACACCGCCGAAGCGGGTGGCCTGTCAGGCAGGCCGCTGTTTGAGCGCGCAACGATTATGCTGGCCAAAACACGCCAGCGCGCGGGCAATGATCTGGCCATTATCGGCGTCGGTGGCGTTGACAGTGCTGAGACCGCCAAGCAGAAAATCGAAGCGGGCGCGGATGCCGTGCAGCTTTACAGCGCGATGATCTATGCCGGGCCAAAACTGGCGCACACGATCAATCGCGGCTTGCGCAGATTGTTGGACCGCGATGGCGTCAACTCAGTGCGTGCCTGGCGCGACACGCAGTTGGCGCATTGGGCGAACCAAACGCCGCGCTAGGCAGCAAATGATTGCTGCATTCGCCTGGGCAAAATAACCAGCAGGCTGAGACCGCGCAGGGCCAGCCAGCCATTGAGCGCCAGCCACAGACCATGATTGCCGAGCACCGGCATCAGCAGCCACGCAAGCGCCACAAATACCGCCAGCGACAGCAACATCATATTGCGCATATCCACCGACCAAGTGGCGCCGATATAGATACCGTCCATCTGGAAAGCCAGCACGCCGGTTAGCGCGGTCAATGCCGCCCAGAAGAGATAGTCTCTCGCCGCTGCCTGCACATTGGCGGCGGTCGTCATCACATCAATGGCTGCGCCACCCGCAACCAAGATCACCAATGCCGCAACACCCGAGAGCGCAAAGCCCATGGTGCAAGTGCGTTTGATGGCCTGCCGGAAAGCATCGCGCTGTTGCGCACCCAGCGTGCGCCCGGCCAGTTGCTCGGCAGCGGCAGAAAGGCCATCGAGGAAGTAGGCCGACAGCAAAAAGAAATTCATCAGAATGGCGTTGGCGGCCAGTGTCACAGTGCCGAACTGACCGCCGAATCGGGTGAACAGAAAAAACGCCGCCAGCAGCGCAAAAGAGCGGATCATGATATCGCGGTTGACGGCGATAAGCCGCAGGAATGAAGCGCGGTCAATAATGCGCGCCCAGCCCGGCGCGGCATTTCTGTCAAAGCCGTGATAGATCCACAGGAACGCGCCGATGGCGACCACCGTTTCGCCAATCACCGTGGCCCATGCCACGCCGACCACTCCCCAGCCCATCCAGAGGCCAAGTGTCAGCGACAGCACGATGTTGATGCCGTTGATCAACGCCTGCAGCACAAAGGTTGCCATGGCGCGGCCCTGCCCCAGCAGCACACCGAGAATAACGTAATTGACCAGTGCGAAGGGCGTCGCCAGGAAACGGATCGACATATAGGTCATCGCGGTTTCACCCACGGCGGGTGCTGCTGCCATGGCCAAAAGACCCGCGCGCTGCAACCAGGGTGAGATCAACACAAACAACACACCGATGCCCACCGCCAGCATGATGGCGCGCCAGAAAATCGCCTGCTGTTCTGTAGCGTCATTGCGGCCCATGGCTTGGGCGACAAAGCCAGTGGTGCCGGTGCGCAAGAAGTTGAACGTCGTAAATACCACGTCGAAAATGATCGCGCCGACGGCCAAGCCACCAATCATCGCCGCGTCACCAAATTGGCCGACCACCGCTGTATCGACAATACCAAGCAGCGGCGTGGTCAGAAAGGCCAGCGTCATCGGCACGGCGATGGCGAGCACCGTGCGGTTTGTAATGATGATTTTTTCGTTGGCTACGTTCATCACTTATGCTTGCCGCAGGGCCGCACCGATGGAAAGCGGCAATTGCCTTTGGCGGCAAAACAATTATGTCAGCCCCATGCGCCTGCCGATTATCCACGCCCCCGCCTATGACGCCGAGTTTCCAGCCGGGCACCGCTTTCCCATGGCGAAATACAGCCTGCTCGCCAAGCGGCTGATGCAGGATGGCCTGGCGTCGCCGGGTGAGTTCATCGTGCCGTCCGCCGCACCGGCTTCGTGGGTAAAGCTTGCCCATCACAGCGACTATGTCGACCAGGTCTACGCGTTTGATGTGCCGGACCAAATTCAAAAGCTGGTTGGCTTTGAGATGACCGACAAAGCCATCATCCGCGCGCAGACCGCAACAACCGGCACGGTGATGGCGGCGCGCCTTGCGCTGGAACACGGCATTGCCTGCAACACGGCAGGCGGCAGCCACCATGCGGGCCTGATGCATGGCGCGGGGTTTTGCACCTTCAATGATGTTGCAGTGGCGGCGAAACTGCTGCTGGCAGATGGTGACATCGCATCGGCATTGATTGTCGATCTTGATGTGCACCATGGCGATGGCACAGCGGAGATTCTTACCGCCGATGACCGCGTGTTCACATTCTCCATGCATGCGCAAAACAACTATCCGACGGTCAAGCCGCCATCTGATTGGGATATCGGCTTGGCCGACGGCATGGAAGATTTGGCCTATCTGAAACAATTGGCTTTAGCGTTGGAAACACTTCATGACCGGTTGCCCTTGTTGGACATTGTGTTTTTCAATGCGGGTGTCGATGTGCATGGCGATGACCGATTGGGACGGCTGGCGATGACAAGCCACGGCATCGAAAAGCGCGAACGCATGGTGATTTCGCATTTTCACCGGCGCGGCATTCCGGTGTGTGGCGTCATCGGTGGCGGCTACGCGCACAATGCGCAAGAGGTGGCAGACCGCCACGCGATCCTGTTTCACGTGGCGAGCGAATTTGTGCGTTAGAGCATTTCCGGTTTTGGTTGAATCAGCAATCGCTGCCTTTCGCTGCGCTCAAACGCGTTTGCTGATACTCTAGATGACCCAACCTGAACCGGAATTGCTCTAGATTGATGTCAACGCCGGTAGTTCAGCACCCGCATGATGATGAAAATCGGCACCACCACGCTGGCACCCAAAATCAGCCAGTCGCCGAACCGGCCCAATGCCGCCCAACCGCTTTGCCAAAGCCGCACGAAGAAATCGCGCACCGCGTCGATAATATCCAACGGGCTGAGGCCAAACACATTCATCACCATACCGACCAGCACAGAGATGATCAGTAGCTTGATAATGGTGCGGCCGACTGTGTCGCCGAGAAATGTGTTTGTGCTCATAATCTGCCCCGAAATGTGATGACCTGCAGCTAATGGCAGATTGCGGCGATTGCAAGAAGTCAGGCCAGCATCGCTTCCAGCGTTTCCAGCCGGTCGGCCTCATGGGGTGGCTTGTCCCACCGCAGGCGCGAAATACGCGGAAAGCGCATGGCAACACCGGATTTGTGGCGCGTGGAGCGGTTGAGCCCCTCGAAAGCGACTTCCAGCACCAGCCCATGGTCCGGTTCGGCGCGCACGGAACGCACCGGGCCGAAGCGCTCAATCGTGTTGTCGCGCACATATTTATCGATCTGTTTCAGCTCTTCATCGGTAAAACCGAAATAGGCCTTGCCCACCGGCACAAGGGTCGGATCATCCGCCGGGCCGCTCCACACGCCAAATGTGTAATCGGAATAAAAGCTCGACCGCTTGCCATGGCCGCGCTGCGCATACAGCAGCACCGCATCCACCAAGAACGGCTCGCGTTTCCACTTGAACCAAGGCCCTTTCGGGCGACCCGGCACATAGGGCGCTTGCTTATGTTTGAGCATCAGCCCTTCGATGATCGGGTCGGGCGGCGCGGCGCGCATGGCATCAATTTGTGCCCAATTGTCAAACGCTACCAGCGGTGACAAATCAAAGCGCTGCGGGTCGAGGTTTTCAATGAAATGCTCGAGCCGCGCGCGCCGCTCGGCAACGCCGAGGGGCCGCAAGTCTTCGTCGCCGTCCTGCAGCAAATCATAGGCCCGCACGAAGGCGGGAAACTGCGCCTGCTTTTTGGCAGAGACGGTTTTGCGGTTGAGCCGCTGTTGCAGGTCGCCAAAACTGCCGGGTTTGATGACGCCATCATCATAATGGCCAACCAGCAACTCACCATCGATACAGCCGTCAAAATCAATCGCGGCCAACAGATCGGGAAACGAGCCGGAGATATCGTCGCCGGTACGTGAATAGATGCGCGCGACGCCCGCATCACCTGTCACCTGCACGCGGATGCCATCCCATTTCCA
Source organism: Ahrensia sp. (assembly GCA_049682915.1). Lineage (GTDB taxonomy): Bacteria > Pseudomonadota > Alphaproteobacteria > Rhizobiales > Rhizobiaceae > JBCDLI01. Next base: position 2,910 of record JBAUIL010000053.1, on the reverse strand, counting down.
TTCAGCAAAATAATCCCCGGGCTGGTATTTTGTCAGTTCATCCGCATCGGTCGGCGTGGCCAGCATCACCGGGCGGAACGGCGCTTTGGCGGCGCTGACGGGTTTTTCGGCTTTGCCGTCCAGCCACGCGAACAATTCGGTGTAGGGCACCGCCAGCCCGTGCCACAGCTCTTCGATCTCGGTGACATCCTTGCCGCCGAAATCCGCCAGTGCCTGCTTGACCAACCGCGACGACACGCCAACCCGCAGACCGCCGGTGATCAGCTTCAGCAGCGCATAGCGGCCCTGCTCGTCCAGTTGGTCGAGCCATTGCTCCACCAGTTTCGGCCCTTCGCTGCGCGATGCCGTTTGCAGCGCTTCGACAATTGTATCGAGGGTGATTGATGCTCCGTCGTCATTCCGGAACTTGATTCCGGCATCCATGGGTCCGCTCTTTGGCGTGGATTCCGGAATCAAGTTCCGGAATGACGATGATGGAGTTTGTGGCCAGATGAGGCTCACTGTCTCGGCCATGTCGCCGACAAAGTCATAGGAATAACCAAACAACACCGGATCGACGCGCGCCTCGACCAGCGCACGGATCATGGCGGGTTTAACCGACGGAATATCCAAATCCCGCGTGATCGCCGCCACCGCATAGCCCCGCGCCGGGTCCGGCGTGGTGGCGATGTAGTCCACAAGTAGGCGCAATTTTGCGTTGCGCGACGGGGTAAGGACAAGGCGGTCTAGGAGTTCGGCGAAGGGTTTCATAGAGTAAGGTCCCCCGTCCAACACACAACACCGCCATCATTCCGGCACTTGTTGCCGGAATCCAGAGTCTTTGCCTGGATGACTTTTGACGTCCATGCTCCGGCTATCATTGCAGGCCTTCCACCACCGACTTGCAACACACTCTGGATTCCGGGGACAAGCCCCGGAATGACGGCGGGTGTGAGGCCCATCACTCCGCCTCATCCTCATAGCCAACCATATTCAGCGGGCGCGCTTTAATCTGCGCCAACTCACACCAGCGCACCAAGGCTTCTTCGCGGCCATGGGTGACCCAAACTTCAGACGCGCCGGTGTCGCGGATGGTTTGGATGAGTTCGTCCCAGTCGGAATGGTCGGACAGAATAATCGGCAGTTCGACGCCGCGTTGTTTGGAGCGTTGGCGCACGCGCATCCAGCCGGATGCAAAACATGCCACAGGATCGGGGAAACGGCGCGCCCATTTGTCAGCGAAGGCTGATGGTGGGCCGACGATGATTTTGCCGGCAAATTGGTCTTTCGCCCCCTTGTCGATGGTGGCGGGGGCCAACGGGCCGAGGTCGATGCCCTGGCTTTGGTAATAAGCGCACAGCTTCTCCATCGCACCGTGAATGTAGATCGTCTCGTGATAGCCGGCCGCGCGGATAAGCGCGATGACGCGCTGCGCTTTGCCTAGCGCATAAGCACCCACCAGATGGGCACGCTCAGGGAAGCGCTTCACACTGGCCAGCAGGCGGTTAATTTCGTCAGCATCTGGCGGGTGACGGAAGACCGGCAAACCAAATGTGGCTTCTGTGATAAACACATCGCAGGGCACCACTTCAAAGGGCGCACATGTGGGGTCGGCGCGGCGTTTATAATCGCCCGATGCGACAATCTTCAACCCGTCTTTTTGCACCGCGATTTGCGCGGAACCCAGCACATGACCCGCCGGATGCCAAGACACCGTGACGCCGTTGATCTCCATCACCTCGCCGAAGACTGCAGGCTGTTTGGCGTCAGCAAAGTTGTCGCCGTAGCGTATCGCCATGATGTCGAGCGTCTGGTCAGTCGCGGTGACATGGGTGTGGCCTGCGCGCGCATGGTCCGCGTGACCGTGGGTGATCAAGGCGCGAGCGACAGGCCGCACCGGGTCGATGTAAAAATCACCGGGCGGGCAATAGAGCCCCTTGGGGGTCGGGTGCAGAAGATCATCGGGACGCATGGGAACAAAGATAGGCCATTTTGTCGGGCGCGGTAGGGTATTGGTTTGCTTCATTTGAAGGCGGCTCTAGATTGAAGTCATGAATCAAACGCCCGCCATTGACGATATGCCGGAAGCGCTCGGGCAGTTGCCTGAAGCGTTTATCCGCTGGTTTGCATCACGCGGTTGGCAGGCGCGGCCGCACCAACTGAAATTATTGGCCAATGCGCAGGCAGGCCATTCGACGCTGCTGATCGCGCCCACCGGTGCGGGCAAAACATTGGCCGGTTTTCTGCCGTCGCTGGTGGATTTGGCAGTACGGCCCAAAACACCGCCGGGCCTGCGCAAGCCGGGTGTGCACACGATCTACATCTCGCCGCTGAAGGCGCTTGCAGTGGACATTGAGCGCAACCTGTCGACGCCGGTCAACGAGATGGGGCTGCCCATCAAAATCGAAACCCGCACCGGCGACACGCCGCAGTCCAAACGCCAGCGCCAAAAGCTGGCACCGCCCGACATCTTGCTGACCACGCCGGAACAGCTGGCGCTGTTGTTGTCGCATAAGGATGCCGACATCTTCTTCAGTGACCTGAAGCACATTGTGCTCGACGAGTTGCATTCGCTGGTGACGTCCAAACGCGGGCATTTGCTGGCGTTGGGCCTTGCTCGGTTGCGGCGGCTGTGTCCCGATGTGCAATCTATTGGACTTTCCGCCACCGTGGCCCAACCCGACCAATTGCGTGGTTGGCTGGTGGACCAGAAGCCTGGCGAAAGAGCGCTGAGTGAACTGGTCACCGTGGAGGGTGGCGCGAAGCCCGACATCACCATTTTGCGCACCGACAACCGCATTCCATGGTCGGGCCATTTTGCACGCCACGCCAGGCCCGATGTCATGGAGGCGATCAAAGCGCACAAGATGACGCTGATCTTCGTCAACACGCGCAGTCAGGCTGAATTGCTGTTTCAGGAATTGTGGTCAA
>JBAUIL010000052.1:0-1747 GCA_049682915.1 Ahrensia sp. | reverse complement strand
GCTTTGCGGTGGGCCGACACGCGACCGCGATAGGTGTTCTGCGAACGGCCTGCCGAGATGCCTTTTGAGATAATCCGGCTCGACGTGTTTTTGCCCAAATGGATCATCTTGGTGCCGCTATCCACCTGCTGCGCACCGTTTGACACCGCGATTGAGTAGAACTCACCGCGTGAGTCGTCGCCGCGCAAAATGCAGCTTGGATATTTCCAGGTGATGGCAGAACCAGTTTCAACCTGCGTCCATGAAATTTTCGAGCGGTCACCACGGCAGTCGCCGCGTTTGGTGACGAAGTTGTAAATGCCGCCCTTGCCGTTCGCATCACCCGGGTACCAGTTTTGCACAGTCGAGTATTTGATTTCGGCGTCTTCCATCGCGACCAGTTCAACCACCGCTGCATGCAGCTGGTTTTCGTCGCGCTGCGGCGCGGTACACCCTTCGAGATAGGACACGTAGGCGCCCTTCTCTGCGATGATCAGCGTGCGCTCAAACTGGCCGGTATTTTCTGCATTGATGCGGAAATAGGTCGACAATTCCATCGGGCAGCGCACGCCCTCCGGCACATACACAAATGAACCGTCTGTGAACACGGCGCAGTTGAGTGCTGAATAGTAATTGTCAGACACAGGCACGACAGACGCGAGGTACTTTTTGACCAACTCCGGATATTCGCGGATCGCCTCGGAAATCGACATGAAAATCACGCCGGCCTTCGATAGTTCTTTCTTGAACGTCGTCACCACGGAAACAGAATCAAACACCGCATCAACCGCCACGCGGCGCTCTTGCACACCGGCAAGAATTTCCTGCTCAGCCAGTGGAATGCCCAGCTTCTCGTAGGTTTTGCGGATTTCCGGGTCCACATCATCCAGCGTCATCGGTCCGTTTTGACCCTTTGGCGCGGCATAATAGTAGATGTCGTTGAAATCGATTTTGGGATAATTGACGCGCGCCCAATCAGGCTCGTCCATTGTCAGCCAACGCTTATAGGCATCCAGCCGCCATTCCAGCATCCATTCCGGCTCTTCTTTTTTGGCCGAAATAAAACGGATCACCTCTTCGGACAGGCCCTTGGGTGCCATGTCCATCTCAACCATGGTTTCAAAGCCATATTTGTACTGGTCAACATCAATCTGTTTGACCTGATCAATGGTTTCTTGAACAGCAGGCATGCCTTGCTCCCTCAAATTGGTGTGTGACGGCGCGCATTGCACAACCGTGTCAAAAGTCTAAATAGTGTTTAATCTACTTTTGAAAAGTTCTAAAGTGGAAAAGCTGACAATTTTTCACCGGTTTTATGGAACCGCGCCGTTCACCGCCGTACAATTCGATTGAATGCATCCAAAAACGCTTCAATATCAGCATCTTGCGTGGCCAAACCGAAAGAGACACGCACCGCACCTTCATCAGCCTCAACGCCCATAGCCTTCAGCACGTGGCTTTGCCCCACCTTGCCGGACGAGCACGCCGAACCCGACGAGACAGCAAACCCGGCGAGATCAAAGCCGATCTGCATAGTCTCGGCTTTTTTGCCAGGCACAGAGAAAAACACAGTGTTGGGCAGCCGCGTGGCAGCCTCCCCGTGAATAATCAATTCAGCGCACGCTGAACGAAGGCCCGCTTCCAGCGCTGCGCGTTTCTCAGCCAAGGCTGCAAAGTCCGCCAACGTCTCGCGCGCTTTTTGCGCCGCTGCACCAAACCCGGCCAGGACCGGTGCCGCCTCGGTGCCACCACGGTGGCCGCGCTCTTG
>JBAUIL010000051.1:0-19096 GCA_049682915.1 Ahrensia sp. | reverse complement strand
GACATAGTGGCGAACTTGTAGGGCGGCGCACCGACCCAGACGGTCAGTGTGTTGGTTGCACGGATGGCGCCCACAAACGCCTCCACGCGGCGCTTATATTCATTGGTCCATGCTTCGGTGCGCACCTGTTGGGTCGTGCCATCAATCCGCAACACCTGCCGGTCATTGGAGCCAAGCTGCACAACGATAATATCGGGCTTAACCTCTTCAATGATGGCAGTGATTTCATTCTGCCAATCGTAATAATCATCGCGCACCAGACCCGATGAACCGTTTGTCCGCGATTCAATGCGCACATTGGCGACCTCGGCAAAAGCAGTTTCAAGCCCCTGTGCGATACCATCGGCGACAAAATCACCGACCACGAGCACACGGCGCGCATTTTCATTTTTCTCGACTGCCGTTACCGCCGGCTCGCGCGGGGCCGCAGCCGCTTGCTGCCGTGGTGCTGCGCGTTTGGGTTGGGTTACCCGCGTGGTTTTCTTAACCGTGGTGGTTGCGCGTCGCGGTGCAGCGGTCTGTGGCTTTGCAGCAGGTTTTGCATTGTTGGCGCGGCGTTGGCGCAACAATTCCATCAATGTTTGAGGTTTTTTCTGCTGAGCGTGGGCGCTTGAAACACCCAGACCCAACAGTTTAGCAGGCGAATGCAAGCCTTCCGCCGGTGCCAGAAAAATGGCAACGGCCAGTAAAACCATCCAAATCGATTTCAACCCGAAACGAAATGTCATAAAAGCGCCCACTCAATACACGGGCGCAAACGCCCTAACGGTTTCTGAGCTTGCTTAGCACTTCCATGGACGGGAATCCATCCTGCGACAATCCGTACTGCGCCTGGTAGGCCTTGACAGCGGCGCGGGTCATCGGTCCCGGCTTGCCGTCAACATCGCCGTCATAGAAGCCGGCGCGCTTCAAGCGCAATTGCAACTCTTCGGCTTCGGCGACATTGAGCTTGGTGTAGGGCCGCGTCCAATCCTTGCTCGGTGGGCCAAAGCCAGCGATTTCGTCTGCCAACAGGCCTACACCCAACGCATATTTGTCAGCGTTATTGTAGCGCTTGAGCACAAAGAAGTTTTTGATCATCAAGAACGCAGGGCCATCGCGCCCCTGCAGCACTTTCAATTCCGCTTTTTGCGACGGGCGTGGGAAAGGCTTTCCATCGGGACGACGCAACCCCATTTGCGCCCATTGCGCTAACGACAGCGAGCCGCCTGGAAACTTGCGACCTTCCGGCAAGATAACTTCATAGCCCCAGGTTTCACCCGATTGCCAGCCGTTTTGACGCAGCAGATTGGCCGCGGTGTAGAGCGCGTCAGGCACAGAATTCCAAATATCCTTGGTGCCGTTGCCGTCACCATCGCGGGCAAAGGCTGTGTAGCTGGTGGGAATAAATTGCGTATGGCCCATTGCGCCCGCCCAAGAGCCCGTCAACCCGTCCATCGACACATCACCGCGCTGGACGATTTTAAGCGCTTCAATCAACTGACCGCGCGCAAATTTCGCGCGCCGACTGTCGGCATAGGCAAGCGTTGCCAAAGCGCGCGGCACATAGTGCAAACGGCTTGGGTCTTTCAGCGCTTCGCCATAGCTTGATTCCATTGACCAAATGGCCAGCACGATATGACGGCTGACACCCGTGCTGCGCTCGATCTGGTCCAAAAGCCGGTCATATTTGCGCAGCATCTCGCGGCCCGTACCGATAGTGCGTTCATTGACCCGGCTGTCGATATATTGCCATGCCTCGTCCTTGAATTCGGGCTGAAACCGCGCCTTGCGCAGCACTTCCTCGTCCGGTGTTTTGACGTTAGCAAAAGCGCGATCATACACTTGGGTTGAGACGCCATTTTGCGCGGCAACACCGCGAAAATCGCGAATCCACTTCTGAAAACCGGCATCCGCAGAAGCCGACGGCACCAATGCGGTAGCAGCGGTGAAAACTGCCAAAGCCGCCACAACAACGCGACGGCGGATACGGGGAGAAGAATGTGTCATATTACGTCCTGTCTTCCTGAATGGTTGCGCCTTCAACAACAGCTTGTGACCGCGTTTCGGGCTGAAGTGGGGCAACACTTGCTATCGTTGGAAACGAAGCCCCAAAAATACGCTATTATTGGTCTGTTCATTGGATTGATCGTCAGATGTTGTCCGCTCAAAGCTGTAATTGCCCACCAAACCCATATTGCGGTTCATCCAATAGGTGAAACCAAGGCCAGCCGTTGCCCGCAGCGTATCTTCTTCGATCGCGTTAAAACTGGTGTATTCCAAGCCTGCATTCACCGTCGCAGTCAAATTGCGGCGGATCTGTTGGGTCAAGCTTGCTTCACCCGCATAGGCGATTGAGCCTGACACACCTTCAACGCCGCTCGGCTCGGTGTTGGTTTCCAGTATGAAGCCGACCTGCGTACCACGCCGCGGCTCCCAATCCAGCTCGGCGGCCAGACTGACACCACCAAGCGACTCCAGACGCGTATCATCATAGTCAACCACAACATAACCGGCCGATATTTCGCCCGATAGCTTGTCGCCGAGATCAATTTCAGTCCCCAATCGCAGCGTGTAGCCCTGGCTGTTGCGCGCAAATGCACCGCCGTCGACTTCCTCATCATTAAACCGCCAGCCAAGCTGCGCTTCGGCAAACGGCCTAAATACCGGCGAAGCCCGAAAACCACCGCGCAAACCAAAGATGTAGAGCGTGTTGTCATTATCAGACTGCTCAACGATTGAGCCGTCGCCAAGATCAACCTCACCAAGCAAAGTGCGCGTCGCGCCGACAGTAATGTCGCCAAATAAGTTTCCGCTGTCGTGACCAAGTGTCAACAGTCCAGCGATTGTCTGCTCTGAAGGGGTTGACGCTGCATTGATTGTTTCGTCGGCAATCAATTGCGCATTGGCGGAAGATGCTTCTTCAAGCACAAAGCTGTAGTCCAACTCGCCGGTCAGCGTGGTCTGTTGGTCAATATCCAGCACGCCTTCAGCAACAAGACCGAATTCTGGCTCGGCTTCGGCATCGCCGCGAATACCTTCCTGAAACCGTGCATTGGCTTCCACGGATAATGAATGCCGCGACCAGTTGGACTCGGCCGCCAAGTTCAAATCGAGTTGCCCAAAAGTACCGCTTTCATCGTCAGCAACAATGCGCGTAGGCCGGTCGTCAGCCTCCTCATCGTCGCCATTCGCCCCACCAATCTCGATAAAACCGCGGCGCGAGACACCGGCAATGCCGACATCCAATGTCGGACGCAAGGTGAACGTTCCCACTTCAAGGCCGATTGCCTCGTAGGGGTTTTCTTCCTCTTCTATCTCAAGACCGGTCTGCGTTGGCCCAACCGCCTCACTTGCGCGCACACGACGCAAGGTTTCCAGCCGTTCGCGCTCAAGTTCTTCGCGTGTCAGCGGTTCAGCGGGGTCCGGAAAGGGCGCATCAAACGGATTGTTGGATTGCGCTTCGTCACCATCTTCCTCGTCTTCGTCCTCGCGCTCAGGAAAAGCCTGCACCGGACCAAGACGCGACTGCGGTGTCTCGCGCGCAGCAGCTTCCTCTTCTTCCTCCTCTGACTCTTCGAAGGGATTAGCGGGCAGCACCGCGTCGAGCGCTTCTTGAGCGAGCGGGTTTTCTTCTTGCTGACCCTGGCCCTGGCCTTGGCCCTGTACCACTTCGCCCGGCTTCAACTGGCCGGTCAGCGACGTTGTGCCAGCGGTTCGTACCTGCAAACCCGGCGCGTTGCCGACACCATTATTGGTCGAACCACGCAGCAGATCATTGGTTGTTTGCGCCGCCGCTTGTGAGACCATCAACGCCGTCGACGCGGTCAACAAGAACGCTAAACAAGCAAGCACCCGCCCACACCGCAATTGCGGAGCACGTTGACTGCCAGCGTTGCTGGTCCACGGTTTGGTTGATATGCCTTGCGTCACGGTTGGCTCTCTATTGGATTACCAAACCGTAAACAGATGCGGTTAACGAATTATTGCCAAGCCGCGATAATCACGCGTCAAAAGATCAAAAAGAAAAAGGGCCAACCGGCCCTTTTTCTGACGACACGCGCCCGAAGCGCCGTCGCTCTTCTTAGGCCGGTTAAACCCAGCCCTGCAATTCGCGGCGGACCATGGTTTCAATGACCGCCATTCCTTCCTCACTGTCGTTGAGGCATGGAATATAGCTGAAATGTTCGCCGCCAGCTTCCTCGAAGATCTCGTGACCTTCACAGGCCATCTCTTCCAGCGTTTCAAGACAATCAGACACAAAGCCCGGGTTAAAGACCGCCACCGACTTGATGCCCTGGCCGGGCAACGCTTCCAACGTCTTGTCGGTGTAAGGCTGCAACCATTCTTCGGGGCCAAAGCGCGATTGAAAGCAGGTCATCAGGCGGCCTTTTTTCCAGCCGAGACGCTGCTCCAACAAACGCGATGTCTTGTGGCAATGGCAATGATAGGGGTCGCCACGCTTGAAATAGCTTTGCGGAATGCCGTGGTAAGACGCAATCACCCGCTCCGGTTCGAAATCCAAACCGGCAAAATGCTTCTCAATCGAGCGCGCCAAGCCTTCAATATAGGCTGGCTCGTCATGATAGGACGGCACCGTGCGCAGGGCCGGCATGAAACGGGTTTTCTGCAAGGATTCAAACACCTTGTCATTCACCGTGCCGGTTGTTGTCGACGAATAATGCGGATAGAGCGGGAAAGCCACGATCCGGTCACACCCCTGCGCTTGCAGCGCTTTCATTTTGGAATCGATGGACGGATTGCCATAGCGCATCGCCCAATCGACGATAACATTCTCATGGATCGAAAGTGTCTCGCCGAGTTTTTCCGCCTGTGAACGGGTATAGGTGCGCAGGTAGCTCTCATCGAGTTCCTTGTTCCAAATCGACTCGTAGGCTTTGCCAACGCGGCCAGGCCGGGTGTTCAGCACAATTCCGTACAGAATCGGATACCACAGCGCCTTGGGCCATTCGATAACGCGGCTATCAGTCAAAAACTCCTGCAAATAGCGGCGCATTGAGCGAAAATCGGTACCATCGGGCGTGCCTAGGTTGATCAACAACACACCCACCTTGTGGATTTTAACTTCGGGATGCTCCGGCGGCAAAGGGCCAACGGTTTTCGTTTCAGCACGGTCAATTTTTGTCTGAATATTCATCCTGTGTTCCCGACTCTCCAGCGCCGCCTTACCAGCGGTTGACTTATTATAACGCATCACAATGCCAAATTACACCGCGACGCAATGATGCAGCTTTTTGAATATATATCCAACATTCAGTTTTGTTTACGTCAAAGCATCCCGATTGGATGATTCAAACAAGCGGCAATAGCCATAATTGTCGCTGTCTATAGCAATCAAAGGCCCATAAAACAAATGGCGCGCGCTGTTAGAAACAGCGCGCGCCACCAGGTCCGTTCGGCAATGGCTATTGCGGCACCACCAGCGAGTCACCAATTTGCAGGCCGCGCACCCGGTAGCCTGGGTTGGCCTCATCCAGCTTTGTCCACATGGTCGCGTCACCATAGAACTTTTCCGCAAGGCTCCAATAATTGTCACCCGCAACAATCACATGGGTGCCGCCTGCGGCTTCCATGCTCTCTTTGGTTTCCATGGTTTCCTGCACAATCATCGGCCCTGTGCTCGACAAGCCAGCTGCGGAAAGACCGGTTTGAGGCACAGTCACGGTTGGCTCAGGGGCCGCCATCGCTGCCTTGGCAATACCCGCGGTGATACGACCGTCAGTGTAAGGCTCATAGGGGCTGTTGGCCATCAGATAGTCGGCGACAACAGTCTCAAGACCGGGACCGAAATCATAAGCACTCATGCCCGCGGTTTCGAAGATGGAATAGCCGTCACCACCGCCACGCATGTAGTTATTGGTGGCAACGCCATAAACCGCATCCGGATCAATCGGCGCGAAACCGCCCGATCCATCAGCCACCATCACACCGGAGATCCGGCTGCCTGGCTCGGCATTGGCATCAAACATAAATTTCATGCCTGCAACTTGCGGAAAACGCCCCGCGCCTTCTTCGATTTCGCTTACGCCGTTTTCAAGAGCGGCGACTACGTCACTGCCTTTGAGTTGGAAAGTCGCCAAGGTGTTTTGGAACGGCAGCACCGTCAGCACTTCACCCATGGTGATCTCGCCTTCGTCAATGGAGGCGCGCAAACCGCCGCCATTTTGAATAGCGATCTGGATGCCTTGATCCGCCGTGCGCGCCAGCATTGCATCGGCGACCAGATTGCCCATCGCGCATTCACCGGCACGACACACTTCGCGGCTGCCTTCAATCATCGCAGCGGCAGCGCCTGTTGGCTTGACTTTCAATTCTTCAATCGGGGCTGCCAACTCTTGAATGCGTGGCACAAGTGTTGCCGCAGGGATCACAGACGCATCCAGCAAATGCGGCTCACCGGCGGCACGAATGACATTGCCCTCGTCGTCAAAGGTAACCCGCAACTCACCAAGATATTTTGAGTAGGCATAGGCCTGCACAATCGGTACTTCTTGGCCGTCCGGATTTGTCACCCGCACCGGATAGACATCTTCCGCGCCCTCGCGGATATTGGATAAAAGCGTGTGGCTATGCCCCCCAACGATTACGTCAATACCCGATACAGCAGCCGCGATTTCCTTGTCGCGCGCCAAACCGACATGGGAGACGAGCACGATCTTGTTGACCCCTTCCGCTTCCATTTCAGCGACAGCGCCTTTGAGATATTGGGTTTCCTCAATCAGCAGGATGGTATCGCCAGGCGATGATGTTTCATCGGTATCGGTCGCCAGAACTGACACGATGCCGATTTTCTCGCCGCCAACTTCCTTGATGATGTAGCCCGGAATTTTATTCGCCAGCGGTGAATTGGCCCCCGCCAGCGTGTTACCCGAAATCACGGGCACATTGACCGCGTCGATGAACGCGGCAAGCACTTCCGGCCCGTCGTCAAACTCGTGGTTGCCCACAGCCATGGCATCAAGGCCTAGCGCATTGACAAACTCAGCCGCCGCTTTGCCTTTGTAGGTTGTGTAGAAAAGTGACCCTTGAAACTGGTCACCGGCATCAACCGCGATCACGTTCTGGCCGGTCGCTTCCAGCTTTGAGCGACGCTCGTCAAGCTTGGTTTTAACCCGCGCAATCCCGCCGAAGCACTCACCGGCAGCATCGTCTTCGGCGCTGCAAGTCGAGTCAAACCGGTTGATCGGCTCGATACGGGAATGCAGATCGTTGATATGCAAAATATTGAGCGTGTATTCCGCTGACGCAGCACCCGCGCTCAGCGCCAACGCCGACACACCAACCAGTGCTGCCTTGAAGATACGGTTCATTGTGTTCTCCCAAACTGACCAAAACGCAGGCGCGGATAGTGCGAGACAATCCGTCCTGTACCGCTATCAGTTTGTCAGGCTTCCAATGGCTGCGTCAACCGAATCTGCCCGATTCAGTACCGCATAGACTGCTGATAATTCAGGCAGGCAAAGCGTTGCGGCCCTAGCTGATCGCAGATCGACGGATCAGTGAGAACTGCTGTCCGGCATCATTGGTGCAATTGAGCTGATTGGTGGTTGCCAAAATGCAATTTGCACGCACCTGCACCTGCCGCAGCAATGATGTGTAATTCAACTCAATCATTGTTGGATTGACGCGGGTATAGCTGCCCTCCGCAACACGTGTGCCGGTATCATTGGCCGTTGAGATAAACTGCCCACCAGTCAGTGTTGACGTTGCCACCCCACCCGTATCGCCCCAAGTGCCTTCAAAACCTGTTTGCGGCGGCGGTGTAGATGGCCGGGTGTTTGGCCCGGGCCCTTCAATCACGCAGCCAGCCAGTGCGGTAATGCCGACCAAAGCGGCGAGTGTTTTTGTGCGACCCATAGTCTACCCCATTCGATTCCGCCGTCTTGCGCGGCGTCAAATTAATTAACTCAATATTAAGTCAAAAACACCGCAAGCGGAAAATTTTTCGTAAAAAGGGTTAATGGCGATCAGCAAGCGGCATCAAGTGCCTCAAGCTGATCAATAATATCTTCAATTACCGAAAGGCCACCGAGCCAGAAGTCAGGTGCGGACGCATCAAGGCCAAATGGTGCGAGCAACTCACTGTGATGTTTGGAGCCACCCGCACGCAGCATATCGAGATATTTTTCCTGAAAGCCGTCTTCGGCGTTTTGGTAAACCGCATAAAGCGAATTCACCAGGCAGTCGCCAAACGCGTAGGCGTAGACATAAAACGGCGAATGAATGAAGTGCGGCACATAGGTCCAGAAGTTCTCATAGCCGCCGTTGAGCTTGACCGCCGGGCCAAGACTCTCTCTTTGTACTTCCATCCAAAACTGGCCGATTTGCTCTGAGGTCAATTCGCCGTTGCGGCGCTGCTCATGCACTTTGCGCTCAAACATGTAAAACGCGATCTGGCGCACCACTGTATTGATCATATCCTCGGCTTTCTGCGCCAGCATCATCTTGCGGGCCGCGGGATCGCCTGTGCGCTTAAGCAAGGATTGGAACGTCAGCATTTCGCCAAACACCGATGCGGTCTCGGCCAATGTCAGCGGTGTGGACGCCATCAATGCGCCCTGCTCTGCCGCCAACACCTGATGGACGCCATGGCCCAACTCATGGGCCAGCACCATCACGTCACGCGGTTTGCCCATATAGTTGAGCATCACATAAGGATGGGCCGACGGCACCGTTGGATGTGAGAACGCGCCGGGTGCTTTGCCTTCACGCGTCGGCGCATCAATCCACCCCTCATCAAAGAACCGCCCGGCAATGGACGCCACCTCCGGCGAGAACGTGCCATAGGCATCCAGCACGATGGCGCGCGCTTCTTCCCATCCAACCATTGTTTGAGGCGCAGATGGCAGCGGCGCGTTGCGGTCCCAACTGTTGAGCGTGTCGACACCCAACCATTTTGCTTTCATGGCGTAATAACGATGCGAGATGCGCGGAAACTTCTCGCGCACCGCTGCAACCAGCGCATCCACCACCTCGCGCTCAACCCGGTTGGCTAAGTGGCGACTGTCTGCAACGTCAGAAAACCCGCGCCAGCGGTCGCTGATTTCCTTGTCTTTCGCCAGCGTGTTGGTGATCAGCACAAATGTGCTGAGATTGTTTGCAAACGTCGTCGACAGGGCTTCAAAAGCCGCTTTGCGTTTCTTGCCATCAGCGTCTTGCAACAGGTTGAGGCATGGCTCCAACGCCAACGACGTGCCGTCCACATCAAACCGCAACCGGGTCATGGTTTCATCAAACAGCCGGTTGAAGGCGGCTGCGCTTGTGACGCTTTTTTCGAGAAAAATCTGCTCGGATTTCGCATCCAACTGGTGCGGCTTCTCCTTGCGCAAATCATTCAGCCAAGGCTTGTAGCGCGCCAGCACGGGGTCAGCTTCAAAAGCCTTGTCGAGAAGCGCTTCATCCAGCGCGTTCAATTCCAGCCCGAAAAACACCAGATGTGCACCCGCATCGGTCAGCACCTGTTGGACATCACCATAGAACTTGGCGCGCGTCGCATCAGCCGTATTGCCTGCATATTGAAGGCTCGCAAATGAGATCAACCGTCCCAGACTGTCTTCCAATTGCTCGTAGTGCTGCAGCATCGTGCCGAGCGTGCCTTCATCGGCAGCCTTCGCCATCTTGTCTTTCCAGGTTGCTTCAAAAGCAGCGCACTGCGTCTTGGCGTCTGCCAGCGCTTGGTTCACCTCATCACTGCCGATGGCAGGATACAAATGGGTCAAATCCCATTGCGGAAGATTACCCAAGCCATCGTCGGGGTCGTTTGATGCAACATTCCTGGTGGCTGAAAAGCGTTTCATGAGTTTCATCAAGGGTAAAATCCCACCTCTTTGCGCATTCGTTAAAATGCAATTGTTTCATTTAGCGAAGACTTCAACGGCGTGTGCCAAGTTGGAGCACGGCGCTCATAACCATTATTGAGCCTTAACCTAAAGAGTTCTGGATAGGCGACAAGGCATGAAATCAACCATTCTCGTTGTGGATGACGATCCGGTACAACGTCGCCTTTTGGGTGCTGCCGTCGAGCGGATGGGCCACGCGCTCAAAACCGCAGACAGTGGCGAAGCCGCGCTTGAACAACTGACCGCAAGAGGCACAACGCTGCCCGACGCGATGATTCTCGACCTTGTCATGCCCGGCATTGACGGCTTGACGGTCATGGCTGAAATGGAAAGCCGCAACATCAAGCTGCCGGTCATCGTGCAAACCGCCCAAGGCGGTGTCGATGTCGCGGTGTCGGCGATGCGTGCGGGCGCCTTTGATTTTTGCGTCAAGCCAGCGTCTGCAGAGCGCCTTGCCAAGACAATTGCCGACGCGCTGAAGGTTGAGCAAAACCACTCCAAACTTGAAAAGCGCCAAACCAAAGCGAAAGCCGAACCGGCAGCCAAACATTTTGTAGGCGAGGGAGATTCGGTCAAGCGCGTGCTCAACTTGGTCGCCAAGGCCGCCGCTTCCGATATTCCCGTTTTGATTGAAGGTGAATCGGGCACCGGTAAAGAGCTGATCGCAGGCGCTGTGCAAGCGCAAAGCGCGCGCGCGTCAAAACCGTTCGTCATCGTCAATTGCGGTGCCATTCCTGAAAATCTGGTCGAGAGCATTTTGTTCGGCCATGAAAAAGGCGCGTTTACCGGCGCGACCGAAAAACACACCGGTAAATTCGTTGAAGCCGATGGCGGCACGCTCTTTCTCGACGAGATCGGCGATCTGCCGTTGGAAGCACAGGTCAAACTGCTGCGCGCCATTCAAGATGGCCAGGTTGAACCGGTAGGTGCCCGCACCAGCCGAACGGTCGACGTGCGCTTGGTGTCTGCGACCAACCGCGATCTGATTGCCGCGGTGCGCGAAGGCACCTTCCGCGAGGACCTCTATTACCGCTTGAATGTTTTTCCGATCATGGTGCCGCCGCTGCGCTACCGTAAGGAAGACATTCCGGCGCTGGCCAATCATTTCGTGACCATGATTGCTGAGGAAAACAATTTTGCCGCAAAGACGATCAGTGCGGCGGCCCTGGAGCTATTGTGTGCCCATGATTGGCCCGGCAATGTGCGCCAGTTGCAAAACGCGATTTTCCGCGCCGTTGTGCTGTGTGAAGATGAGGCCCTTCAGCCGTTTCATTTTCCACAAATCGGCGCACAGGTGCACGGTATTTCCATTGCCGAAGCGCCCACCATCGCACCCGATTACGAAGATGGCGGCAACATGGAGGTGCGCAGCAGCCAGAACGACCAAGCACCTGCTCCCTTCAATGAAGATGAATTGCTGATGTTGATCACCGATGATGGTCACATGCGATCGTTGACCGACATCGAAGCCGAAACAATTGCCAAAGCAATCACGCGCTATCAGGGACGCATGAGCGAAGTGGCCCGACGTCTCGGCATTGGCCGCTCGACACTTTACCGCAAGCTCAAAGAGCACGACATCGAGCCTGCCGACTTGTGCGCCTGACCCTGTCTCCGCCCCGGAACAGCCATTAACGCTTGGCTAACCACGTTTACCTTGTTTGTTCAAATGAGGCGAACGTGCCACGCTTACACCCCATTTGAGGTCCAAAACACCGTCCGTCGGACGGGATGGTCCCGGCTATTGTACAGCATAAACGGTGTGGCTTTGGGCCTGCGCCTTGTGCTAACAGCTGGTTAACCATAACAGGGCTATTGTCTGCATAGGATTGTTAAACGCGGATACCGGGATAGTGCATAAATCAGCTTTGACATTGATAAAGCCGCACGGCATCCGTTTTGGTGCACTGCTACGGCTTTTGGTGTGCGCCATCATCGCCGTCTCTGCCCTGCCAGTGATGAGCACGAGCGCTTCCGCAGAAACCCGCACGTTGAAGCTTTACTACACCCACACCAAAGAGCGCGCGACAATCACGTTCAAGCGCAACGGCAAATATGATCAGGGTGGCCTGCAAAAGCTCAACCGCTTTCTGCGTGACTGGCGCAGCAAAGAGTCGATCCGCATGGACCCGCAATTGTTCGATATTGTGTGGGAGGCCTACCAAGAGGTTGGCGCCCGTGATTACATTCACGTTGTGTCTTCCTACCGCTCGCCAGCTACCAATGCGATGCTACGCCGTACGCGTGGCGGCCAGGCCAACAAAAGCCAGCACATGCTGGGCAAAGCGCTGGACTTCTACATCCCCGGCGTCTCTGTGAAAAAGCTTCGCGAGGTTGGCTTCAAACTGCAAGGCGGTGGCGTCGGTTATTATCCGAAGTCTGGCGTGCCTTTCGTACACTTCGACACCGGCAATGTGCGCGCGTGGCCCCGCATGTCCCGCAATGAGTTGAGCCGTATTTTCCCCCGTGGCGGCACCTTGCACCTGCCAACGGACGGCAAGCCACTGCCTGGCTATCAGCAAGCACTCGCCGACTACAACGCACGCAAAGCGCGCGGACAGGCAACCGTCAATAGTGGTTCCGGCGGCGGTGAACGCCGGTCCGGCAATTTGCTGGCGGCCCTGTTTGGCGGCGGTGACGACGAAGAAGAAGATTCAATCGAATCCACAACCACGCAACGCCCATCA
Source organism: Ahrensia sp. (assembly GCA_049682915.1). Classification (GTDB taxonomy): domain Bacteria; phylum Pseudomonadota; class Alphaproteobacteria; order Rhizobiales; family Rhizobiaceae; genus JBCDLI01. The sequence continues at coordinate 6,570 of JBAUIL010000051.1, read as the reverse complement.
GCGCCCGTTCAACGGGCCGCTCCGGCTGCAGCGCCTGAGACCCCAGGCACTTTGCTCGCCGCGCTGTCGCCCAACCAACTGCCCCGCCCGACCACGGCACCACGCGGCAATGTGGGCGGTGTACCCGTCGCAATTACCCCGCAAGCACCCGTTGCAGCACCTGCTGCGCCACAAGTCGCTCCTGCGGCAGCACCACAGGCACCGGTTGAGCCCGTTGTCGAGCCAGAGGTTCAAGTTGCTGCGTTACCTGATTATACACCGCCGATCCCCACACAGCGCCCTGCTGTCCTGCTGGCGCGCGTGGAACCTGATGACAACGAGCGACGCAACGCCGCCGAAATCGAAGCGACATTGGCGGCAGCTGATGCCGTTGTTCAAACCGTCACCGAAGGCCAAGCCGCTACGCCGTCTGACACGGTAATTGCTTCGCTGCCTATTCCGGGTACTATTGCGGCGAGACCTGAAGAGTTGCCCGCGACCGTGGTTGCCTACGCACCGCCGACCCCCGCTGCAGCACCGGCAGCGGCGTTTGAGCCCACCATCGACAATGATGCGATTGCAAAAGCAGCCCGCCTGCCCGTTCCCGCGCAGCGCGCCCAACGCGAAACCATCCAAACCGCATCGCTAAGCAATGACGCGCCGCTGGTCACAACGCCAAAAGCGCCGCGCCCGCTGCCCGGTGATGCAACGCCACAACCGATGGTCCGCGCACTGCCTGCCCAAACCATTGAGTTGGGCGACCATCTGACCACCACAGCAAGCCTCGCTGACAGCGTCACAGCCAAAGAGCGCCCTGACTTCATGAAAAATGCGCAGCGTGCCGCCCCGCAGGTTGTCTACACCCAAGGTTTCAGCCGCCAGGCACCACCGCCTGACACAGGCCGCTTCTCCGGCAACGCCGTAACATTCCTGGCCGTGGCCAAATTCCAAGGCAGCGCATCTGCTGGTGATGGCCAACCGTTGCAATTGCAGGTCCCAGTCGTCAATTGATAAGGGGCCTAGCCCTGAAATGCCCAACAAAAAAGGCTGCTTGGTAAGCAGCCTTTTTTGTGTGCGTTGATGCTCGCTTATTCTTCCGGTGCCGGTGCCATGCCCAGCGCGTGCAGATAAGTATCCAGCACCGCTTCCTGCTCCAGCCGCTCGTTCATGTCCTGCTTGCGGATGGAGATAACCTTACGCAACACCTTGGTATCAAAGCCATTGCCTTTTGCTTCGGCGTAGATCTCCTTGATGTCGTCGGTGATGGTTTTCTTTTCTTCTTCCATCCGCTCAATGCGTTCGATGAACGCGCGCAATTGATCGCTGGCAACCCCTTGGACTTCGGACACGGCAAACTCTCCTGATTAGTGCAACGCCAGCGTTCGAAGCGAGGCGGCGAATGATGGATGTGTGCACAGCAATTGCCGCACACAAAGCATCCGGTCAACCGCTTTCATGCCATGCCTGTCGACATCGCGCCCAAACTTTACCGCCCATGGCACTACGGACAATAAGTATGGTCGCTCAGCGTTTTTTCGGGTTGACCGCGGCGTCAATTTGCTTGGCAAGCACATAGGCCGCAGGCACGCCCAGAACCGCACCGGCAATCGCAGCGATGGAAAGCGTCATAGCGTCGCCCATACCCATAGACAGGATGGCAATCACAAAAATGCCCATAAGAGACGGTGCCGCAAGCAGATAGGCGGTCATTCTAAGAGAAAACATGACAATTCCTTCGGTCATTCAATAGCCGACACAAGTATGCCAAATCTCAAAGTGATGGCGTTGATCTAGCGCAATTCCGATGGAGGTTGGATCACGTTGAGTACCAGAGCCGGAAATGCGCTAGCGCATGCCGAATTAACGCGGCAATACGCTCTGGCCCATCAGAAACTCATCAACGGCGCGTGCGGCCTGACGGCCCTCACGGATTGCCCAGACAACAAGCGACTGCCCCCGGCGCACGTCACCGGCAGCAAACAGCTTCTCGACGGATGTCTTGTAATCCTTGTCATTGGCATGCACGGAGCGGTTGCCACGCCGGTCTGTATCCATCTCGAGCGCATCGCCCAATTCGCCGACCACACCGGTCGCCTCATAGGGGCCAGCAAAACCGATGGCGATGAACGCCAGGTCCGCACGGATGAAAAATTCCGTACCCTCAATCGGCTCACGCTTTTCATTGACCTCGCAGCACTTCACATGGGTCAAGCGGCCTTCTTCGCCGATAAACTCCAGTGTTGCGACTTGGAACTCGCGCTGCGCCCCTTCGGCTTGCGACGAAGATGTGCGCATTTTGGTTGCCCAATAGGGCCACACGGTCAGCTTGTCTTCTTTTTCCGGCGGCTGAGGGCGAATGTCCAATTGGGTCACGTTCACCGCGCCCTGGCGGAATGCGGTGCCAACGCAATCAGACGCCGTATCACCACCACCGACAACAACCACATGCTTGCCACCCGCCAAAATGGGTGAGGAAGGCCAAGCAACCGAGTCGATTGACGCCTCTTTGCCAACGCGCTTGTTCTGCTGCACCAGATAATTCATGGCCTGATGCACGCCCGACAAGTCATCGTTGGGAATGCCCGAGGCACGCGGAGTTTCCGATCCGCCGCAATACAGGATTGCATCAAAATCCGATTGCAACTGAGCGATTGTTTTGTCGACACCGACATTGACGCCGGTGTGGAACACAACGCCCTCACCTTCCATCTGCTCGATGCGGCGGTCGATGAAGTGTTTCTCCATTTTGAAATCGGGAATGCCGTAGCGCATCAAGCCGCCAATGCGGGCTTCACGCTCAAACACCTCAACATGATGGCCGGCGCGCGCCAATTGCTGCGCCGCTGCCATGCCCGCAGGGCCGGAGCCGATAACGGCAACACGTTTGCCGGTTTTATTTTCGGCCGGGTAAGGCTTGATATAGCCGGTCTCGTACGCCTTGTCGGCAATGGCCTGCTCGACGGTCTTAATCGCAACCGGCATGTCTTCGAGGTTCAGCGTGCACGCTTCCTCGCACGGAGCCGGGCAAATACGGCCGGTGAACTCGGGAAAGTTATTGGTCGAGTGCAGGTTACGGATCGCCTCTTCCCAATTGTCATTGTAGATCAGGTCGTTCCAGTCGGGAATCTGGTTGTGGATGGGGCAACCGGTGGGGCCATGACAGTAAGGCACACCACAGTCCATGCAGCGCGCAGCCTGCTTTTTGACCTCACCATCTTCCAGCGGAATAGTGAATTCCTTGAAATGCCGAATACGGTCTGACGCCGGCTGATACTTTGCAGTCTGGCGGTCAATCTCCAGAAAACCTGTTACCTTACCCATTACACTTTATCCCTCAGCCAAGGCTTACCGCTGTACCGGTCACCGACACCATAAGCATCGACGACGAGCCGCCCGCATTGATATTCTCATAGTCGATGTCAACGCCGATGACGGCGTTGGCACCCAGTTTTTCCGCTTCTGCCTGCATTTCAGCAATCGCTATTTCACGCGCCTCACGCAGTGCCTTCTCATAGGCGCCCGACCGTCCCCCGACGATATCGCGGATGCCCGCGAAAATGTCACGGAAGATATTGGTGCCCAAAATGGCCTCACCGGTGACCATTCCATAGTAAGCGCGCACAGAGCGGCCTTCGATTGCGTTGGTAGTTGAAATCAACATGGTACTATTCCGCAGCAACCGAGTTACGCATCGCTTCCATTTCTTCCAGTGCGCGGCGGTATTCAACCGGCATCACTTTGCGGAACTTGGGACGATAGGTTTCCCACTGATCGACAATCTGCGCCGCACGGCTCGAACCGGTATACATTTTGTGGTTCGTGATCAGTTGCAGCAACCGCTCTTCATCATGGCGCGTCATGTCGCCGGACACATCAACGCGTCCTTTGTGCATGAGGTCACCACCATGGTGGTGCAGTTTTTCGAGGATGTCGTCTTCCTCGGGCACCGGCTCCAACTCGACCATGGCCATGTTGCAGCGCTTTTCAAACGTGCCGTCTTCATCCAGCACATACGCCACACCGCCGGACATGCCGGCTGCAAAGTTACGGCCTGTTGAACCCAGCACGACGACGACACCACCGGTCATATATTCACACCCATGGTCGCCGACGCCTTCGACAACGGCGACAGCGCCGGAGTTACGCACGGCAAACCGCTCGCCCGCAACACCGCGGAAGTAAGCTTCACCCTGAATAGCACCGTACAGAACCGTGTTGCCGACAATGATGCTGTCTTCTGCCACGATATTTGTGTCTTCCGGTGGGCGCACAACCACGCGACCGCCACACAGACCCTTGCCGACATAGTCATTGCCGTCACCGATCAAATCAAAGGTGATGCCACTGGCAAGGAACGCCGCAAAGCTTTGTCCCGCCGTGCCCCGAAAAGTCACACCAATGGAATCGTCACGCAGGCCGCGATGGCCGTAACGCTTGGCAACTTCACCCGACAGCATGGCACCGGTGGACCGGTCGACGTTCTTGATCGGCATTTCAATAGCCACCGGCTGGCGTGTTTCCAGCGTGTTGGCGGCTTGCTCGATCAGCTTGCGGTCCAGAATATCAACAATCGGATGCTCTTGGCGCTGTGTCCAATAGATGTCTTTCTTGTCTGCTTCCGGCTTGAAGAACACACGCGTAAAGTCGAGGCCCCGCCCTTTCCAGTGTTCGATCATCGGCTTTTGCACGAGCAGTTGCGATTCACCGATCAATTCATCGAATGTCGCAAAGCCCATCGATGCCATGATCTCGCGCACTTCCTCAGCCACGTAGAAGAAATAGTTGACCACATGTTCAGGCGTGCCCTTAAAGCGCTTGCGCAGCACCGGGTCCTGCGTCGCAACACCCACGGGGCATGTGTTGAGGTGGCATTTACGCATCATGATGCAGCCCGCGGCAATCAGCGGCGCGGTCGAGAAACCAAACTCATCAGCACCCAGCAGCGCGCCGATGATGACGTCGCGGCCGGTTTTCAAACCACCATCGACCTGCAAGGCGATCCGCGAGCGCAGACCGTTAAGCACCAGTGTCTGGTGGGTTTCCGCCAAACCCATTTCCCACGGTGATCCGGCATGCTTCAGCGAGGTCAACGGAGACGCCCCGGTGCCACCATCATAGCCTGAAATCGTGATGTGGTCAGCGCGCGCCTTGGCAACACCGGCGGCAACGGTGCCGACACCCACTTCAGACACCAGCTTGACCGAGATGTCCGCCGCCGGATTGACGTTTTTCAAATCATAGATCAGCTGCGCCAGATCTTCGATTGAATAGATGTCATGGTGCGGTGGCGGCGAAATCAGGCCAACGCCGGGCGTCGAATGACGGGTTTTTGCGATCGCCGCATCCACCTTGTGGCCAGGCAACTGCCCGCCTTCGCCGGGCTTGGCACCCTGGGCAACCTTGATCTGGATCATATCAGCATTAACAAGATATTCCGTCGACACGCCAAAGCGGCCAGACGCCACCTGCTTGATCGCCGAGCGCTCCGGGTTGGGTGTGCCGTCCGGTAGCGGCTTGAAGCGGTCACTGTCTTCGCCGCCCTCGCCGGTGTTGGATTTACCGCCAATCTGGTTCATCGCACGCGCCAGCGTCGTATGCGCTTCCGAGCTGATCGATCCATAGCTCATCGCGCCAGTTGAAAAACGCTTTACAATGTCGGCAGCCGACTCAACCTGCGCAATATCCAGTGGCTCGCGCCCGCTTTGTTCTGCGGTTTTGATGCCGAACAGTCCGCGAATGGTTTTCGCCCGGGCGTTCTCGCCGTTCATCTCGCGCGCATAGTCCTGATAGGTACTGTAATTGCCCTTGCGCACCGCGTGTTGCAGGTTGGCAACCGCATCAGCGGTCCACGCATGGTCCTCGCCGCGCATCCGCAACGCGTACTCACCGCCAATATCCAGCGATGTGCGCAACACCGGATCATCCGAGAACGCAGCAATGTGACGGCGCACAGTCTCTTCACTGACTTCTGCCAGCCCGACACCTTCAATCGTGGTGGCGGTTCCGGTGAAATACGTTTTTACAAACTCGGTCGACAAACCAACGGCGTCAAAAATCTGCGCGCCGCAATAGGATTGGTAGGTCGAGATGCCCATTTTGGACATGACCTTGAGAATGCCCTTGCCGATTGACTTGATATAGCGCGCAACAACCTCATGCTTGTCGACTTCCGGCGGGAATTCACCGTTGGAATGCATGTCCTGCAACGTATCAAACGCCAGATAGGGGTTGATCGCTTCCGCGCCATAGCCCGCCAGACAGCAGAAATGATGCACTTCGCGCGGCTCACCACTTTCCACAACCAGGCCCACAGATGTGCGCAGCCCTTTCCGGATCAGATGATGATGCACCGCCGCCGTGGCCAGCAGGGCCGGAATGGCAATCCGGTCCGGACCAATATCGCGGTCTGACAAAATGATGATGTTGAAACCTTTGCGCACGGCTTTTTCGGCGCGTTCACACAGTTTCACCAGCGCTTGAGCCATGCCGTCGACGCCTTTTTCGGCTTCGTAAGTTGTGCGGATGGTTTGCGTGTCAAACAGCTCTTCCATCTCACCAATGTGACGGATTTTCTCCAGATCATTATTGGTC
>JBAUIL010000050.1:0-2196 GCA_049682915.1 Ahrensia sp. | reverse complement strand
GGCAAAATCGTACGAGAAGAATTTTTCTACACCATGTAGCAAGCAGGCAGGCAGTGTTGACCCATCCCCATCTTTCCGGCGGCAGGCTGACCGTTGATCTTGAAGCGCTGGTCGCCAATTGGCGTTTGCTGAATGAGCGCTCAAAACCCGGTAAGGCGGCCGCTGTTGTGAAAGCCAATGCTTATGGATTGGGCATACAAGCGGTTGCCCCGGCGCTCTATGAAGCCGGTTGTCGGGACTTCTTTGTGGCACTACCCGAAGAAGGTATTACACTGAAAAAATGCGTGTCGGGCGCGACGGTGTATCTGCTCAACGGCATTCACACAGACAGCGTTGCATCGGTAGCAGAAGCGGGCTTGGTGCCTATCTTGGGTAGCCGTGCTCAAATAGACCTGTGGGCGGAGCATTGCCGCGCGCGCGGGCGTCGGCTGCCATGCGGGTTGCAGGTTGATACCGGCATGAACAGGCTGGGACTGACAGTCGATGAAGCGATTGAATTTGCGTCTGACAACAAGAAGCATTTTATTGTGCCGCTGATCCATGTGATGAGCCATTTTGCCTGTGCGGACGATCCGGCTAACCCTTTGAACCAGCAACAAATTGAGTCTTTTCAGCGGGTTGTCGACGCCTTCGACAATGTTGATTCAAGCCTTTCAAACTCTGCTGCAACGCTGTGGGGCGGTGCGCTGGGACATACGATGACCCGACCGGGCATCGCGCTGTACGGTGGCGAAGCGGTCAATGACCGGCCCAATTCCATGCAAACAGTCGTGAAACTGGAAGGCCGTATTGTGCAGATCCGTCATGCAAAAGCCGGTGAAACTGTTTCCTATGGCGCGACGCAAACACTGGCGCGCGACACAAAAATCGCAACTGTTTCTGTCGGCTATGCTGACGGGTATCCACGTGCTGCGTCTGGGGCCGGTGTGCCGCTTCGTCAAACGGTTGAGACGGGAATTTACGGGGCAATCGGCGGGCATCGCGCAGCAGGTCTTGGCCGCATCACGATGGATTTGATGATGTTTGACGTTACCGACATCGGCGATGAGGCACTTGCCGGGGGCTGGATAGAACTCATTGGCCCAAACGTACCGCTGGACGATGTTGCGCGGGCGGGCGGGACAATCGGCTATGAAGTGCTGACGTCGTTGGGCGCTCGATACCATCAAGTGGCAACCTCATGTTGAACCAAAATGAATTTAACATTGATGAAAACATCAAAGAAGCGCTGGCTGACGGGAAGCTATGGCGCGCAAAGGAAATTGCACAAGGCCGACTTTCCATAGCTGCTTTTGATCCGAAGGTTATGTTCAATTACGGGTTTGTTTTGCTCAAAATGGGAGACACTAAAGAGGCTGGGCGATATCTGTTTGCGAGCGGACGCCGCGATCCGGAGTTTTCAGACGCAATCGAGTTGTTTCTTTCCACTCTAAATTGTTCATCAAGAGATCAAAGGCTGTGGGAAGCGATGCCTAAAATGCTGCGAAAGTGCGGTCACAAAGCGAAGTTGATCGCTACATCCAACGCATTTATAGCGCGCGGCTACTCAGCGAAAGAAATTGAACAATTAGCAGCTACTACAGCCAAACGAACAAAGGGGAGTCAGCAAGCGATGGAGCGGGATACATGGGGGACACAACTATTAGTGTTTGCTACTGTGTCCACTTTGCTGTTGAGCATCTTCCTCGGCTTAATCACAATCGTGACCTTCATATTTAATTTTGCCCGCGGATTTATCGATGGCTAAAACCCGCACTACCTTTATCTGCCAGAACTGCGGCACGGTGCACGCGCGCTGGTCGGGAAAGTGTGACGGCTGCGGCGAATGGAACACGATCGTGGAAGAAGGTGCTGGCGGCATTGGCGGCGGGCCGGGTCGCAAACCGGGCAAGGGTCGCGTCGTGCCACTGACATCATTGTCGGGTGAAATCGAAGAAGCGCCGCGCATTATCTCCAAGGTGGCGGAACTGGACCGGGTGACCGGCGGCGGCTTTGTTAAAGGCTCTGCACTTCTGCTTGGTGGAGAACCCGGCATCGGTAAATCGACGCTGCTTATGCAAGCGGCAGCAGCGCTGGCACGCGGCGGCCAACACGTCATTTATGTGTCGGGCGAAGAAGCGGTCGCGCAGGTGCGGCTGCGTGCGCAGCGGCTGGGTGCCGCCGAAACCGATGTGCAACTGGCGGCTGAAACAAATG
>JBAUIL010000049.1:0-2160 GCA_049682915.1 Ahrensia sp. | reverse complement strand
GGTTTTTTGGGCGGCGTGCTGGCCTTCGGCTCGGGTGCTGCAGTCATGAGCAGCGGCTTGTTGAACGCCACCACAGCACTTGCCCAACCTGCGGCCTCGCGCTTCCCGTTCAAACCAATTCCCGCTTTCACCGATGGCAAGGTCCATGTGCCTGAAGGCTATGACTGGAAAGTGCTCGCGCGCTGGGGTGATGCACTGTCGCCGCAAGCCGATGGCTACACCGTCGCCGACGGTGGCCCGGTTGAGAAATCCGACATGGTGTTTGGTGAAAACACCGACGGCATGGAAACATTCTCATTCCAAGGCCATCAGCTGATTGCCATCAACCATGAATACACCAACCGCGAGATCAACTTGCCAGCCGCCCAGGAAGGCGTGCCTGCCAGCGCCGACGATGTGCTGAAACTGCAAAACCTGCAGGGCGTCTCCGTCATGGAAATCACTGAGGGCGCTGACGGTTGGCAAATGGTCAAAGACAGCAAGTTCAACCGCCGCATCACGCATAACTCGCCGATGAAAATCATGGGCCCTGCCGCCGGTCACGCGCTGCTGAAGACGGAGGCCGATCCAACCGGCACATCGTCATTGGGCACCATGAACAATTGCGGTTCCGGCACCACGCCATGGGGCACCTATCTGACCTGCGAAGAAAACTTCAACGGTTATTTCGGCTCCACCAACGCCGACGCGAGCTATGACGAAAAAGTCGCAGCCGGCTATGATCGCTATGGCATCGGTGCCGATGGCTGGGGTTATGATTATCACAAATGGGATGCGCGCTTCGACACATCCAAAAACCCCAACGAACCGCACCGTGTGGGCTGGATCGTGGAAATTGACCCGACCAATCCGGATAGTGTTCCGGTGAAACACACGGGCCTAGGCCGCTTCAAGCATGAAAACGCTGCCGTAGTGGTCGCACCGGACGGTCGTGTCGTTGTTTATATGGGCGATGATGAGCGTGGCGAGTACCTCTATAAATTCGTCTCAAACGGCGTCTATCAGCCCGGTGGCTCAACCGAAGGTCTGCTGGACGATGGCACATTGTACGCCGCCAAATTCGATGATGACCAAACAGGCACGTGGTTGCCGCTGACACCGGAAACAACCGGCATGGCGATGGCGGAAATTCTCGTCTTCACACGCATGGCCGCATCCGCCGTCGGAGCCACCACAATGGACCGGCCAGAATGGGTCGCTGCAGGATCAAATGCGGTGGAAGCCTATTGCTGCCTGACCAACAATAAAGATCGTGGTGTTAAGCCAAATGCAGGCGGCGATGACACGTCTGCCAACGGTCCAAACCCGCGCGATACTAACAATTACGGGCAGATTGTGCGTTGGAAACCTTCCAATGATGATCACGCAGCCGACACGTTCGACTGGGACCTCTATGTCATGGCGGGCAACCCGAAAGTGTACAATAACGAGTACGCCGGTTCCGCCAATATCAATGAGGGCAACCTGTTCAACTCGCCAGACGGAATGGTCATCGACTCAACGGGTTTGGTATGGATCCAGACTGATGGCGACGATAGCAATGAGGGCGAGTTTGAAGGCATGGGCAACAACCAGATGCTGGTTGGCGACCCTGTGTCCGGCGAGATCGTGCGCTTTATGACAGGCCCGAACGGTTGTGAAGTCACCGGCCTATGCTGGTCAGCAGACCGCCGCACCATGTTTGTCGGCATTCAGCATCCGGGCGGCACTTGGCCTGATGGTGACGGTTTGCCGCGTTCGTCGGTTGTTGCCGTCAAGCGCACAGATAACGCGCTGCTTGGCTAGTTGATAAGCCTTCCAGGCAAGTGAAAAGGCCGGGCATTGCCCGGCCTTTTTGTTATTCCGCTGCTTGCAAGCCGCGTTCTACCGGTCGTTCCTTGATGGGCCAATGGACAATGGCAGCGAATATGCCCAGCGCCACGCCCATCCACCAAACCGGATCAAACGTGCCGTAAATATCAAACAAAAGCCCGCCCAGCCATACACCGAGGAAGGAGCCTAGCTGATGGGTGAAAAACACAATGCCGCCCAACAGGCCAAGGTGGCGCGTGCCGAACATGATGGCCACCAACGCATTGGTTGGCGGCACGGTGGAAAGCCACAGCAAGCCCATGACGCATGCAAAAACGATGACGGATGTGCCCGATTGCGGCAGCAGCA
>JBAUIL010000048.1:0-8132 GCA_049682915.1 Ahrensia sp. | reverse complement strand
CATTGAAGTGGCACCGGGCCGCCATCATGCCGTACCGCCATTTGACCTTGATGCGTTTCAGATTGAGGCCAGCCTGCTGCTTGACTGGTATGTGCCGCGCATGGCGGATCGCAAACCCGATGAACCTTCGCGCAAGCACTACCGGGAGATCATCGCCCGCCTGCATGCAGCGCTTGATCATCAAAACCCGACCTTGATCATGCGCGATTTTCATTCGCCCAACATCATGTGGTGTGAGGGCAAGACCGCGGTTGCACAAACAGGCCTGATCGATTTTCAGGACGCCTTGCTCGGCCCTGCCGCCTACGATGTCATTTCATTGGCTGATGATGCGCGTGTGGACATCGAGCCGTCCTTGCGCGCACAGATAATTGCCGCCTATTGCGATGAGCGCGCCGGGTTGGACGCTGCTTTTGACCGGGAAATATTTGCCCGTGATGCGGCGATCTTGAGCGCGCAGCGCGCCGCCAAAATCCTCGGCATTTTCGTCCGCCTCGACGAGCGCGATGGAAAGCCCGCTTACCTCGCGCATCTGCCACGCGTTCAAAAAACGCTGCAAAACGCGTTGACCCATCACGCTCTGACAGAATTCGCGCAGTGGCTGGACGATCAGGGAGTGTTCGTTCATGGCTGAAATTAATAGCGCGATGGTGCTGGCAGCCGGGTTCGGCAAGCGCTTGCGGCCGATCACTGAAACCATCCCAAAGCCCTTGGTACCGGTTGGCGGGCGCACCATGCTGGACCGCGCGCTCGACACGGTGCAGGCGGCAGGCATCAGCTGCGCCGTGGTTAATGTGCATTATCTGGGCGCGCAGATTATCGACCATTGCGCGGCCCGCGCCGCACCGCGTTGTGACATCAGCGACGAGCGCGACGCAATTCTGGAGACCGGTGGCGGCGTGGTCAAAGCCTTGCCTTTGTTAGGCGACCAACCATTCGCGCTGCTCAACGCCGATACATTCTGGATTGATGGTCCCGAGCCTGCTTTGCCTGCGATGATGGGTCGTTTCGATCCCGGTCATATGGATATGCTTTTATTGCTGGCCCCGTTGGAAGATACGACCGGCCATTCTGGCGGACGCGACTTCACCCTCCACCATGACATGACGCTGACGCGTGGTGGCGATGAGGGCCATGTCTATGCCGGCGCAGCGATCATCAACCCTTCAATATTTGCCGATGCGGCCGCGCAGCGCCATTCGCTCAATGTCTATTTTGACCGGGCCATTGGCGCCGGACGCTTGTATGGCTATCTCTTGCAGGGCGGCCATTGGATTACCGTCGGTACGCCCGACGGCTTGATCCAAGCCGAGAAAAAACTCGCCGGACTAGGCTGAGCCTGTCATCATCGGCCAACCGAATCGACAGCAACAGACAGGTCCGATGAAAACCCATTTGCCCCGGGTCTTCTCTATTCCGCCCGGTACGCCGTTTTTGGAAACGGTCGCGCATAGCCTGTGCGCGGGTCAGTTGATCGACGGTTTCCGGTTCGACGGCAACCCGCTGGTACTCGCCGATGCAACCATCTATGTGCCCACCCGCCGCGCGGCGCGTGAGTTGCGTTCGGCCTTTCTGGACGAGGTCGGGCGCAGTTCGGTGCTGCTGCCGACTATCCGTCCCTTGGGCGAGTTTGATGATGATCTCGACTTCTTTTCCGACGATGCGGATGCCAGCCTGAGCATTCCACCGGCGATTGACACCATTCAACGCCAGGTGTTGCTGGGCAAGCTGATCATCGCGTGGACCAAGCATGTTGGTGACAACCTGCGTCGCCTGTATGAAGATGAGGACATTACCACACCGGTGACGATTGCGGACGCATTCTGGCTGGCCGCTGATCTGGCTGCTGTGATTGATCAGATGCACGCTGAGGGTAAAACAATTGAAGACTTGCGCGCGGCAACTGACCAGAACGAGTCGGACTGGTGGGGTATCACGCTGGCATTTCTGGAAATTGTGAAATCAGAATGGCCTGCTATCCTGGCGCAAAATAACCGGATCGATCCGGCTGATCACCGCAACAGGATGATCGAAGCCGAGATCAGGCGGCTGAAGAACACTGCGTCCAACAAGCCGATCATTGTAGCCGGGTCCACCGGTTCCATTCCCGCCACTGCCCGCTTAATCGCGGCCATTGCAAACCTGCCCCATGGCGCGGTGGTTTTGCCCGGCTATGAAGTTGACATGGGCGCGGCCCTCAAAAGCCAGTTCGACAGCTTTTCAAAAGAGCCTTCTGTCGTCGGTCATCCGCAATTTGGCATGCGCAAACTGGTGCGCCAAATCGGCATTGATAATGCATCGGTGGAAACGCTTAACCGGACCGGCGCCAATGGTGCCCGCACGCAATGGGTGTCGCAAGCGCTGTTGCCACCAGCGCTCACGGGTGGCTGGCAGACTGGCCACAAAGCGCTCGGCAATCAGGCTTTTGACGGTGTGGCGCTTTTGGAGGCGGCCAATGATAGCGCGCTCGCCACCGCGATTGCCGCCGCTATGCGCGAGACCATCCATCACTGTGACAAGCGCACCGCGCTGGTGACACCAGACCGTAATCTGGCGCGCCGCGTCTCCATCGAACTGGCACGCTACGGCATTGAAGCCGATGATTCCGGTGGCCTACCCTTTTCCAACACGTCCCAAGGCCAGCTGTTGGCATTGCTGTTCCGCGTCGTGTTTGAGCCGGGAGATCCGGCCATGGTGCTGGCGCTGCTCAAACATGAAGCGGTCTGCGTCGGCTTTACGCAAAATGCATATAGAGACGTGGTGACAGCTTTTGAGCATATTGCACTGAGGTCCGGTCGGGGCCGGTTTGATCCGGCAGATATCGTCGCGTTCTTTGAACGCCAAACCCAACGCCAACTTGACCAGACGCGCGAACCGGCATGGATGAAACGCTTTGATGCGGACAGTATTGACGCTGCGCGCAACTTTGCGGCGGTGCTGCAATCGGCTTTGGCACCGTTGGTCGCGGTGCGAGCTCAGAAAAAAGCATCGCCGTCCGAAGCGGTGGCCACAACCATTCAAACGCTGGAAGCCCTGTGCGCCGATGAGCACGGTCGCCATGAAGCGCTCTATGGTGGCGCTGCGGGCGAAACACTTGAAACCATGCTCACGCGGCTGATTGAAACCAGTGACGATTTGCGTTTCGAGCCCGATCAATGGCCCCGCATTATGGATGCAATATCAGCGTCCGCCAGTATAAAACCATCGGTGAGCGGCCATCCGCGCGTGTTTATTTGGGGCACGCTGGAAGCGAGGCTGCAACAGGTTGACCAGCTTATCCTGGGCGGCTTGAACGAGGGCACCTGGCCGCAAACCGTCAATAATGACGCGTTTCTGACACGGCTGCAGAAAAATGCCATGGGCATGGAGCCGCCGGAGCGGCGCATTGGTTTGTCGGCGCATGATTTTCAAATGGCGATGGGCCAAGGTGATCTTGTGTTGGCGCGCACTCTGCGCAGTGACGGCGCACCAACCGTTGCCTCGCGCTGGTGGCAACGCCTGACAACGCTGGCCGGAAAGCAAGCCACTGAATTGATGAAGGCGCGCGGTCAGCGCCTGTTGAGTTTGGGCGCGCAAGCCAATGAGGCAAAATGGCAAAAGCCGGCCCCACGTCCTGCGCCAAAGCCGCCGCTCAGCATGCGGCCGCGGTCTCTCTCGGTTACACAAGTCGAGACGCTGAAAAACGACCCTTACGCGATTTTTGCAAAAAAGATTTTGAAACTGACACCGGTCGACCCGATGATCCGCGATCCTGATGCATCGGACCGCGGCCAGCTGTTCCATGCCATTCTTGAAATGGCCCTGACCGAAGGCATTGATTTTGCCGCTGCAGACGCCGCTGACAAGCTGCGGGCGGTCGGTGAGCGCTGCTTTAAAGATGAAGGCCTGCCGCCGGAAATTTTCGCCTTCTGGTGGCCGCGCTTTGAAGCATTGATTGAGCCACTGATTGCGTGGGAGCGCGAACGCGGCAAAACTGTTGTGGAGCGTCATGCTGAGCTGTCTGTCCGTCCAACGCCGGTTGACGATACGGGTGTTTCACTCACAGGGCGCGCAGACCGGATCGACCTGCGCATCGACGGGTTGCTCGATATCATCGACTATAAGACAGGCACCACGCCCGCCACCAAAGCGGTTGAAAAATTGCAAGAAGCGCAATTAACCCTGGAAGCTGCTTTGGCACAGCGCGGCGCATTCACCGAAGTAGGCCCACGCGATACCCATCGCTTGACCTATCTGAAGCTCGGTTCGCGCGGTGAAGTGGAAGCAAAGCCCGACATTGCGCTCAGCCAAGACGCTGACTTGGCCGGTAAAGCCTGGGCAAATCTTGTTACCCTGCTGGACCGTTTCAACGATGAGGATCATCCCTACCTGTCGCAAGCCCGCCCCAAAAAATCCAACTATGCCGGTGATTATGATCATCTGGCGCGGGTGTTGGAATGGTCAGCCGGTGATAGCGATGCTGACGATGGCGCTGGAGGTTTCGATGGCTAAAATCCAACGCGCCCGGCCTGATCAGGAGACCATTGAAACACAGCGCCGTGCCGCTGACCCCACTGTGTCAGCCTGGGTGTCCGCCAATGCGGGATCTGGCAAAACCTATGTGCTGGCCACACGCGTCATCCGGCTCTTGATGGCAGGGCATGATCCCGGCAGCATTTTATGTTTGACCTACACCAAAACCGCTGCCGCGGAGATGAAGAACCGCGTGTTTGAACGGCTGGCGTCCTGGGTGCTGCTGGACGAGGAGGCGTTACGGCGCGAGATCGCCAATCTGCGCAATGAGGCCGAAACCGGACGCGTCAGCCCCGATGACGTGACGCTGGCGCGTACCCTGTTTGCCAAAGCGCTTGAAACGCCGGGTGGCCTGAAGATCCAGACGATCCATGCATTTTGCGAATCGATTTTGCACCGCTTCCCGCTGGAGGCCAATATTGCGGGCCATTTTGAAATGTTGGATGACCGCGCCCGCGCGCTTTTGTTGGCGCAAGCGCGCAATCATCTGCTCACGTCAGCGCCCGATAGCGTCAAGCCCAGCCTCGCCCGCCTGCTGGAAACGCTGGGCGAAAAGACCTTCGACGACACTCTCACCGCCGCGATCAATGATCGCGCGACGTTCCTCGACTATATGGACGGCAAAGACACGACGGCGAAACGAACCATCTGGCGCGCCGCCTATGGCTTTTCACCGACAGTGACTGGTGAGGATTTATTGCGTGATTGGTTGGCAGGCTTGGCGCTGACTGCGGAGGACGCGCGGAAAGCCCATCAAAACCAGATAGAAAAAAACAACAAGACGATTAGTCCTGCATTCAAGTTTTCTGCTGGATTAATCGCCGCTTTCACCGAGCCTCGCAATGTGACTGTTTTAGAAACAGCCATATCAAACTTTTTCAACGATAAGGGTGGTTTCAAAGACAAAAAATATTGCATCGCGGCTGATGTATTGAAAGCAAATGAAGGGATGTTGGATCGTTTCTTTGCAAGCCAAGAGCACTCTGAAGCCGTCAACGACCGCTACAAACTCCTCAACGCCATCGATTTGGCGGTTGATCTGATCGGCGTCGTCACGGTTGTTTTCAACCGCTATGAGGCACTCAAAAAAGCGCAGGGACTGTTGGACTTTGATGATTTGATCAATCGGACGGTCGCCATGCTGCAGCGGCCTGAAGTGGCGGTGTGGGTGCGCTATAAGCTGGATGCCGGCATTGATCACGTATTGGTGGACGAAGCCCAGGACACCAGCCCCGCCCAATGGGAGCTGATCGAGCACGTCACCGACGACTTTTTTGCGGGCGAAAGCGCCAATGAAAAAGACCGGACGGTGTTTGTGGTCGGCGACCCGAAGCAGTCGATCTACTCGTTTCAGGGCGCTGACCCGCGACAATTCACCCAGCATAAGCAAGCCTACAGCCAGCGGGTGCGCGATGCGCGGGGCACCTTTGCCGACGAGAAACTCAACCGCTCGTTCCGCTCCACCGCCGATGTGCTGGCGGCAGTTGACCGTGTGTTTGCCCACCCGGTCTACAGTGATGGCTTGGAACTGGACACAGAGGCATTGCAGCATAACTCTTTGCTGGCAAATCAGCCCGGCAGCGTCGAGATATGGGATTCGGTTCAATCAAAGACTGAAGAGCCGCCTGAAGATTGGATCACACCGGCGCAGCCCGGTATTGATGGCGAGCAGATCGTAGCGGATCGTATCGCGGCCACGATCAAGCATTGGTGGGATCGTGGGGACGTGATTGCCGGTACTGGCAAGCCGATCGAACCCGGCGATGTGATGGTGTTGGTGCGCAAGCGGGGGCGGTTCGTGCGCGCCCTGTCGATGGCGTTGAAGGCGCTTGAAGTGCCCGTGGCGGGCGCTGACCGCCTGTCGATGACCCAGCACCCTGCTGTGCTTGATCTGATGGCTCTGGGACGCTTCGTTCTTGATCCCGGTGATGATTTGTCCTTGGCGGAATTGCTCAAAAGCCCGATCTTTGGCTGGGATGACGACCAATTGCTCGATCTTGCCTATGGCCGTGAGAAGCAGCGCCTGTTTGCGCGTCTGGTGGAGCGCGCCGATGATAATGCGGCTCTCGCCCCTATCGCCAACATTTTGCATGATTGGATCAAACGCGCGAAAACCCAGTCGGTGTTTGATTTTTATGCCCAGGTGCTGACGCTTGACCAAGCGCGGGCGCTGCTTATCGGCAGGCTCGGCGCCGAGACGCCCGATGTGCTCGACGAGTTTCTCAACATGGCCATGGCAGCGCAGAAAAACGGCGTCACCGCGCTGCAGGTTTTTCTCAACCTGCTGGAAACCGATGAGATCGAAATCAAGCGCGAGCTTGACCAGACCAGCGGGCAGGTGCGGATCATGACCGTTCATGGTGCCAAGGGTTTGGAAGCGCCGATTGTTTTTCTGGTCGATCCCGGCAGTGCGCCGGAAGGGCCTGGCCCGTCCAGAACAAGATATATCAAAGCCGCGGCAGCCCCGGATGCTGCAAAAACAGCGCGTGCCGATTTACTGTTCAGCGCCAATAAGAGTGTGCGCCCCCTTCTATTTGCCCAAGAGGTGGAAAAGGCAGTCGCCGCAGCCAGACAGGAATATCGCCGCTTGCTGTATGTTGGCATGACCCGCGCCGAGGACCGATTGATTGTGGCGGGCTATCGCGGCTCCCGCACCGACAAAGAACCGGCAGAACCGGACAAAAAAACCTGGCTCGGCATGGTCAAACATATGCTGGTGGAAACCGGTGATGCCCGCCCAATTGAAACCTATGATTTTCCGGCGTGGCGCTTTCAAATCTCACCTGATGCGGCAAGTGCTGCTCAAACGCCTGAATTGCTCCCCGATAGCCAAAAAACTCCCTTGCCTGACTGGTTTGTCGAGCCCGTACCGGCGGAGCCACCCGCACCGCGCCCGCTGGCGCCCAGTGGCGCATCCGGCTTGAGTGTGGAAACCGCCTTCATGGACACGCAAGGTGTTGCGGTTGCCGGGCCACCGTCGCCGTCAATCTCGCTGCTGGAGCGGTTGAACGAAGGCAAAGGCGTCACCGATGACGCCGGTGCGCAGGCTGCCAAGCGGGGCATTGCCATGCACCGTTTGCTGCAGGTTCTGCCCGGGGTCGACCCAGACAAGCGCGCCACCACGGCGGAACGCTTTCTGGTGCAATTCGAACCGCGCTGGGAAAACGCGCAGGTCCACGCCATGATCGCCGATGTGATGGCAGTTTTGAACGATGTGATTATGGCAGATGGGCGCGATGCGATGGTGCGCGCTGAAGTCTCCATCATGGGCACCGTCGACGTGCGCGGTGAAATGCGTGCCGTCTCCGGCATTATCGACCGCTTGGTGACCGCGCCGGGCGAGGTGCGCATTCTGGATTTCAAAACCAATTTACGTCCACCAAGCAGCGCGGCGCACATCAATGCGGTCTACATCACCCAAATGGCGCTCTACCGCGCCCTGCTGCAACCGCTCTATCCCGATTGCGCGATCAGCGCTTATCTGATCTATACGTCCGGCCCGCATGTCTTTGAGGTCGAACCCCAAAGAATGGATGCCGCAATAGGTGTGATCTCAACAAAGCTTGATGATACAGCCGCTTGATCGCAACGCCTTCAACCCCCACATTGGCAATATCAGA
>JBAUIL010000047.1:0-25433 GCA_049682915.1 Ahrensia sp. | reverse complement strand
GCCATCGGGCGCTATTTCAACGAAGACCATACCGTCGCGATGGTGGATGCGCTGGTGTCCCAATTGACAATTGTTGACGCCGAAAAACCGCGTACTGACAGCGAATTTGCCGGCAAAACCATCGTGTTCACGGGCTCGCTGGAGCGCATGAGCCGGGATGAGGCCAAAGATATGGCGTTACGGCTTGGCGCGAAAGCGGCTGGGTCGGTGTCGGCGAAAACGGATTTGCTGGTGGCCGGGCCGGGTGCGGGTTCCAAGCTGAAAAAAGCGCAGGAACTTGGCATCGAGATCATCGATGAAGACACATGGTTTGAGCGTGTCGGCGGCTAGGATGCTTTCTTGGTGCGTCGGGTGAATTTCATCTTGTGGGCGGCCAAATCGTCCGGTTCGGCGGTCCAGGCATAGGCCAGCAATACCGGCTCGGTTGATGGGGTGCGGATGGTGTGGGTGGTGCCTGCGGCGTTGAAAATCATCGATGGTGCGCGAAACACGCCGATGTCGTTTTGTGAGCAAGCGCCTGACAAAACAATATAGCTTTCGGTGATGCCGTCATGCTTGTGGGACGGGTACACACAGTCGGGCGCAAACAGCACAAAACCTAGCGCGATATCCTCGGCACGGATCAAACCAGCCGGGCCGAGCAGATCGGCATAGCCATATTTTTTGGCGAGGCTTGCTGAAATGCGGTCATAGCCCAATTGCCACGCCATGCGGTCGGCCACCTTGTGAAGGGCGCGGGCGAAGCTTTCATTGGCGTCCAGTTCACCGCGGTCAATGGCGCGCGCCAGATGCGCGTTAACGGGCACGCGGGTGGGTACTGTGTATTGGACCTGACTGTTCTCCTTGATGACGCGGCTGATGCGGTCGCGCACGCGGCGCATATGTGTTCTGATCTGTGTTGAGCCACCGTGCGACGCGTAGCGATAAGCGTTGTCAAATTCACGCAGCAGATAATAGACGTCGGCATCGTCGCGCAAATTGGGCATATTGATATTATTCATTGATTGTCTCTCGAAGCAGTCTGTTGCCAATATGGACCGAGAAGCGGTTATTGCCACCCCTTACTTTCAGGGTGACAGCAGTCTGCAACTTGCCTATGGCGAAGCGATGAAACCAGAGTACAAACAGTTTTTGGCAGGCGCACGCACCGCCGCACCGTCGATCGTGTCTGCCGCACCCTTCGGTGCGCTGTTTGGCGCGCTGGCGGTGGAAAACGGCATGAGCGTTTTTGAAGCATGCCTGATGAGTGCCATTGTGTTTGCCGGCGCAAGCCAGATGGTGGGAATCGACCTGTTTGGTGCCAATGTTGCGCCGTGGTTGATCGTGTTCTCGATTTTTGCGGTCAATTTCCGGCATATATTGTATTCAGCGGTGGCGGGAAAACGGCTTGGCGCGTTTACGCCGGTGCAGCGTTATACGGCGTTTTTCTTTCTGGTGGACCCGCATTTTGCCGAGACAGAACGCCAAGCTGAGGCCAAACGCGCCATTACCTATCACTGGTTTATGGGCGGCGGCATCACATGGTGGGTGGCTTGGCTTGGTGCCACATGGGTGGGCGCCTTGTTTGGGCGTTTGCTGCCTGATCCCGAGCGCTTTGGCATCGATTTCCTGCTGCCGATCTATTTTCTCGGCCTTGTGATGGGCTTTCGCAAGCGGGCGCTTTTTGTGCCGGTGGTGGTGGCCAGCGGTGTTGCATCCGCCTTGGCATTTCATTTTGTCGGTTCACCCTGGCACGTGTCGATTGGTTCGCTTGTCGGGGTGGTCGTTGCCGCCGCGATGCCGCTGCAACCGGCGGAGGCTTAAGCGATGGGCGAGACGAGCACGGTTACCATCATCATTTTAGCGGCTGTTGCGACCTATGCGACCCGCAGTCTGGGCCATGTTGTGCTGTCACGGTTCAAAACGATTCCGCCGCGTATTGAAGCCGCGTTGAACGCCGTGCCTGCTGCGGTACTGACAACCATTGTCGTACCCTATGGCGTGTTTTCGGGCGTGGCAGAATTTGCATCGCTGCTTGTGGCAGGGCTGGCCGCTTTCTACCTGCCGCCGCTGGGTATGATCGGTGTTGGTTGGTTGACACTGGTTGCGCTGCGCGCGCTGGTTTAAAGCCGCGCTGTGGCTTGGCGGAGCCACCCCAAAACCGCTTCATCTTCAATCATCGGCGCGAGCTTACGTTCAACGTCGCGGTGGTACTGGTTCACCCAGCGACGCTCCTGCGGTGTCAGGTGCTTCTTGTCGATCAACCGCCGGTCAATGGGGCACCAAGTCAGCGTTTCAAAGCTGTGCATCGCTTTGTCGCCGCCTTTGGGCACGCGCTCCGGCTTGACGAGGACCAAGTTCTCAATGCGGATGCCGTATTCGCCGGTTTTATAGTAGCCTGGTTCGTTGGAGATGATCATGCCGGTGTGCAGGGTTGCGGTGCCGCGTTTGGAGATGTTTTGCGGCCCTTCATGCACCCCGAGATAAGAGCCGACGCCGTGACCGGTGCCATGGGCATAGTCCAGGCCTGCCTGCCACAGCGCATTGCGGGCCAGCACGTCGAGATCCATGCCGCGTGTGCCGGGCGGAAAATGCGCCTGCGATATGGCGATCATACCCTTGAGAACCAGGGTGAAGCGATGGCGCTGCTCGTCGGTCGGTTCACCGGCTGCGACGACGCGGGTAATATCAGTGGTGCCATCAACATATTGGCCGCCGCTGTCGATCAGGATCAGATCATCCTTGGCAACCGCCCTGTTTGAGTTTTCATCCACCCGGTAGTGGACGATGGCACCATGCGGACCGGTGCCGGAAATGGTGTCAAAAGAAATGTCTTTCAGTGGCATTCCCAACCGGTCACCTGTTGCGCGGCGGGCTTCTTCAAGTTCGCGCGCGATGGTGATCTCATCGAGGCCGGGCGTTTGGCGGTTGGCATCCAGCCAAGCGAGGAAATGCACCATTGCGACTCCATCGCGCAGATGGGCGGCGCGGGTGCCCGCGATTTCGGCACGGTTTTTCATCGCGCGGGGTAGGCGGGCGGGGTCTTCAGCATCGATGATGGTGGCACCGGCGGCTTCAAGCTGGCTGGCAATGGCGTGTGCTGCCTGGCTGCCATCCAGATGCACCTTGGCTGCGTGCGCACCAAGTGCTGCAAGTGCTTCGGCCAATTCATGCTCGGGCCAGATATCGCATATCTGGGTCAGGTAAGCGCTGGTCTCGATGCCTAGTTTGGCGCTGTCAATGAACAGCTGTGGATTGCCGCGCGCAGGAACAATGGAGCGGGCAAGCGTCAGCGGCGTGTGGCCGACATCATTGCCGCGAATGTTGAACAGCCAGGCGATCGATGCTGTATCGGTGACGATATGGGCGTCGGCCTTGGCGGCACGCAGACCTTTGACGACATCGGCGATTTTGCGTTTGGCCGTTACCCCCGCGTAGTCGATGGGTTGAATGACAACCGGCGCCGATGGCGGCGCGGGTTGGTTGTGCCAAATGGCGTCGACCGGGTTTTCATCCAATTCCACAAGCGTCGCGCCAATCTCCTCACACAAGCGGCGCAAGTGCCGTGTTTGAGCAACGGTGTGCAGCCACGGGTCTATGCCGATTGTTTTAGCGACCGCATGTTTTTTCAGCCATCCATGCAAGCCAACCGCGATGAGATCATCGGTTTCAAAAACCTCGCTATCCGTTTGCTGGGCGACCTGCAATGTGTAGCGGCCATCGGTCATCACCAGGGCACGTGCCTGCATGATAATGGCCACACCGGCTGAGCCGGTGAAGCCGGTCAGCCACGCCAAGCGTTCGGCGCGTTGGGGCAGATATTCGTTTTGGTATTCATCGGCATGGGGCACGATGACGACATCGATGCTGTGCGCCGACATATGGGCGCGCAAGGCAGCCACACGCGCAGCGCCGTTTGACGGGTCAGATTTGGTTGCGAAACTTTGAAACATGGGTTTTCCTCGTGCACGCGACGGTACGGACGCGGCAAAAACTGTCAACAGTTACTATTCAATTAAAGCAGTTTACGTGAGCGCACATTTCGTCATGCATTATTGCATGGCTCGTATACGACTTTGGGCGTGGTGCTGCAGTGCAGCATAGGGCATATTGGTCTCAACAATTGAATGATGATCAATGGAGATCGACATGTCTAAGAAGTCTTTTCTGCACAGCACACTGGACGCGATGATCAACGCACGCACACGCCAGGCGCATGCCTATGTCAATGGCGCTTTGCTGATGTTGGACGATGAGACCTTGAAGGCTCACGGCTACAACCGCGCTGATCTGCAAAAGCGTGGCTCAAGCTACTACCCACTTTAATCCGATTTTGGATTGATACAATAAAGCGGCCCTTCCGGGCCGCTTTTTTTATGCCCATTTTTGCGATGCGGGCCCACGGTCCAAATGTAGCGTCACCCATTCGCCGCGCACCAGCGTCGCGCGGTGATACAGCCCTTGCAGCGCGAAAGCGGACAGCACGCGACGGCGTTGCGTTGTCAGAATGCCTGACAGAATGACTTGCCCGCCGGGCATCAAAAAACGTTCGATATCGGGCGCCATCCGCATCAACGGTGCAGGCAGAATATTGGCGATAATCATGTCAAACGGGCCTTCCTCGGCAAAGCAGCGATGGTTGAAGCCGGTCGCGGTTTCACAGCGGATGTAGGCCTGAGAGCTATTGAGGCGCACATTGCGTGTTGCGACCTCCATCGCCACGGGGTCGATATCGGTTGCCAAAACACGCGTGCGACATCGTTTGGCTGCCGCAATGGCCAGCACAGCACTGCCAGTGCCAAGGTCCAGGATACGCTGCGGTTTACGCCGGTTGGCGAGCTTTGCCAGCATCTCCAGACAGCCGGCTGTTGTGCCGTGATGGCCGGTGCCAAAGGCGCGCCCGGCCTCAATTTCAATCGCCAGATGGTGCGCTCGCACCGCATCCCGGTCATGGCTGCCATGCACCAGAAAGCGCTCGGCATAGACCGGCGGCAAGCCTTCCAACGTTTTGACCACCCAATCGATGTCGGGCACATCTTCACGCGACAAGCTTGCGCCCGGCACGATTGCCGCGATTGCTGCGTTGGCCCGCGCTTCAGCATCAGCGATGGCGGCATCGTCAAGGGGTACATAGAGCGAGACTTCGAAAATCGCTGCAGCCTCGTCGATTTCAATGGAAACAAGTGGGTAGCCATCGTCTTCAAAGATCGTATCAAGTTCATCAAAAATGGCGGCGGCGCGCTTTTTGTCGGCCTGCACCAAAAGGCGGGTCTGGCGGTCTGTGTCGGTCAAAGCAAGTTCCTGTCGGCGTGCGGTTTAGTGGCGTTCAGCTGCTTGTCTATCAATCAGGCAAGCTTGGCTCGACCTTTGGTTCATGGGCTGAGGCAGCCTGTTTTTCGCGGCGTGGTGGCGAGAAGGTCATGATCGTATCATTGGCCTTGGGGCTGTCATCACGGCAATTAGTGGCAAACACCAAACGCCCGTCGGGCTTGAGCCACAACACCATGCGTGCCTCTTCATGGCGATCGTCCGTGTAGTCTTTATAGGTGTATTCATCTGTCAGGCGCGTTGCTTGAAATTGCCAATCGCTGCGCATTTTGGCTTGCAACGTGCGGAACTCAATGGGCGGTTTGAACAGCTGGATACCGCCCAGCGTGAACCGGAGGGTTTGGCGGGCGTGCTTCTCTGAATTGTCGCCCAAAGCATAAACATTGCTGCGCCCTATTTCCGGACCGAAGTCGGTACAGACCAACGCATTGTAAGAGTCATTGTCGGTTGCGGCGATGAGATAGCCGAACTTGTTTAG
Organism: Ahrensia sp.; assembly: GCA_049682915.1. Taxonomy (GTDB): domain Bacteria; phylum Pseudomonadota; class Alphaproteobacteria; order Rhizobiales; family Rhizobiaceae; genus JBCDLI01. The sequence continues at coordinate 19,648 of JBAUIL010000047.1, read as the reverse complement.
GTCCATATGATGATGTGCATGCTCGCTGAGGATCTCGCCGTAATGGGTGGGCACGTCAGCCAAGCGTGCTTCGTTGATGTGGTTCCAGTTGGCGTCTGAAATTGTCACGGGCACGTTCATCGCTTTGAGGCGCTTTGCGAAGCCGGTCGCCCAGCGCGATCCGCCAACGATCAGCACGCCGGGCTTGTCGTTGGAGCGCAGGCCCAACCAGGCGGCCATCGGTATAAGCGAAAAACCGTGGAGCAGGATGGAGCCCACAACGACCGCGAAGGTAAAGGCGATCATCTTGCTGCCGTCTTCGATGCCCATGTCGACCAATGCTGCGCCAAACAGGCCGGTGATTACCACCGCGACAATGCCGCGTGGTGCAATCCACCCGATCAGCAGCCGTTCTTTCCAGTCCAGTTCGGTGCCGATTGTGGCCAAGCCGATCGCGATGGGGCGCACGATAAACAGCAGCGTAAAGACGAACGCCGCCGCGCGCCAATCAAGGCTTTGGATGGTCGGCCAGTCGAGCGCTGCGGTCAACAAAATGAACAGACCCGAGACCAGCAAAACGGTAACTGTCTCTTTGAAACGGCGCATTTCTGTGAGCGACGCGATGCGCGAATTGGCGAGCGTGATGCCCATAATGGTCACAGTCAGCAGGCCGGACTCTTTGAGCAACAGGTTTGACAGGGCAAACAAGCACAGCACAGCGGCAAACAAGACGGGCGCTTTGAGATAGTCTGGAATGTGGCCGCGCACGAAAGCCCAGATCATCAAGCGGCCGAAGCCATAACCCGCAATACCCGCAAAAAAGATCGCCGATGACAATGAAAGAGCGAGGTTTTCAAAGGCGTGGTTGCCCGCAAATACCAGATAGATCTCGAACGCGAGCACGGCGAGCAGCGCGCCGATGGCATCATTGACGATGGCCTCCCAGCGCAGCACGGATGCGGGACGCGATTTCAGCTTGGCAGTCCGCAATAGTGGCATGATGACCGTCGGCCCGGTGATGACAAACACCGCGCCAAGCGTGATGGCAACCGGCCAGGCGAGGCCGCCGATATAGTGGGCGGCAAGGGCACCACCGGCCCATACAAGCGGGCCGCCGACCATGATAACCCGTCGCACCGCTTTGGATGTTTCCGATATTTCCTTGAAATTGAGGGTTAAGCCACCCTCAAATAGGATGATCGCAACGGCGAGGCCGACGATTGGCTTGTAGACTTCGCCGAAGTCGCGCACCGGATCAATAAACCCTGTGACCGGGCCGATGATGAAGCCCGCAGCGAGAAGAAGAACAATGGCCGGTAGCTTAAAACGCCAAGCCAGCCACTGCGCCGCAATGCCTGCACCGCCAATGGCAGCAAGTTTGAGCGCGACATCGTGCATAAAAAAGCCTCATAAGTGATTCAGCTCTCTATATGCAGTAGCGCGGTTCAATAACAAGCCTTTGACGTGGTCCGTTCAGGTGCCTGCAAGGTCACGCAGCTTGGCGAGCGCTGTGTCACTGACCTCGCCATAGGCAATGGTTTTGCGGAAGCGGCCGGCTGAATCGAGCAGGAAAATGCTCGCGGTATGGTCCATGGTGTAGTCGTTATCTTCCAGTTCAATGCGCTTGAAGAAGACCGCATAGCCACGCGCCATTTCGCGCACAGCTTCCGGGTCGCCGGTGATGCCGATAACGTTTTGTGTCACCGATGTGATGTAATCGCCCAAGACTTCCGGCGTGTCACGTTCCGGGTCAATGGTGACGAAATAGGCGTTTATCTTGTCGCCGTCCTCACCGAGTGCTTCCAGCCAGCGATCAATTTCATACAGCGTGGTCGGGCAAATCTCCGGGCAGTGGGTGAAGCCGAAAAAGATGGCACTCGGTTTGCCGCGGAAGGCCTCTTGGGAGATGGGTTCGCCATTGTGATCAACAAGGCTGAAGTCCACACCAAACGCTTCGCCCACCGCGACATTGCCGTTTGAACCGGTAGTGGCAATTTGTGTCCGGTCGAAAACCATGTAACCGATTGTGACCGAAAGAGCGGCAAGTATGAAAACCAAGCCGGCGATGACGTAGCGCATAATAGTCCTCAGAAACTGTGGGGCGGGTTTAGCTCGTAATCAGGGCTGTGGTAGCATGGCATTTTGGCGCACTAAAAACACCAGGCCAGCCCCTGCTGGACCAAGGTTACAAACAGATTGTCGCCGCCGTTCAGCCAGGCCATGACACCGAGCAGGGCGACAACAAGAACCAAGAGCACTGCCACCCATTGGGCAGCTTTGGCAGGTTGGGCTGTCATGTCGTTGTTGGCTTGCATAAGGCCGTTATAGGGGCATTGGCGGAGCCTTGCCAATCACAAAAGCGCGCTTGCGCAGCTTGGGCATAGTCATAATCATGAGCTGCCAATTGCGCATTGATTGATCCCGATCAAGCCGCTTGGATGGGTGATCAGTAGGATGACGGTGGGAGGACGCTATGACTGAAATGACCAAACCGAGCCAGACGACGATGCCGCCTGTTGTGGCGCTGTCAGTCGAAGACATCAAGCAATGCCTGGCGCAAGGCTGGCAGGACTTCCGCAAGGCACCGGGCTTTGGCCTGTTTTTTGGTGGCATTTACATGCTTGGCGGTCTGCTGATTGTGCAATCGCTGTTTGTCTGGGACATGAGCTGGATGATTTATCCGGTTGCCATCGGTTTCCCGTTGATCGGGCCGTTTGCCGCTGTGGGCCTGTATGAAGTGTCACGCCGGCTGCAATCGGGCGAGCCGCTCGCCTGGAACCAAATCCTGTCCGTCATGCGGTTTCAAAGCGGCCGCGAAATGTCATGGATGGCATTCGTCGTGTTGTTCATCTTCTGGATGTGGATGTATCAGGTGCGGCTGTTGGTGGCGCTGTTTCTGGGGCGGTTGTCATTTACAAGCCTCGACCGCTTTGTTGAAATCGTCACATCAACCGGCGAAGGCATTGCCTTTTTGATGGTTGGCCATGTGGTCGGCGCAGTGTTGTCGCTGGTGTTGTTCTCGGTCACCGTGTGCTCTATCCCCATGCTGCTGGACCGCAATGTAGACTTTGTCACCGCGATGATCACATCGGTGAAGGTGGTGTTCGCATCACCCATGGTCATGCTGGGTTGGGGTATCATCGTCACGCTGGCGCTGATTGCCGCCATGGTTCCGGCGTTTCTCGGCTTGCTGATTGTCCTGCCGGTGCTCGGTCACACGACATGGCATATTTACAAGCGGGCGGTGGGGTCGCTATCTTAGCGTCATGAAAAAAGATGAGATCCTTGCTGCGCTCCGCCATTTGACACCACCCTTGAAGCAACGCGGCGTCGTTTCATTGGTGTTTTTCGGGTCACAAGCGCGCGGCGACGCGGCACCCAACAGTGATTTGGATGTCGCGCTGGAAGTTGATCAGCGCACGAAGTTTTCGATTTTGGACCTGGTGGAAATTGAGCGCTTTATAACCGACAGTGTTGGCGTTCCAGCAAATGCATTTATGAAGCGATCCTTGGACGACCGGTTTGTCGCTGAAATCGAGAGGGATGGGATTTCGGTATTTTGACGGATAGCAGAACAATATTCAGACTTCAGGATATTGCACTTGCAATCTCGCGGATTGATGATCTGCTTTCGGACACTGATTTTGCTACGTTACAGGGTGATCCTGTCAAGCGTGCGGCGTTTGAACGTTTCCTTGAGATTTTGAGTGAAGCTTCCCGATACATCGATGATGAGATGCGAAGCACTGAGCCTTCAATTCCATGGCGTAACATTGCCGATATTGGAAACCATTTGCGCCATGCCTATCATCGCGTTGATTTCGAAATATTGTGGAATGTCTGGGAGAACGGAGAACTTAGTGCGTTGCACGATGCCGTCTTGCGAATGATTGCAAAGCTTGAAGACTAGCGCATAAGGCGGTCACACCCGCTCGACAAACCCGTCAAGCACTTTTTTCTGGCCTGCTTTGTCGAAGTCAATCGTTAGCTTGTTGCCTTCGATTGAGGCGATGTTTCCGTTGCCGAATTTGAGGTGGAACACGCGGTCGCCCACGGCATAGTCTGACGGGGTGTCTGACACGCTTTTTGCGACCAGTTCGCCGTCAATGGTGCGGCCCTTGACCGAGCCGCGACCAGCGCCGAGCGATGAATCTGTTTCGCCATAGCCGATTTTTTCAACGCCCATGCCGGAGCGCGAGCCCCAGTTGGATTTTGTCGCGTCGGACTTGTTGGCTTGTGCGCGTGCCCAGCCGGGCGTCGAATAGCTATTGTTGAACGGGTCAGCGCGGTCAAAGCGCGATTGGCCGTAGCCGCCACCACCGCCATAGGCTTGCGGCGGCTCTGCCACATCCACATGGGCGTTGGGCAATTCATCGAGGAAGCGCGACGGGATGGTTGATTGCCACAGCCCGTGAATGCGGCGGTTGGACACAAACCAGATGTGGCAGTTTACCTTGGCGCGCGTCAGGCCCACATAGGCGAGGCGACGCTCTTCTTCCAGGCCGCTGCGCCCGCCTTCATCCAGTGAGCGCTGGTGCGGAAAAAGGCCTTCTTCAAAGCCCGGCAGGAACACGGTTTCGAATTCCAGGCCCTTGGCGGCATGCATGGTCATGATCGACACCGCATCCATATCGGCGTTCTGTTCCGTATCCATCACCAGCGAGACATGCTCGAGGAAGGAGCGCATGCTTTCAAACTCTTCCATGGAGCGCACGAGTTCTTTGAGGTTTTCCAGCCGTGTCGGCGCGTCGGCGGAGCGGTCGGCCTGCCACATGGCGGTGTAGCCGCTTTCATCGAGGATCGCTTCGGCCAGTTCGCCATGCGGTGTCTTGTCGAGCGCTTGCTGCCAGCGGCGGAAATTTTCAACCACGGTGCGCAGCGCCGCGCGGGGCTTTGGCTTCATGTCATCGCCACCGACCAGCTCTTCAGCGGCCATAAGCATGGAGATGCCTTTGCGCCGGGCATAGTCATGCACCATGCGCACCGATGCTTCGCCAAGGCCGCGCTTGGGCGTGTTGACGATGCGCTCGAAGGCGAGATCATCGGCGGGCTGGCAGACAACGCGGAAATAGGCCATCGCATCGCGCACTTCCATGCGCTCATAAAAGCGCGGGCCGCCGATCACCCGGTAGTTGATGCCTAGTGACACGAACCGGTCTTCAAATTCGCGCATCTGGAATGACGCACGCACCAAAATCGCCATATCGTTGAGCTTCATTTTGGCGCTGTGGTAGCGCTCAATATGTTCGCCGATGGCGCGGGCTTCTTCTTCTGAGTCCCATGCGGCATGCACCTGCACTTTGGGATCGTCCGGCTCTGGATCATCGGTGAACAAGGTTTTGCCCAACCGGTCTTCATTGTGGCTGATCAAATGGGCGGCTGCGCCAAGAATGTGCGCGGTGGAACGATAATTGCGCTCCAGCTTGATGACAGCCGCGCCGGGGAAGTCTTTTTCAAAACGCAGAATATTGTCGACTTCTGCGCCGCGCCAGCCATAGATGGACTGGTCATCATCGCCGACGCAGCAAATATTAGACGGCGCACCATCGCGCGGCTGGGCCAGCAGGCGCAGCCACATATATTGGGCTGTGTTGGTGTCCTGATACTCATCGACGAGGATATATTTGAAGCGCTTGTGGTATTCCGCCAGCACGTCCGCATGGGTGCGCAATATGCGGATGGGGTGGCACAACAGGTCGCCGAAATCGCAGGCATTCAGTGTTTTCAGCCTGTCCTGATAGGCGGCGTAGAGTTCGCGGCCTTTGCCATTGGCAAATGCGCGCGCGTCCCCCTCGGGGATGTCAGCAGGCGCAAGCCCTTTGTTTTTCCAGCCGTCGATCATCATCGCGAATTGCCGGGCGGGCCAACGCTTGTCGTCCAGCCCCTCGGCTTGGATGAGCTGTTTCAGCAGGCGAATCTGGTCGTCTGTGTCGAGAATGGTGAAGTTGGATTGAAGACCTGCGAGTTCAGCGTGTTTGCGCAACATCTTGACGCCGATGGAGTGGAACGTGCCCAACCACGGCATGCCTTCCACCGCCTCGCCGACCAGCATGCCGATGCGTTCTTTCATCTCGCGCGCGGCCTTGTTGGTAAATGTCACGGCCAAAATCTGGCTTGGCCAAGCAAGTCCTTGGCCCAGAATATGGGCGATGCGTGTCGTCAGCACCCGCGTTTTGCCGGTGCCGGCACCCGCCAAGACCAACACCGGGCCTTCGGTGGTTTCCACGGCGCGGCGTTGTTCCGGGTTCAATCCGTCGAGATAGACCGGCGCACTGCGCGCTGCCATGGCGCGCGCCGCGATGCCGGACCCACCCGCAGGCTTATGTGCTTGCATGGATGCTGGTGCAGGTTCGTCGCCAAACGGAATATCGTCAAACGGATTGCTCATGGAAATCACATGTAGTGATTCGGCCCCATAAATCCAGCGTGGGACGGTGCGCCAAGCAGCCCCGCCGCATGCTTTTGCCTGACGTCTGATACAACCGCGCCACAACCACATGGTTACGCATAAGTTAACCGGCGCGTAACAAGTTTAGGCTAGCTTTTAGTCATGAAACAGAAACTGATCACATTGGGCGCTTTTTTCTTAATGACGCCGCTCGCTTTTGCCCAAGCGCCTGTGGGTGATGCTATGGATGCCGATGTCGTTGTGGCAGATGTTCAACCGCTGCAAACGGTGGACCCGGTTATTACCGGCTCGACTTCCGATGCTATGCAAATCGGCGGTCGGCAGGGCACAACGCCCGCCCTGCAGCTCTGTAATGCAACTTGCCAGCTGGACCGCTTGAACAAGTGGCGCGATATCATCGCCGACTAGTCCTATCGGTGCTCTTCGACGCTTGCGGCGATAAGCGCCTTGTTGAAATATTGCAGCGCCTTCATTTGCGTTGCCCAAGCGATGATGCGTGTGCCATCGCGTTCATCCACCACTGGCAGGCGCAAGTGCCCGCCTGTGTCGAACAAGCGGAGCGCGTGACCCAGTTCATCGGTCGGTTTCAGCGTCGGCGTGTTCTGTTGTGGATCAATTTTCTCCGGCTCGGCACCGGTTTCCGGCACATCCATAAAGTCCATCACCCGCTTGGTGCGCATCAGCGCGCGGTGCGGCCCTTCATGGTCAAACAGGCCGCGCATCTCCAATTGCCAATGAAAATATGAATGCCCGTGCAGTGCCTGGTTGATGCCGTGCGCAATGGCGACTGTCATCAGCAGTGCGATGGAGAGTGTATAGCCGCCCGTTAGCTCAAACACGATCATGGTTGTTGAAATGGGCGCGCCCAGCACCGCACCAGCAACCGCTCCCATGCCCAAAATGGCGTAAAGGCCGCCGCTGGAGGCCAGTTCCGGAAAAACACTGCCCGCAATCAAGCCAAATGCCCCGCCCGTCATTGCACCCAGATAAAGGGCAGGTGAAAAGATACCGCCGCCAAAGCGGGAGGCGAGCGTGATGGCTGTCGCTGCCGTTTTGACGACAATCAGTGTTAGCAGCAGGTAGAGCGGTATCTGGTTCCACAGGGCGAGATCGGTCGTCTCATATCCGACACCCAGAATGTGGGGAAAAAACACGCCCATAATGCCGATTGCCACGCCGCCGATGACTGGGCGGTAGCGCAAGGGAATGGCAATGCCGCGCGCCACATGGTCTGCTGAAAACAGCGCAAACTGGAACGCGATGGCCACCAGCGCCGCGATTACGCCGAGCAGCGCAAAGGCGGGAAATTCCCAATAGGACGTGATTTGATAGGCGGGGATGATAAATGCAGTCGATTCGTCAAACCACAGTCGCGAGATCACACTGCCCACAGTGGAAGCCAGCACGATGGGCACGAACGACCGCATCGCATAGTGCTGCAAAATGACTTCATGGGCAAAAAGAACACCTGCAATGGGCGCGTTGAACGAGGCGGAAATGGCAGCCGCTACACCGGCAGCCAGCAATGTGCGCGAGCACCATTCGGGCAGTTTGCGCCGGTGGGCGACCACGCTTGCCAGCGTCGCACCCAGGTGGACAACAGGCCCTTCACGGCCCGCACTGGCGCCAGAGCCAAGCGAGATGCTGGTGATCAATGCTGACCAGAGCCCTTGGCGCAAGTCCAGCGCGCGGCCATGGGCGGCGCGCGCTTCAATGACGTCAGCCACACTGCCGGCGCGCCGCGCGGTGAGCTTTTCCAGCAAGATGCCGACTATGAAGCCGCCGACCACCGGCGCGATCAATATCCAATACCAATCCACATTATTGGCGGCAGTCAGCACATCCTCGCCATTGTTGCGCAGCCACCAGATTTGAAACAGGCCAATCAACTCGCGGAAGATGATGGAGGCAATGCCAACGGCCGCGCCAATGCCCAGCGACAGCACCCAGATTTTGGGCGCGCCCGAGCCGAGAAACTGGTCGATATTGGGGCGGAACCACCCAATCAAGAGTTGTTTGAGGCGGGTTAGCGGTGGAATGATCACGGTGAACCAGCCGGTTTTCTTTTAATGCCGATGGTGCGACCGGCTTGCTTTGGCCAATCGCCGTCTTTGTGCCTAGCAGCCATCGCAAATAGGTTGGCCGCGATATCGTCCGGGAACGGCGCGACCCGCGGCCCGGCCTGATCCACATGCAAGGTCATCATCTCGCAGGTCGCTGCAACCCAGCCTTCGTCGGCGTGAACCAGTTCTTGAAAACTGTGCATACGCTTTTCATCGCAATCCAGCATGCGAAACCGCGAGACAACGGGCATGGTTTGGTGCACCTCGCGCAGATAGCAGATATGTGCTTCGCCGGTGTAGGTCGTCAGTTTCCTTGATGCGGCATAGTCCGGGCCCATGCCGAGTTGGGCAAATACCGCATCAGAGCCTTGATCAAACAGCACCATATAAAACGCCATGTTGAGATGGCCGTTATAATCAATCCAGTCTGGCTGGATGGGCAGGACGGGACTGGTTTCCCATGGTGCGCTCTGAAGTGTCATTGTATCGGCTTCGTTTTGTTTGCGGCCTGCTTCACATTACGGTTTCAATCCTTCGCGGCAAGGCTGTGGCTTGCGATTTGTTTCACGTTTTTGTTGTCAGAGCGACGGGTCATAATGTTGCTTTGACACTTTGCCTGCTTCGCGGCACAACAAAAGGCCGAGTTGGAGGAAGAATTGGCCCTAAACGATATTGCCCCCGTTGCCCGCAATGATGATGGTATTGCCATCGTGCTGGATGTTCTCAAACAGCGCTTTGGCGAGGCTTTCAGCACCGGTGAAGCGTTGCGCGCCCAGCACGCGCACACCACGACTTATATTCCCGCGCAACTGCCCGATGGCGTGCTGTTCGCCAAGTCTGCCGATGACGTGCAAGCGGCGGTGGAGGTATGTGCGGCCCACAAGGTGCCGATCATCCCGTTTGGTGCGGGCACCTCGCTGGAAGGGGGCGTCAATGCGCCCGGTGGTGGTATCTGCATCGATGTCAGCCAAATGAATGCCATTGTGTCAGTCAATGCCGAAGACCTTGATTGCGTTGTCGAGCCGGGGGTCACGCGCAAACAGCTCAACACCTATCTGCGCGATACGGGTTTGTTTTTTCCGATTGATCCGGGTGCTGACGCCAGCCTTGGCGGCATGGCGGCCACCCGGGCGTCGGGCACCAATGCGGTGCGATACGGCACGATGCGTGACAATGTGGTGTCGATGGATGTGGTGCTGCCCAACGGGCGCAAAATAACAACGGCGCAGCGCGCGCGAAAGTCTTCGGCTGGCTACGATCTGACCCGGCTGATGGTCGGCTCTGAAGGCACGCTTGGCATTACGACGTCACTGACCCTAAAGCTGCAAGGCATTCCGCAGGCGATCACCTCAGGTGTCTGCTCGTTTGCCTCTTTGGACGCGGCGGTGCAGGCGGTTATTTTGACCATTCAAATCGGCCTGCCGGTGGCGCGCATCGAATTGGTCAACCAGTTGCAAATGAAGGCGATGATTGCCTATTCCAAGCTCGATTTGCCTGAAACGCCCTGCTTGTTTGTCGAGTTCCACGGCACGGAGCAGTCAGTGGCGGAGCAGGCGGAAACTTTTGGCGAGATCGCAGCGGATTTGGGTGGCGGGCCGTTTACCTGGTCAGCGCTTGAAGAGGAACGCAATAAATTATGGGCGGCACGCCATGATGGCTATTGGGCGGGGTTGCTATTGCGCCCCGGCTGCAAGGGCCTTGCCACCGATGTGTGCGTGCCGATCTCGCGGCTGGCGGATTGCGTGCGTGAGACTGAACTCGACATCGAAGAAAGCGGTTTCATCGCGCCGATTGTCGGCCATGCCGGTGACGGTAATTTCCACGTGTTGTTGCTGATTGATGAAAATGATCCAAGTGAGATTGAAGCTGCTGAAAAATTCGTCGGGCGGTTGAACATGCGCGCGCTGGCGATGGGCGGCACCTGCACGGGTGAACACGGCATCGGCCAAGGCAAGCTTGCCTATCTTGAATTGGAGATGGGTGGCGCGATTGATGTGATGCGGTCGATCAAGAAAGCGATTGATCCGGACAACATCATGAACCCGGGCAAAATCATTCGCATGGTGGACGGTTGACCTTAAAGCAGACGCAAACAGCGGCAACAGTTCTGCCATGAAGCTTCGGGAGAGTTAGAATGCGCTTATTCGCCATTATTGGCGGGCTGGTTTTGACGCTGCTGATTGCGGTTCTCGTGGTGCCGTATTTCGTCAATTGGTCTGACTACAAAGGCCGCTTTGAAACAGCCGCGTCGCAGTTGACCGGTCTGGCGGTTTCGGTGGACGGTGACGCTGAGGTGCGGCTGCTGCCATTTCCCTCGTTGAATTTCACTGACGTTCGGCTGGGCGATGCTGGTGATCCGGTGGCGTATGTCGAGCGGTTTGCGGTTGACGCGGAACTAGCACCGTTTTTGACGGGCGAGTTGCGCATTTTCGATATGCGACTGGATGGCGCGCGGTTTGTGCTCGACCCCAAGGGCCAAGCGCTGCAAGCCGACCGCGACACGGCCGGGCCTGATTTGGCGTCGATCATTCAGGACATTAAACTGGAACAGGCCACCATCACCAATGGCAGCCTGGTCATTCGCGACGAGGCGGGCGGTGACGCTTGGCGCATCACATCGTTAAATGGCACTGTGTCGGCCGACAGTCGGGTGGGGCCGTTCCGCTATGCCGGTGACGGGGTGGTCAATGGTGTGCCGGTGTCGGGGCAATTAACGACGGGTCGCCTGCGCGCCGATGGCTTTTCGCTCAACACCACAACGCAGTGGCTCAACCGTGGCATTGTGGTTTCCTCCCAAGGCCAGGTGGTGCGTGCCGACACGAATGCGGACAGCGCTTTGCCTGACCAACTGCATTATGACGGTGCCTTCCAAGTGTCACCGATCAACGATCAGGCAAACCGGCTTGAGACACCGTTTTTGATTGAGGGCGTTTTTGTGGCGGCTGATGATGCGTTGAGCGTCGATCAATATCGCGCATCATTTGGTGCTGGCGAAGACCCCTATACGGTGGAGGGTGGTTTTTCACTGACCGGCGGTGACGCGCCCAGCTACACGCTGAGCGCGCGGGGCACACAGTTGAACTGGTCGGGTCTCGCCGAGGGTGACACGCGCGATAATTTCGACGTACTGCTGGCCCAAGCACGCAGCGTGTTTGCGCAATTGCCGCTGCCGACGGTGGCGGGTACCGTCAGCATTGATCTGCCAGCAATCATTTACGGCTCAACCACGTTGCGCGATGTGCGTTTTGATGCGGTGCCTGCCGCGCAAAATGATGATGGGAGTGCGCTATGGCGGATCGAGCGGCTGGAGGCTAAGTTGCCGGGCCGGACGCAATTGGAAGCCAATGGCGATATCCGTTTGCCGGGGCAGGCTGACCAAGCCGAGGCTATTTCTTTTGAGGGCCGCACTGTGCTGGCATCGCGCCAGCCTTCCGGCTTGGCGACCTGGTTGGGCCTTCAAAGCGGCTTGGCGATCAGCCGGATGGACCGTGCCGGTTTTGAAGCCGATGTGAGGCTTACCACCCAGACGCAGACGCTGAGCAATCTAAATGCCGTTTTGGATGGTGATCGTCTGCAAGGTACGATTGAGCGCAGCGTTGTGGGTGCACGTCCGGTTCTGCGATTGGCGTTGACCGGAGACGCTCTGCGCGATGGCACCTTCGATGTGATTGGCGATCTACTGTCGGCGTCAAAACCCGGTGACGCCAGCGACACCGATGTCGATCTGACGGTCAATTTTACCGAAAGTGTCTATCGCGACCTCTATGCGGACCGGTTGCAGGCCCAACTGCGGATCAGACCCGAGCAGTGGTCGATTGACCAATTCCAAGTCGATGGTCTGTTTGGCGCTTCGCTGGCCGCCACCGCCACTGCGCGTGCCTATGATGAGGGTATCAGCACGGATTTCGACGTGTCGGTGGTTGCGCAAGACGGGCGGCAATTTATCACTAACGCTCCTTTGCTGGCAGAATATGCGGCAGGCTCACCGGCATTTGACCTTTCATCCTATGCGGAGGGCGTTGTTGCACGGCAAGGGACCGCCTTTGACGATACCAACCTAACGGCCAAGGGAAGCCTGCGCGCGCAAGGTGGTGACTATGATTTCACCGTTGATATCAATGGCGAAAGTGGCGGCACGGCCATGGCTGGCACGATGCGCTTTGCCGGGCCGCGCGACGCGTGGAGCGATGGTGCCTTGGGCATGGACGCTAATTTTCGCAACGCGCAATCGTCCATTCTAGCAGCGCAACTGGGCCTGGCCATTGCTGACACCGCGCCGGGCGACCTGACTGTGCGGGTGAGCGGCAAGCCATCCGATGGCATGCAAACGACGATCGACGCGATGGCTGTTGGGGCTGCGTTGGGCTTTGATGGCACTGTGAAAGCAGTGCCTTCGGCTGCCGGTGCGCAATGGTCTGCTGACGGAGCGGTGATGCTGAGCGGTCGCGATATCGGCGTGTTTGGGCGCGCATTGTCGGTACCTGTTGACTTGACCTTTAAAGACCAGACCCCGTTTGAGCTTGCCGCGCAGGCAGGGCTCGATCAGAACGGGCGGCTGGCCTTGTCATCTATTGATGCGCAAGCGGGCAACCACTCGCTCACCGGTGACGTGTCTTTTGCGATTGAGCAGGAAGCCAAGCGTCTTGAGGGCGCGCTGAATTTTTCAGCGCTGGACTTGTCCCCTGTGGTGGCGCGCTTTGCGGGTCTTTCCGCCGATACGGACGCCGAAACAGCTTTCGGCGCCAACGGGTTGGCCGCTTGGACGACCCGTTTGGATGTGACTGCGCAGGCACTGTTTGTACCAGGCTTGGCTGTGCCGGTTGGACCAGCAAGCTTTGATTTTAATGTTGGGGAAAACCGGTTGGAGGTCACCCAAATGCAGGCGGCTGCGTTTGGCGGTGAAGTGGCTGGCCGCTTCGATATTCAAAGCCTTGATGAAGCGCTGCTGAGTGATTTTCAACTTTCAATGAGCGAAGTGGATTTGACCGCGTTGCCGATTTCCCAAAGCGTAGTCGGGGGACAGGGCAACTTCAGTCTGGCCGCGACGGGCAGTGGCAGTTCGGTGCAGGCGATCATCGGTTCGCTGACCGGCTCCGGTTCGCTAGCTATATCTGATGTGACGATTGCCGGTGTTAATAGTGCCGGTTTACCTGCCGTGGTCGCGGCTGCGGATAGGATTGGCTTTGGCATCACCAACCCGCAAATTGCCGCGTTGGTCGCGGCTCATCTGACAATCGGTGGGACGGACTTTGCGCCGGTCAATGCGCCCCTGTCTTTGACCAATGGACGTTTGCGCGTTTCCTCCATTGCATTGCAGTCGCAAGACCAAGCGGTCAGCGGTTTGGCATCGGTGCAACTGGATGTGGCGACGGGTGAAGTCGACGCGACGATGGACATTCGGTTCAACGCAGACAATGCGCTCGCCTTGGCTGCCTCACCAAGCCTGCGTGTGACATCTGAAAGCGGCAAGGTGGACACCAATATTGACAGTATCCAGACCTTTTTGGTCCAGCGGTCGATTGAGCGTGAGCAGCAGCGCATTGCCGCCCTGCAAGAAAGACTGAATGAACGTCAAAGATTACGCCGGGCCGTCAGGCAGGCCTCCTATGAGCGCGAGCAGCGGCTGGAAGCGGCACGTGTGGAAGCTGAGCGTCTGGAGGCAGCGCGTCTTGAGCGCGAACGCATCGAAGCGGAGCAGGCGATAGAACGCGAGCGCCAGCAACGCGCGCAAGCGGAGGAGCGTCGCCGGGCGCAGGAGGCGCAAAGCCAACAACGCGATAGCAGCCAGTCACCCGATCCTTTCCGCCGCGAAATTGAGCGTCAAAGCTTACCGCCGGCCGTACCGGCCCCCGATACGGGGCCGCGTATTTTCGACCAGTTGAATTTTGAGAATTGAAAAACGTAAGGGGGTTAGGCGGCGATGCGGTTACGTCCGCCGTGCTTTGCTTTGTAGAGGTTCGCATCGGCACGTTTGACCAACGATGCGCCGTCCTCGACGCCGTCCCAAGATGCCAAGCCTATGCTGGCCGTCACCCGCAGATGGACGTTGCCACAGACGATCTGCATTTCGCTGATGGCGATGCGGATACGTTCGGCTAGTTTTGACAGTGCATGCGCATCCAGATTGGGTGCGACAACAGCAAATTCCTCGCCGCCAAGGCGCGCAGCGACATCGTGGAAGCGCGTGAATTCAATCAGGCAATTGCCAAGGCTTTTCAGCACTTCATCGCCTACGTCGTGACCATGGGTATCGTTGACCGATTTGAAGTGATCAAGATCAATAACCATCACACCGATTGGGCGGCCAATGCGGCCAAATTCCTCGAGATATTCCGCCAATGCATCATCAAAGTAACGGCGGTTTTGCAGACCTGTCAGCACATCGGTCAGGGCCGCATGCTGATAGCTTTCCGATTTTTCGGTCAGACGGCGCGCGACCTGTGAAAGTTCGGTACTTTGGCGCGCTTGGCTGCGAATTTGCGGGTAAATGAAGATAACACCGCCAATGGATGCGGCAAACAGTGATGCGATGCCAATCGTCAAAATACCTTGGGCGGATTGAACCGACTGCCAAACGGGTGTGTTGACAATGGGCGCTACGGCTTGGGTGAGCGTCGTCATAGCCATATAGCTAGATGCGGCACCACCCAAGACCAACAGCATGAAAACCAGGAAATAGATCTCTGATTTGTGAAAACTCATATTCAACCCCAATTTTCGACGAGAGTACCGGCTGGAAATTGATATGGTGTTAATTCGGAGCTCGAACTTAAACCGATCAAAGCGGTTACCCTAGGATTTTGAGCCGGTTGTGACGCTCCAATCGGGTCCGAACTGATTGCGCAGCCACGTCATTTGCCGTTTTGCATATTGGCGGGTGGCGGCTTGGCCGCGTTCAATGGCGGCTTCAAGGGATAGCTCACCCGCCAGATAGGCCGAAAATTCCGGTACGCCGATGGCTTTTTTCGCGGGCAGCGCAGGGTTGATGTCCAGCGCGTTAAGGGCGCGCACTTCGTCCAGCGCGCCTTCATTGGCCATCTTTATAAACCGCGTGTTGATCCGCTCGTGCAGCAGGGGCCGCTCAGGCAGAATAATGGTTTTCTGGGTTGCGTTTTCGTCGATCAGCGCCTCGCCGGGCTGGGTTTGCCACCACGCCAGTGACTTGCCTGTGGCGTCAATCACTTCCAGCGCCCGCGCAATGCGTTGGCCGTCGCCGGGCTTCAGCGTCTTCGCCAGAGCAGGATCGCGCTCTTGTAAAATGCGGTGCAAAGCGGCAGCACCCTCCAGCGTCAACGCCTCGCGCCAGCGCGTGCGTATCGTATCAGGAATGGCGGGGATGGGCGACAGCCCACCCAGCAAAGCTTTGAAATACAAGCCTGTTCCACCGACAAAGATCAGCGGCTGCTCGTCTGGCAATTGTCTAAGAAGGTCAGCGCATTGGCGCATCCAGATGCCGGTGGAGTAGGGCGCTGATGGTGCCATATGTCCGTAGAGATAATGGGGTGCCGCTGACAGGTCCGTGTTGGATGGCCGGGCGGTTATAATGCGCAGCACATCGTAGACTTGCATGGAATCAGTGTTGATAATCGCTGCCTGCTCGCGTGCGGCGATATCCAGTGCGCGCGCAGACTTGCCGCTGGCAGTAGGGCCAGCTATCAGATGTATCGGTCGCTTTAGCGGCGCCATTTGTTTTCCTGCATTGTGTGTGCACACCGGAGTCGTGATGTCCTTTAGCCTTACCTTGATCGCTGATCCAGCCAGCGGTGCGCTTGACCATGGCATTGCCATGCGTGTCAATGCCGCGCTTGAGGCGTTGACATGGGACGTGTTGAGCGAAAACCAAGCCTATCATTTTGAGGTTGAGCAGGTCGATCCCGCTCAGACCACCGATGTGGTGAGACGGATCATTGAAGGGCGGCCGATTGACAGTTGCCTGATGCCCATGACGGCGCGCCGCAAGCGCAAGATCCTGATCGCCGATATGGACTCAACGATGATCCGGCAGGAGTGCATTGATGAACTGGCGGCAGAGGCCGGGTTGAAAGAGCGGGTCAGCGAGATTACAGCGCGTGCAATGAATGGCGAGTTGGAATTTGACAGTGCATTGAAAGAGCGCGTCGGGCTGTTGGCGGGTTTGCCGTCATCGGTGATCGACCGGGTCATTTCCACGCGGATCGAACTGATGCCGGGCGGTCCGTCATTGGTGTCGACAATGCGGCGTGATGGTGCCTGGTGCGCGCTGGTGTCGGGCGGCTTTACGGACTTTACGGCGCGCATAGCGGAGATGCTCGGCTTTCATGAAAACCGCGCAAACCGTCTGTTGCACAGCGCGGGTAAGCTGACCGGGAAGGTGGCAGAGCCGATTTTGGGCAAACAGGCCAAGGTGGATGCGCTGCACGACATTTGCCAGCGGCTCAATCTTTCGGTGGAAGATGCGCTGGCCGTTGGCGATGGCGCCAATGATCTTGGTATGTTGGGCGAAGCGGGTTTGGGCGTCGCGTTGCACGCAAAGCCAGCTGTTGCCGCCCAAGCGGACATTCGTATCGACCATGGTGATCTGACGGCCCTGTTGTTTTTGCAAGGCTATAGCCGGTCTGAATTCGCGCAATAAAAAACCCGGCACGAAGCCGGGTCTTTTGATCCGATAGAGGCGCGATCAGTCGATCCGCAGGGTTACGAAGCGCAATTCGCCCATGGGATTTGCCAGCATCAACAAGGCGTTGCGCCGATCCTCTTCGCGCAGTCGCTCGATCACGTCGATTACCTCCTGCGGTGTGGCAACGCTTTCCTGAGCGATTTCGACGATCACTTCACCTGCGACCACTTCCTTGAGGAATGCGGCTGAGCCCTGCTCGATTTGCGTGATGATGACGCTGCCATCGACGTCATCGCTGAGAGAGTATTCTTCGCGCAGTTCGTCGGTAATTTCCTGCAAAGTCATGCCCAGCAACTGGACAGTGGTTTCTTCTTCAGTCTGTTCGTCTTCCTGCGCGGCGCTGGCCAAACGCTCACCGTCTTCCAGGCGGCCCAGTGTAACCTTGACGCTCTCGCGTTCGCCTTTGCGGATCACAACAACGTCGACTTCCTTGCCAACGGTGGTTTCGGCGACAATGCGGGGCAGTTCGCGCATGGTTGCGACTTCCTTGCCGTCAAACTCCACCACGACATCGCCGGGCTGGATGGAGCCGTCTGACACGGGGCCGTTTTCAATAATGCCGGCAATCAGCGCGCCCATAGTGCGATCCATGCCAAGGCTTTCGGCGATATCGTCGGTGACTTCCTGAATGCGCACGCCCAGCCAGCCGCGGCGTGTTTCGCCAAACTCGCGCAATTGCGCAATGACGTTGACAGCGAGATCAGCGGGAATTGAAAAGCCAATGCCGATAGAGCCGCCTGATGGTGAAATAATCGCGGTGTTGATGCCGATCACTTCGCCCTTCATGTTAAACAAAGGTCCGCCGGAGTTACCGCGGTTGATGGCGGCATCCGTCTGGATGAAGTTGTCATAGGGACCCGAGTTAATGTCGCGTCCGAAGGCCGATACAATGCCAGCGGACACGGAGCCACCCAGGCCAAACGGGTTGCCGATTGCCAGCACCCAGTCACCAACACGCATGGCGTTGCTGTCGCCGAATGGCACCGCTTTGAGCTCTTTTGCGTCAGGATCGACCTTCAGGACCGCAATATCCGTTTTTGGGTCGCGACCGATGATTTCAGCGTCGAGGCTGCTGCCGTCTGCGAAGTTCGCTGTCACCGTATCGGCGTCAGCGATGACGTGGTTGTTGGTGATGATGATGCCCATTTCAGCGTCAATCACGAAGCCGGAACCAAGTGACTGCACGCTGCGCTGACCACCCGGTGCGCCGGGGCCACCTTCCTGATCGGGCAAGCGCTCGAAAAACTCATCAAAAAACTCTTCAAACGGCGAGCCATCGGGCAAGCGGGGACGCGGCACCGAGCGCTCGCTGCCTGCGATGTTTTGCGATGTGGAAATGTTGACAACCGAGTCGAGCAAACCTTCAGCAAGATCAGCCAACGAGCGGGGTCCATCCTGTGCGACGGCGATGCTTGGCCCGATTGTTTGGCTTGCCAGAGGTGAAAAAGTGGCTGCTGTCGCCAACATAGCGGTGACGCCAAGACGGCGTGCCCAAGCATATCGTTTCGTCTGCATGGTTATCTCCTGTTTTCGGCGCAATGCCGTTAATCTCTATCTATGGCGCAAGCCTTGCGACTTCCATAATCATCTATGCGTGAAAAGGCGTTTAACCGCGCACCGCCCAAACCAGTATAAAGCCGACAATGGCACAACCGATGCCGACAAGACGCAATGTTTCTTCCGGGGTGGTGCGCAGCATTTCACCCACCTGTTTGCCAAACGCAGGAAAGGCCCCGTAAACGAGGCCTTCCAAGATCAGCACAAGGCCGATTGCTGTGATGAGTTCGTTCACGCGACGACCCTAGTTTTGAGCGGGCCGTTCGCCGGTTGCGTTCTGGAAGAACTGGAAGAACTCAGAGTCGGGCGACAGAACCATGGTGGTGCTGCCATCCTGCATGGCAGTGGTGTAGGCCGCCATAGAGCGGTAGAACTCGAAAAATTCCGGATCACGGCTGAACGCTTCCGCAAAGATGCGGTTGCGCTCGGCATCGCCTTGACCACGAAGGATTTCAGATTCACGACGTGCTTCTGACAGGATTTCAACGACCTGACGATCAGCCACCGCACGGATGCGCTGGGCGTTCTCACGGCCACGCGCGCGCAGACGCTCGGCTTCTGCCAAACGTTCCGCCGACATGCGGTCATAGGTCTGTTGGGAGACTTCGCTCGTCAAATCTGTGCGCACGATGCGTACATCTTCGATGGTCAAGCCCAGCGATGTCGCATCAGGGCGCAATTGGTCGCGCACTTCGCGCATCATTTCAGTGCGCTCTTCTGACAGAGCAGCTTCAAAACCACGCAGACCGTAGACCCGGCGCAAAGCCGCATCAAAACGTGTGCGCAGACGGGCTGCAGCAGAGGTGAGGTCGCCTGAAACCTGCTCGCGGAAGCGACGTGCATCCGTAATTTTGAATGTCAGGAAGGCATCAACTTCGTAGAAGCGACCGCCGGAGACCTGCACTGGCGGTGAATCGTTCAGGTCGAGACGCAATAGGCGGTCTTCGATAATTTGAACGGTATCAAAGCCGGCAAATGTAAGCG
>JBAUIL010000046.1:0-3130 GCA_049682915.1 Ahrensia sp. | reverse complement strand
CCCTGCCAACGTCCACAACCATGGCGGATATATCCAACGCGGACATCGCACAGGTGGCCGACCACATCCACCGCTTCACATTCCGTCCCGGCGGCACGGAAGGCTACCGCACAGCGGAGGTCACGCTGGGCGGCGTCGACACGCAGGATTTGTCTCAAAAAACAATGGAAGCCAAAGCCATGCCGGGCCTGTTTTTCATCGGCGAAGTGGTGGATGTGACCGGCCATCTGGGTGGCCACAATTTCCAGTGGGCGTGGTCGTCAGGCTTTGCCGCCGGTCAAGCCGCTTGAATTGAAATGTGCCACCACTCTGGATCCTCGGGACGGAGCCCGAGGATGACGGATGAGAGATTAGGCCCTATTCGACAGCGTTTGGTTATAATTCTGCCTCAACTGGCATGCTAGGCACGTAACCATCCCAACGTATCGTCATCCTCGGGCCCCGTCCCGAGGATCCACAATATCTACCCGCAATCAATGCTTGGATTAACGCTCCAAGACACCCGTTATGACGCAGTGTTAGGCAAAGTCCCACGTCATGTTTCTTGGACCCCCGTTACAGAAACACCCGCTCGACAAACCAGAAAGCGCCGACTGCAGCGATCAGCAGAGATGCAGGCGTGGCAATCGCGCTGCGGTACCAGCTTTTGTCGCCAAACCAGACGCCAATAGCGAGGAAAGAAACGGCAATCACCGTCAGTTGACCGAATTCGACGCCAATATTGAAGCCGATCAGGCTGGGCACCAGCAGCGTCGGGTTCAGGCCCGCATCGCCGAGCACGGATGCGAAGCCAAGCCCGTGTAGCAGGCCAAAGCCGAACACAATCCAAGTGCGCCAAGGCTTGATGCCGCGCGCGAAAATATTCTCGATCGCCACATAGACAATGGACGCCGCAATGAGCGGCTCCACAATAAATGCCGGAATAGACACATAACCCAGCGTAGCCAGCGCCAGCGTAACCGTGTGCGCCACTGTAAAAGCGGTAATCTGATAGACCAAAGGCCGCCATTGCAGCGATAGAAAAAACAGGCCCAACACAAACAGGATATGGTCGAGACCTTTGGGAACAATGTGCTGGAAACCGATGAAGATGAAATCAAAGAAAGTCTGGCTCATCGACACGGCGGAACCCGCCGATGTGGAGATCGGTACGCTCACCGCGCCATTGGTCAAATAGCCGGTGTAGGCATCTTCCACCGGCACACCTGTTTGGCGCACCACCAATGGCCCCAACTCCCGCGCCCAACCGATCTGGATCGCCTCAGTGCCTGCGTCCAATGTTGCCTCCAGTGTCAGCAGGGTCGCGCGCGGCAGTTCGGTATCGGGCTCCGGTGTCACCGAAATGGCTGTGACAGTCAGCCGGTCAGCAATACGCGCGCCATTGACGCTCAAGACCAACTGCTCGCGCAGGCGCGGCCATTGCGGCTCAAAGCGGGCGGCCAGCGCATCATCCGTCAAAGCGCGCAACGCGTTATAGGCGGCAGCCTGCGCCGGTGGCGCGTCGTTGGTGTCTTCGGTGACCGATAGGTTGATGCCCGCCAGAATGGCTTCAAGGTTGACTTCCACCTCAATTTCAATTGTTTGGCCATTCACCAGCACGTCTGCTATGGCCGGACGTACTTCATGGGCTGCGGCGCCCGAAAAAGCCGTAATCAACAGTGACAAGAAAATACCGATACGCATGGCAAAGGATTGAAAGTGATGAAACAACGTCTGGCAGCTTTCTGTGTTGGTCTTATCGTGGCGCAAGCGCCGCTGATCTCAACCGCGTCGTCTCACGAAATGTGGATCGACGCCACTGAATATCAAATTGACGGGTCAAACAAGATCATCGCCGACATGCGGGTGGGGCAAAATTTCCGCGGCAGCACCCAGCGCTACATTCCTGATAATTTCATCCGGCTGGACATCGCGGTGGGCGACAGAACCGAGCCTGTGCCCGGCCGCATCGGCGATACGCCAGCGATCAATGTCGATCCGCTGGATGAAGGGCTGAACATTCTGGTTCACCAATCCAAGACTTTAACGACGAGCTATCCTACGCTTGAAAAATTCCAGTCCTTTGTCGAGCATAAAGCTTTAGGCGATGCAATCGAACGCCACAAAGCGCGTGAGTTACCAGAAACCGGCTTTCGCGAGGCCTATGCGCGCTATGCCAAAGCGCTGATCGGCGTGGGCAACAGCGAAGGACAAGACAAAGCCTTTGGTCTCGACACCGAATTCATTGCGCTGGAAAACCCCTATACCGACGATATGAGCGATGGCATCGATATGCGCATCGAGTTGTTCGGGGTTCCCAAAGCAGGCGCGCAAGTGGAGGTATTCGAGCAGCCCGACAATACCGAAGCGGGCACCGATGTGGTTGTCACATTGCTGACCGCCGATGAGAATGGCCTGGTGACGGTGCCGGTCAAGCCCGGCCACAGCTATCTTCTGGACAGCGTCTATCTGCGCGAACCGTCAGCCGAAACTGCCGAGCGGTTCAATGCTGTGTGGGAAACGCTTTGGGCGGCGATGACATTTCACGTGCCTGGCAATTAGGCTCTTACCAATGCGGTGGTTTGTCGATGGGTACGGTGCCTTCCATCTGATCTTGCAGGCTGCTGAACCGGCTGCCCAATGAATCCAGGCGGCGGCGCAATTCGCTGATGGCTTTACCCTGCTCGATGATAACCTCGTTGAGATCATCAATCATTTGCGCTTGGTGAGCCGCCAGAATTTCGAGATCTTCGAGCCGCGCATCATCGGTTTTAGCCATTTTGATCGCTCTTTCATATCGTTGTCGGATTGTTTTGGCCCTGCATAGCACAGGCTTGGCGTCGGCAAACTCAAAATGGCCATATCAATACAGATAGGGCTGGATTCACCCCCATAGGAGGGTTAGCGTAGTGCCATCCCTTGGCTTGGCAATGACAGGAAATTGCATGGTTGACTTGGCCATCGAACTGCGCGGTATCAATAAGAGCTTTGGTCCCGTGCGTGCCAATCGCGACATTAACCTACCGATTGAAAAAGGCACAATCCACGGCATTATCGGCGAAAATGGCGCTGGCAAGTCGACGCTCATGTCGATCCTGTACGGCTTTTATCAAGCTGATTCCGGCACCATCCATGTCGACGGCAAAACGGT
>JBAUIL010000045.1:0-2062 GCA_049682915.1 Ahrensia sp. | reverse complement strand
TCTATGTGAGTGCCATGAACAGCCCAGCCACCAAACGAACCATCAAACCATGGATTGTCATTGCCGCAGCCGTGCCGGTGTTGGCGGTGCTGCTGACGCTTGGCACATGGCAGGTTAACCGCTTGGTATGGAAAGAAGACCTCCTTGCAAAAATCGATGCGCAACTCGATGCGGCACCGATCGATGTGATGACCTTGTCTGTGCAATTGGATGATGGCGCACTCGACCAGCAAGCGATTGACTATCTGCCCGCTCAGGCCACCGGCAATTTCAACCATGCCGGTGAGCAGCATTTTTTTGCGACTTATAAAGGCATATCCGGCTATTTCATCTACACACCGCTGGAGCTGGTTGAGCCGCAAGGCACAGTGGTTTTTGTCAATCGTGGGTTTGTACCCTTTGATCTGAAAGAGGCTGAAACCCGCAAGCCGACACTAGTGCCTGGCATAGCCAATATTCGCGGACTGGCGCGCCAACGTTTGGATGCAAAACCATCCGTCATCGTGCCGGAAAACGATCTCGCCAAAAACATCTATTATTGGAAAGACCTTGCGGCGATGGCGGCGCAAGCTGGCTATCAGGCAGACGCAACAGTGTTGCCGTTCTTTCTCGATGCAGGCTTTCCAGACAGGCCCGGCACATTGGGCCAATGGCCGGTAGACGGGGTGACGCGTATCGACTTGCCCAACAATCACCTGCAATACGCCATCACCTGGTATGGCCTCGCGCTGACACTGCTCGGTGTGGTCGGCTTTTTCCTGTTTCAGCAGCGCAAACGCGACTGACCTTTACAAGCAGCGGTCAGCCATGCAGAAAACGCTTATGAACGCATCGATGAAACCACAATTGACAATACGCCTGTGCGAGCCGCGCGGCTTTTGCGCCGGCGTCGACCGGGCCATCCAGATCGTCGTGTTGGCGCTCAAGAAATATGGCGCACCGGTCTATGTCCGCCATGAGATTGTGCACAACAAATACGTGGTCGACGGCCTGCGTGAGCGCGGCGCGGTGTTTGTCAAAGAGCTCGATGATATCCCTTTAGACCACCGTGACCGGCCGGTGGTGTTTTCCGCTCACGGCGTGCCGAAGTCTGTGCCCGCTAATGCTGAAAACATGCAACTGCTCTATCTTGATGCGACATGTCCGTTGGTTTCCAAAGTGCACAAACAAGCCATGCGCCATGAGCGCCAAGGCCGCCATGTGCTGCTCATCGGCCATGCTGGCCACCCGGAGGTACTCGGCACGATGGGTCAATTACCCCAAGGCGCTGTGACACTGGTTGAAACCGCTGATCAGGTGGCTGCCCTGCCGCTGGCTGATGATGCCGCGCTTGGCTTTGTCACCCAGACCACGCTGTCGGTTGATGATACAGCGGATGTTGTTGCCGCCCTTCAGGCGCGTTTCGTCAACCTGCAAGCGCCATCGTCAGAAAGCATCTGCTACGCCACCACAAACCGCCAGGAGGCGGTAAAGGTCGCGGCACCGGACACAGATATGTTCATGATTGTTGGCGCGCCAAATTCATCAAATTCAATGCGGCTGGTCGAAGTCGCCAAGCGCCACGGCGCGCGCGCCTCTATGCTGGTGCGCGGTCCCGAAGATATTGACTGGTCCGCCATGGAAACGGTTCGCACCTTGGGCATGTCCGCGGGCGCGTCTGCGCCTGAAATTCTGGTCGATAGCATTATCGACGCATTCCGCGCGCGGTTTGATGTGAGCGTTGATATCGCGCTGACCGTCGAGGAAAATGAGAATTTCTTGGTGATGCGTGACCTGCGCGATGTGGAATTGCTGCCGTCTGATATGGCCTTCCTCAACGGCGATGCAGCCTAACCATGGCCGTTTATACTGACATTACCGAAGACGAGTTGCGCGCTTTCGTCAGCCAGTACGAGATCGGCGATGTGCTGTCGTACAAAGGCATTGCCGAAGGTGTCGAAAACTCAAATTTCCTGCTGCACACCAGCGAAGGTCAATTCATCCTGACGCTGTATGAGAAGCGGGTGAATGCGGATGATCTGCCGTTCTTTTTGGGGTTGATGGACCATTTGAGCCACAATGG
>JBAUIL010000044.1:0-14634 GCA_049682915.1 Ahrensia sp. | reverse complement strand
GCCAAAAGTGTGAACCGTCCGGTCAACGGCAATCGACCGGTTCGGCGTCAACGGCACTTTGGCCGCCGCAATCGGGCCGGGATGATCGGGCAGGTGGTCCGTCTGCCGGAAGAAAATATAGGATTGGTTCTGCCACATCAGCGCATCGGCATGCGTCGGATTGGCGTAGAGCCATGCCTTGATGGATTGCATCGAAATGTCGGCGGCAGCAATCGCGCCGCGATCGATCAACATACGCCCGATGCCGGTGAACGGATGGCCCGATTTTGCGGCATAGGTAATCCGTCGACGCGTTCCATCGGGCATGATTAAGCAAGCTGCACCTTGAATATGGATGAAGAATGCAACGACACGGTCGCGCACAAACGCAATCGGTTGCGCGCGCCCGTCAAGTGCGCCTTGCTCAATGGCGCGACGGTCAAAATAAGGCTCCAAACCACCATCTTCTCGGCGGCGCGCAAACCGGAAACCGGGCGGTAATTGTGCGGTGTCGTCAGCATCGGCCACTTGCACCAAGTCGTCGGGCGGCGCGTAGAGCGGTATTGGAAAATCTGACGTGCGCTGCGCTGATGCTTCAACGAGCGGCTCAAAAAAGCCGGTCAGAAGCCCGCTGTCTGGATTTTGCGAAACCAGATCGAAGAAAGCGAAATGCTCCAGAAAAAAACTGAGCGGATTGGAACGCGCCGCGCTTGTGTCGGCCAGTGCTGCAGCTTGCATCAAGTGTTTTGGCTGAATGTTCAGCGCACCGGTTTTATAGCGATAGTGAGGCGGTCGCACGTTCATTTGTGCCAGAGCGGCAAGCGCTGCGGCGTGGTCGTCTCGCAAAAAAGCCGGGCAATCCCTATGTGGATCGACCGGCCTCAGCGATAACGCATGGTGTTTGATCAGGCCCGACATTCAGCGTCAGGCCCTAGTCTTCGGCTTCTGTCGCCACCAGTTTCCAGTTAGGATCGCGGTCGCGAATATCTCGGGCAAAGGTCCAGACATCTTTGACTTCGACAACCGCCTCGGCATCGCCATCTACCACATTGCCGTCATTATCGACTGTGGATGTCACCAATTGGCTGACCACATTGACGGTGATATGGACTTCATTGTCGCGCAGTTCCGCCGCTTCATAGGTCATATCTTCAATGCCGACGAAATTGGTGCGCACGGTTTCACCGGCTTTTTCCCGCTCGTCGAGGGCGGCGGCAAAACCCTCATAAACTTCTTTCGACAGGAGGCTTTGCAGCGTTTTGCGGTCTGCATCGGCAAATGCCATGACGATCATCTCATAGGCCATGCGGCCACCGTTGAGAAATTCACGGGCATCAAATTGCGGCACCGCGTCCTTTATCGCGCGCAAACCCTTGTTGGCGCTTGAACCGGTTTTGGTCAGGCGATCAATTTCTCGGTATTTATTGGTTTGGTTTTCACCACGCCCGGGCAAGGTAATCACATTGTCACCATCGCTATCAGCGCCGATGTCATCGTCCATATCGGCACGTCGGCGCTCGCGCATTTCTTCCGGCGGGCGCTCGTGTCCAGTGCGCTGACCCAGCACATTGCGTAGCTGCATGAACACAAACACGGCAGCAACAAGAAAGATAAGCGTGACGATATTCGAACTGTCCATGCGACTCGGGGCCTTGTTTTGCATCGTTGATAACATTGCATATAGATCGCCAGTGCCAATCATTCAAATAAGCATTCGCCGCACCTATATGTTTATTGGAAGATCGTTACCCGCCGATACGTTTCAAGCACCGGCGCTCCGTTACGAAAGATGATCGATTATGCCATTTGCCCTCATCCCGTTTTTGTTGCTGATCATTCCGATCGCCGAGATCGCAGGTTTCATCGTGATCGGTGATCTAATCGGTCTATGGCCAACGCTTGGGATGATTCTTGTCACCGCAATTGGCGGTTCCATTTTGTTGCGTGTGCAGGGTTTCGGTATTTTAAACCGCATTCAAAACGAAATCAGAGATAACAAGGTGCCCGCACGGGATCTGGTGCATGGCGTGATGATCATGATTGCTGGTGTGCTTTTGCTGACGCCCGGCTTTATCACCGACACGCTTGGATTTTTGTTGTTTGTGCCGGCATTGCGCGATGGCGCATGGAAGCTTATCAAGTCGCGTGTCAGCGTCACGACCATGGGTGCCGGTGCGGGCGGTTTCAGCCGTGGCGGTCGACCGGGCACTCATGATGACGGCACAATCGATCTGGGTGAAGGCGATTATGCGCGTGAGCCAGACCCCGACAGTCCGTGGGCTGACGACAAGAAACGGGAAATTGATTCGCGCTAACCGGAACGGGTACAAGGGCGCTGCGCTTGTCAGCGATCTGCCTGCATGCTAGTCGGCCATCAATCCATCACCAGACAATGAGACAACAATTTAATGGCAAAAGATACCAAAACAGCACCTGAAGGCGCTGCAGCTGCAGCCGGTACAAATGGCGCCGCTCCACAGCTTTCGATCCTGACCCAATATGTAAAAGACCTGTCCTTTGAAAGCCCAGGCGCGCCTGTTTCGCTGCGCCCACGCGACAAAGCGCCGGCAATCAACATCAATGTCAACGTCAACGCCAATCCATTGGCCGAAAACGACTTTGATTGTGTCCTAACCCTGACAGCGCGTGCCCAGGATGGCGACACCGTTCTTTTCAATGCGGAGTTAACCTATGGCGGTGTGTTCCGCCTGCAGAATTTTCCGCAGGAGCAGTTGCTGCCGGTGCTGTTTATCGAATGTCCACGCCTGTTGTTCCCGTTTGCCCGCCAGATCATCGCTGAATGCACCCGCAATGGCGGCTTCCCGCCACTGATGGTGGATCCGATTGATTTTGCGCGCATGTTCCAGCAACGCATGGCGGAAGAAGCGGCTAAACAAAAAGTCCAGAACCCGCTTTCCAGTTAAGTCGGCCGGCTTTGAATTCAACTTGTAAACAGCCTGGCCGTGTCAGGCTGTTTTTTTATGCCACAAGGCTCCATCACCAAGACTTTCCACCATGCCACGATGGGCTTCAATGTCTTGCTGCGTCAACCGGGATGGTAATGGGGCAGGCCGCTGTTTGGCGGTGGTGGCAATGATGGGCGTGTTGTTATCCCCATCATCGTCCGTGTCTGGCTCTTGCGGCTCGGCTTCAAATCCGAGGGCCGCCTGTTTGCCGCCAATCAGCTCAATATAGACTTCCGCCAACAACTCACTGTCGAGCAGTGCGCCGTGCTTGACGCGTTTGGTGTTGTCGATTTGGTAGCGGCGGCATAGCGCGTCCAGCGAGTTCGGACCCATCGGGTGCTTGCGCTTGGCAATGGCCAATGTGTCAATAATACGGGATGGTTCTATGGGATCCATGCCGATACGCGCGAATTCGGCATTGAAGAAACCGACATCGAATTTCGCATTATGGGCCACCAAAGAGGCACCATCTGTGAATGCGAGCCATTCGGTCACCACATGGGAGAAAGGTTTTTCGCCAACCAGCTGCTCATTGGTGATGCCGTGGACAGCTAAAGCGTCCGGATGCACCCGTCGATTGCCAGGATTGATGAAACGATGAAATGTGCGTCCGGTTGGAAAGCGGTTTTCCAATTCAACAGCGCCGATTTCGATGATCCGGTCTTCCTCGTCATTGAGCCCGGTGGTTTCCGTATCGAAGATGATTTCGCGCATTTTTGCCTCGATGGATGATGATACCAAGGTACAACCGGTTTAGCCTTAAGGCGACACAGCTGCCGCGCGTTTGCACAGGCTTTCATGGATGCGTTCGACCTGGGTGCGCGCATCATCCAGCCCTTTATCTGTTTCAACGATGAAGTCGGCGCGCGCGCGCTTTTCAGCGTCCGGCATTTGTTTGGCTAGAATAGAATCAAATTTTTGCAGCGTCATGCCATCACGAGCGAGAACGCGCGCGCGTTGAATGTCCTTGTCCGCCGTGACCACAATGATTGCGTCAAACCGTGCTTGCTGGCCCGTTTCAAACAAAAGCGGGATATCAAAAAGCGAATAGGGCGCGCCATCACGTTGCGCACGTTCGATGAGCGCACTCTCGGCGGCGCGCACCAAGGGGTGAATCATCTGTTCGAGACGTTTCATCGCATCCGCGTCTGCGAGAACGATGGTCCCCAGCGCTTTGCGGTCTACCATGGCACCATCGGTTGTTCCGGGAAAAGCCGCTTCAATCTGCGCCACAACAGCAGGTTGCCGGTAAAGCTCATGAACCGCTTTATCGGCATCATGAACCGGAATGCCAAGCTCGGCGAACAGGGCAGCCGTGGTCGATTTACCCATGCCGATGGAACCGGTCAGACCAATGCGCAACATTATTCTTTGTGTCCGAACAGATCAGCTTCGATATGGCTGCGCAACCCATCGTCCACCGCTGGTGTGACCCCGAACCAGGCTTCAAAACCGGGCACCGCCTGATGCAAAAGCATGCCTAGGCCGTCAACGGCCAGCAATCGCTTGGCGCGCGCTTGTTTCAACAACCCGGTTTCCAGCGGCACATAAACGATATCTGTCACAATGAGAGAAGGCTTGGCAGTATCGAGCGATATGTCCAAGGCTGGTTGGCCCTGCATGCCCAAGGCGGTTGTGTTGACGATCAGGTCCGCGTCTCCAACCATGATGTCTTTTTGCTGCCAATCGATTGTTGAGCAAATGTGCGGCGCCATATCGGCAAGAATTTCCGCTTTCGACCGGGTGCGGTTTGCAATCATCACCCGCATATAATCCGCTTGCACAAGGGCATGGATGATGGCGCGTGCCGCGCCACCGGCACCCAGGACCAAAGCTGTTTTGCCGCTGCGCCATTGCGGCGCTTGGGCATCGAGATTGGCGGTAAAGCCGTAGGCATCGGTATTGTGGGCGTGCAGTGTTTTTGTGTCGGCCTTCCAGATCAGGGTATTGGCTGCGCCAATGGCTTTAGCCGTGTCGCTGACCGTGTCGGCCAAGGCAAATACCGCTTCCTTGTGGGGCAGTGTGACGTTTCCGCCGCAATAGTCTCCGTTTCGCACACGGTTCACCTGGTCCTGCAGGTGCGCGGGCGCCACATCAATTGCAGTGTAGTTTGCATCGAGTTGGTGCTGCGCAATCCAATAGCCATGAATGAGCGGAGACCGGGAGTGTTTGATCGGATGGCCGATTACAAAGGCTTGCTTAGTCATTCATTCAATTTCACCCAGTTCGCGCAATTTGGCCAGCAAAGGCAGCATCGGCATGCCGATAATGGTGTAGTGATCGCCATCGATCGCGTCGAATAATTGTATACCGCGACCCTCAATTTGATAGCAACCGACACTACCAAGAATTGGTTCGCCACACGCGGCGAGATAACGGCCAATATAATCAGGACCCAAATGGCGCATGCTCATATGGGCGACGCTCACATGGGACCACACAATCTCACCATCGCGCACTAGTGCGAGCGCCGATGATAACTGGTGCGTTTTGCCGCGTAGCTTGAGAAGTTTGCGGCGTGCTTCATCCATGTCTTTTGACTTGTGAATCAACTGGCCATCCAACGACAAAACCTGATCCCCGCCGAGAACCAGTGCACCGGGCTTGGTCTCAGACACCGATGTGGCTTTGGCGACGGCGAGCATTTCGGCAATGTCGGCTGGCGGCGCTCCGGCTTCCAAAAGCGGGTGTTCAACAAGGCGCTCATCCAGATCAGCGGCAGCCGTTTGAAATGCGAGACCGGCATTTTCCAACAGAGCGGCCCGTGCAGGGCTTTTGGAGGCTAAAATGAGCATATCTGGTCCTGTGGGTACGCGTTGGGTTATGCGTGCGGTTTTCCACATTCTACCCACAGGTGCAAAGGGACACGCGCGGGTGGTGTGGAAGAAGCGCGGTGTTATACCAATTCACAAGATGGATTTGTGTTTTTTCAAGCCTGTGAAAAAGTTTTTGCCGTTGCGGCTTTTCCCAGCTTATGCACCAGTTATCAACAGGTTTCTATACAGGTCTATCAGCTAAGTAACTGAATATATTATCATAAATTTGTTTTCAATCGAATTGCTAAACGTGGATGGATTTTTCCCTGTGAGCAAAATTGACACTCGGCTGTGTAAACTAAGTTGATAACGAACAATTCCCACTGTTCACAGAGTCATATAAGAAACAAAAAAATCCTTCGGATTTCTCTAATTTATGAAAGTGACCTATGCACATGAACAATCGGGCTCTTCTGAACGTACTCAATGGTGGAACAGGGTCTCCACCTCCAATTTGGGTGATGCGGCAAGCAGGCCGGTATTTACCTGAGTACAGAGAGCTAAGAGCATCAGCGAAGTCGTTTCTGGATTTTTGCTACACGCCCGATATGGCTGTTGAAGCAACGATGCAGCCTATCAGGCGCTACAGTTTTGATGGAGCGATCCTGTTCAGTGACATTCTGGTTATTCCAGATGCGCTGGATCGAGGTGTGCATTTCATCAAGGGTGAAGGGCCCAAGATGAAGCCCATATCGGTTGAGGAAATTGATGCGTTGAAACCTGATGGTGTTGTTGCGCATTTAGCGCCCGTGATGGAAACATTGCGTCGGCTGCGAACAGACTTGCCCGATGAAACAACCCTCTTGGGTTTTTGCGGGGCGCCTTGGACTGTCGCGACCTATATGATTGCGGGCCATGGAACACCGGATCAAGCACCGGCGCGACTGATGGGTTACCGCAACCGCAAGGCGCTTGAAAAGCTTTTGGATGTGTTGGTTGAGGCGTCTTCTGCCTATCTCATCGCCCAACTGGATGCAGGTGCTGATGCGGTCAAGATTTTTGACAGCTGGTCGGGTGTGCTCGATGAGGAAAATTTCCAGGCTTATTGTGTGAAACCGGTCAAGCAGATCGTCGCCAATGTGCGCGCCGCTCGACCCGATGCAAAAATCATTGGTTTTCCAAAGGGTGCAGGTCACCGCTATCACGGTTACAGGGAAGCGACCGGTATCGATATGCTCGCGCTTGACTGGACGGTACCGATGGATGTCGCCAAGGAATTGCAACAAGGCGGGCCAGTGCAAGGCAATATGGATCCGTTGCGTGTGGTTGCCGGCCAAGACGCGATAAAAGAAGGTGTTGACCGGATTCTCGATGCGTTGAGCGATGGACCCTTCGTGTTTAATCTGGGCCACGGCATCACGCCGGAGGCGAAACCGGATGACATGGCTTATCTGGTTCAGCGGGTTCGCGGTCAGGTCTAATTTCCATGAGCAATGATCAGTTGACCCCGGCAACAGGGCGCAAGGCTGCGATGCGCGCAGCGATGGCATTGGTTATTTTTTGCCTGCTGGCGGCGCTGATTTTTCTGGTGAGCCCCGGTCAACACTATGTGTGGGTCAAGGCGTTACATGTGATCGCTGTTATTTCCTGGATGGCAGGCATGGTCTATTTGCCGCGCTTGTTTGTCTATCACGCTGATGCGGTAGCAAATGGTGAAGCTGATACGACGTTCAAAGTCATGGAACGTCGTCTGTTGAAGGTAATCATGACGCCAGCCATGATCATCAGCTGGGCGGCAGGGCTGTGGTTAGCTTATGTTGCAGCTTTTCATGTGGACGTGTGGTTCTGGATCAAGTTTGGCGCCGTAGTGGGTATGACCGTGATGCATTTCTATCTCGCCAAATCAGTCAGACGGTTTGCGGCCGGGCAAAATTCCGTGTCAGCTGGGCGCTGGCGTGCGCTCAATGAAATACCGACAGTGCTGATGATTGTGTCGGTTGTTATGGTCATCGTTAAGCCATTTGGCTAAGCGCCTGGTGCACTAGTCTTGATTGAGTCACTTTTTGGCTGTATGGGCAATTAATCCTTCCTTGCCGCAGCATCTGTGCGTGGCCTTTCTCAATTTTATGGTGACCTATGGAGCAAATGAAGCTTCACGATTTGCAATCGAAATCAGCCACAGAGCTGGTTGAATTTGCTGAAAATCTCGATGTCGAAAATGCAAGCACGATGCGCAAGCAAGAATTGATGTTTGCAATTCTCAAGCAGCTTGCCGCCGATGAAGTCGAGATTGTTGGCGAAGGTGTGGTGGAAGTACTGCAGGACGGTTTTGGCTTTTTGCGGTCTGCCAGTGCCAACTATCTGCCTGGTCCCGATGATATTTATATTTCGCCGTCGCAAATCCGGCGCTTTTCACTGAAAACCGGTGATACGGTTCAAGGCCCGATCCGTGGCCCGAAAGACGGGGAGCGCTATTTCGCTCTACTCAAGATCAATACCATCAATTTTGAAGATCCTGAAGAAATCCGTCATAAAAGTCATTTTGACAATTTGACACCGCTTTATCCCAATGAGCGCCTACGAATGGAAACTGATGTGCCCACAGGAAAAGACCTGTCGGCACGGGTGATCGATTTGGTGGCGCCTTTGGGTAAAGGCCAGCGCGCCTTGATCGTGGCCCCACCACGCACCGGTAAAACCGTGTTGCTCCAGAATATTGCTCATTCGGTCGCAACTAACCACCCCGAATGCTATCTGATCGTTTTGCTGATTGATGAGCGGCCTGAAGAAGTGACCGATATGCAGCGGTCGGTCAAAGGCGAGGTCGTCGCCTCAACCTTTGATGAGCCGGCAACACGGCACGTGCAAGTGACAGAGATGGTGATTGAAAAGGCCAAACGTTTGGTTGAACATGGCCGCGATGTGGTCATCCTGCTCGATTCAATCACCCGTCTGGGCCGCGCCTACAACACCGTTGTGCCATCCTCGGGTAAAGTACTGACCGGTGGTGTGGATGCCAATGCGTTACAGCGGCCGAAGCGTTTCTTTGGTGCTGCACGTAATATTGAAGAAGGTGGCTCACTGACGATTATTGCAACCGCCTTGATCGATACAGGCAGCCGGATGGACGAGGTTATTTTCGAGGAATTCAAAGGTACGGGTAACTCTGAGATTGTGCTGGACCGAAAAGTTGCTGACAAGCGGACTTTCCCGGCTATGGATATTCTCAAGTCCGGTACGCGTAAGGAAGACCTGTTGGTCGAGCGCCAGGATTTGCAGAAGATTTTCGTCTTGCGGCGCATTCTGGCGCCGATGGGGACCACCGATGCGGTGGAGTTCCTCATCGATAAATTGAAGCACACAAAGAACAATAATGAGTTCTTTGATTCAATGAACGCGTAGTCGATTCGCTTTCGTAATGATCTGACTGGCCACGCGTTTGTAGCGCGTGGCTTTTTCGTTTGAACCGCTGTTGGAGGAAAGATGGATACGATATTTGCGCTGGCTTCCGGCGTGCTTCCCAGTGGTGTCGCTGTGGTGCGCTTGTCGGGTCCGAGGGCTTTTACCGTGGCTAAGGAAATTGCTGGGCCTTTGCCCACGCTGCGGCAGGTTGGCCTGAGAACGATTCGCAATCGAAACAATGAGGCCTTGGATCAGGGCGTTGTTGTCGCGTTTGAAGGGCCAAACAGCTTTACCGGTGAAGATGTTGTGGAGTTTCAGTTGCACGGCAGTGTTGCCGTGGTGAACGCTTTGAGCGCGATATTAGACAGTTTTGAGGGGGTCCGGCAGGCGGAAGCCGGAGAATTTACGCAACGCGCTTTTATGAATGGGCGGTTTGACCTCACAGCTGCAGAGGGCTTGGCGAGCCTGATCGATGCCGAGACCGAGGCGCAGCGTCAATATGCCCTGCGGCAAGCCACTGGAGAAGCCTATGCGGTGTATCGGGGTTGGCAGGAACAAATGCTCGGGTTGCGCGCGCTATCTGAGGCTGAGATCGATTTTTCAGACGAAGACGGTGTGAGTGACGATGTAGGGCGTCGTATCGGTGCAGATGCTGCGGAGCTGGCGGATACAATCGAGCAACATTTGGCCCATGCGGAGGGGGCACGCCAAATTAGAGACGGAGTGTGCGTGGTGCTGGCTGGCGCACCTAATGTCGGCAAGAGCAGCTTGTTTAACGCGCTTCTTGGTGAAGATCGGGTGCTGGTGTCGCCGGTAGCTGGTACGACAAGAGACTACATCGAAGCACGGCTTGATATTGGCGGCGTTCTCGTTCGACTGATTGATACGGCGGGTTTGCGTCACGGTGTGGATGAGGTTGAAAAAGCGGGTATTGAGCGCAGTTATGCGATGTTGGAAAAAGCGGACTTGATCATTGCGCTCTCCGAAGAGGGTGCCGCTCCGGCCGCGCTGCCGGATGGTGGAAAGCCGGTTTTGAGGTTTACGACAAAATGCGATGATGACGCTGTTGGTCGGAGGATTTCGGTGTCGGATCCGAGTTCTATTGCCCGGGTGCGAGCTGTGGTCAAAGACGCAGTAGATGCATTGGTTGCACGCTCGATAAACGCCACACCGATCAGCCAGCGGCATGTGAGTTATTTGCGTGTGTGTGTAGAAGAGCTGCGCAGGGTGGCTGATGATGAGCTTGATCACGGACTACGCGGCGAGAAACTGCGTGCAGCATCCGAGGCACTTGGCCGAATCACGGGTAATTTTGGCGTCGAGGATGTGCTAGGCGCCATTTTCTCTCGCTTCTGTGTCGGAAAATGATTCACGTGAAACATAGTGTGTGACGTTTCACGTGAAACACTGAGACAATGACTCACGTGAAACACGCTTCTCAGCTTCCTCGCGTTCTGGTACAGGGACGGCCTAAAGGGCAGGTCAAGATGATCAAAACAGATATTGTTGTAGTTGGTGGCGGGCATGCTGGCTGTGAAGCCGCGCGTGCTGCTGCTTCTGTCGGTGCAAAAACGGTCTTGGTGACGATGAAAGCGTCTGCCATCGGTACGATGTCGTGCAATCCGGCGATTGGTGGTTTGGGCAAAGGCCACCTTGTACGGGAGGTTGATGCGCTGGGTGGCCTGATGGGACAAGTCGCGGACAAGGCCGGTATTCAATTTCGTATGTTGAACCGCCGTAAGGGCGCGGCTGTACAGGGTCCGCGTACGCAGGCCGACCGGAAATTGTATTCCGAAGCGATGCAGGCGGCGATCGCGCATGTCGATAGTCTCAGCGTTGTCGAGGGTGAAGTCGCCGATGTTTTGCTCAACGATCAACAGACGGTGACGGGTGTGGTTTTGGCGGATGGACGCACAATTGCCTGCCGTGCGGTTGTTCTGACTACAGGTACCTTTCTGGGCGGCGTGATCCATATTGGCGATGCGCAGACGCCTGCCGGTCGGATGGGGGAAGAGCCGAGCCTTGCGTTGGCGAAGCGGTTGCGCGCGATGAAATTACCGATGGCCCGTTTGAAAACGGGTACGCCGGCGCGATTGGATGCGCGGAGCCTGAATATTTCCGGTCTTGAGACGATGAAGGCCGATGACTCGCCGGTGCCGTTCTCCTTTTTGACCAAAGCGATTACCAATCCGCAAATCGAATGCGCTGTCACGCGGACCGTTCCGGCGACGCATGAAATTATCGCGCATAACTTGCGGCGGTCTGCCATGTATTCGGGTAATATTTCCGGTACTGGCCCACGTTATTGCCCTTCCATCGAGGATAAAATCGCGAAGTTCGGCGAGCGCGACGGGCATCAGGTCGTGCTGGAACCGGAAGGTTTGGACGATATCCGCATTTATCCGAACGGGATTTCAACGTCCTTGCCGGTCGACGTCCAAAAGGCGATGATTGCAACGATCCCCGGTTTGGAAAACGCGATCATGCTGCAGCCGGGTTATGCTATTGAATATGATCATGTCGATCCGCGGGCTTTGGACCAATCATTGCAAATCAAGGGCACCAGCGGGTTCTATTTGGCTGGTCAGATCAATGGCACGACCGGCTATGAAGAAGCAGCGGCGCAGGGGCTGGTTGCGGGATTAAATGCGGCGCGTCTGGTTGCAGGCATGGAGCCGGCGCTGTTCAGCCGCACAACATCTTATATCGGGGTGATGATCGATGATCTCACAACGCGGGGGGTGACCGAGCCCTATCGTATGTTTACGTCGCGTGCTGAGTACCGTCTTTCTTTGCGCGTCGATAATGCTGATGTACGTCTGACCCCGTGGGGAATTGAACTGGGTTTGGTCAATGCGGAACGCCGGACGCATTTTAATAGCGTGCGCACGGCGTTGGATGCGGCGCGGGAAACTCTGCAATCGGCCGTCTTTACGCCGCAGATGGCGGCGCAATACGGTTTGAAAGTCAATCAGGATGGCGTTCGGCGCTCTGCCTATGATCTTCTGTCGTTCCCAACCATTGCCATCCAGGATCTTACCGAAGCGGTATCTGCGATTAAGGAGATGGACGCCGATATCGCTAAGCGGGTTGAGATTGAAGCGCGTTATGCGGTTTATCTGGAGCGCCAGGCGGCAGATATTGCGGCGCTTCAGCGCGAAGAGTCGATGGTGTTTCCAGACGGTTTCACTTTCACCGGTATTCCCGGACTTTCGAATGAGTTGGCGCAAAAGCTGACTGTCGCTAAACCTGTGTCCATTGCGCATGCTAAGTTGATCGAAGGCATGACACCCGCCGCTGTTGCACTGCTGATCGCGGTGATTAAGCAGCGTCGGGTTGCCAGTGTTCAAGGCGCGCTCAGTCGTGCTGTTTAGGCTGTAGCGTGGTGGAGATAACGCTGTGAGCGATTGGGACCAAAATGTTTCACGTGAAACAATCGCGCGTCTGCGGCGCTATACGGAGGAATTATCGCGTTGGTCAAAGCGCATCAACCTCATAGGCCCCAGCACAGTCGATGCCATTTGGGAGCGCCATATTGCTGATTCGTGGCAGCTGGTCTCGCTGTTCCCGTACGCCAATCATTGGGTAGACCTTGGTACCGGTGCAGGTCTGCCGGGTATGGTGATTGCGGCACATTGCGAAACAAAGCGTCTTGACGACCCCAGCGTGCGGGTTGACCTTGTTGAGAGTAACCGCAAGAAAACCGCCTTTTTGCGCGCGGTGAAACCGCTTATCGCGCCATCAACCATCATTCACGATCTGCGGTTGGAAGACGCGATACCGACTATTCCAAAACCGGATATTGTAACGGCGCGTGCGCTTGCCAGTTTAGATCAGCTGCTTTCATGGAATGCGGATTGGTTGATGCAGGGGACGCGTGGTGTTTTCCCCAAAGGTCGGGGATTTCAAGAAGAAATTAGCGCTGCCCAGTCGCATTGGCAGTTCGAATGCGCTATTCATAAAAGCACGATTGATGCGGAATCTGTGATCCTGGAAATCTCAGACCTGCGGTCTCTCGCTTCCACCTAGGCAGATCATGGGCTTGATACAATGAACCAACATGCGCGCATCTTGACGATTGCCAACCAGAAGGGTGGCGTCGGCAAAACAACGACCGCCATCAATCTGGCAACCGCTTTGGCGGCAATTGGCAAGCGTGTTCTCATCATCGATCTGGACCCGCAAGGCAATGCGAGTACCGGCTTGGGCATTGATGTCGATGACCGGAAATTGTCTTCCTATGATTTTTTAATTGATAAAGACATAAATGCCGCGGTCCGCACAGCGGTGCCAAACCTGTTTATCATTCCCTCGACGATGGATCTTCTGGGTCTTGAGATGGAGATTGCCGGCAAGGCGGACCGGGTTTTCTATCTGCGCAAAGCGGTCGAACAGCTCAGCCAAGACTACCATTATATTCTGATCGATTGTCCGCCGTCGCTCAATCTGCTGACAATCAACGCAATGGCTGCCGCCAATGCCGTGCTTATTCCCCTGCAATGTGAGTTTTTCGCGCTGGAGGGTCTCAGCCAGATTTTGAAGACTGTTGATCAGGTTCGAAACTCGGTGAATGCGGATTTGGCGATTCAAGGCATTGTGCTGACCATGTATGACGCGCGCAACAATCTGGCCAAGCAGGTGGTGGAGGATGTGCGCGAGTATATGGGCGATGCGGTGTACCAGACTGTCATTCCGCGCAACGTTCGCCTTTCCGAAGCCCCGTCCTATGGCAAGCCTGCAATATTATATGATCTCAATTGTATTGGCAGTCAGGCCTATTTGAGCCTCGCTTCCGAAATTATCCAACGTGAACGCAGCCAGATGGCTGCATAGGCCCGCGAGTATTGTGAGAGAAAACCCATGAATGATGACAATTCCCGCAAACGTCTCGGCCGCGGCCTGGCAGCCTTAATTGGTGAAATGGATCAGACAGAAACGGCGCAGCAACCGCGCGTTAAAGTTGACCAGACTTTACCGATCGAATTGATTGCAGCATCGCCGAACAATCCACGGCGTACTTTTGCTGAAGCAGATTTAGAAGAGTTGAGCGCGTCACTGCGCGAGCATGGCCTCATCCAGCCCATCGTGGTGCGCCCGTCTAGCGTACTACCCGGTACGGCTACCCATGAGATCATTGCGGGTGAACGCCGCTGGCGCGCAGCCCAGCGCGCAGGCTTGATCGAAGTGCCGGTGATCATACGCGATGTGGATGACCGCGTTGCGTTGGAACTCGCCATTATCGAAAACGTCCAACGTGCCGATCTCAATCCAATGGAAGAGGCCATGGGCTATCAGCAGCTGATTGATGAGCATGCCTACACGCAAAATGATTTGGGCCGGACCATCGGCAAAAGCCGCAGCCACGTTGCCAATACGTTGCGTTTGCTGAAACTGCCGCACAGCGTTCAACATATGGTTTCCGACGGCAGCCTGTCGGCGGGTCATGCGCGTACTTTGGTGACGGCAGAGGATCCTGATTCGTT
Organism: Ahrensia sp.; assembly: GCA_049682915.1. Lineage (GTDB taxonomy): Bacteria > Pseudomonadota > Alphaproteobacteria > Rhizobiales > Rhizobiaceae > JBCDLI01. The sequence continues at coordinate 48 of JBAUIL010000044.1, read as the reverse complement.
GGCTAAGCGTATTGTTCGCGAAGGTCTATCGGTGCGCGAAGCGGAACG
>JBAUIL010000043.1:0-7959 GCA_049682915.1 Ahrensia sp. | reverse complement strand
GCACAGGCTCATGAATACCAAAATAAACGCCACGGATATCAGCGGGCTGACGTCTGAAATCTCATAAAAGCTCCAGCGGAAGCCGGAGACCAGATAGAGCACCGGGTTAAACAGCGTGACGGTTTGCCAGAACTCCGGCAGCATGCTGATGGAGTAGAATGACCCGCCCAAAAACACCAAGGGCGTGATGACCAGCAGCGGCACGATCTGCAATTGGTCAAAGCCTTCCGCCCAAACGCCGATGATAAAGCCCAGCAGCGAAAAAGTCGTTGCCGTCAGCACCAGAAAGAACAGCATCCAGAACGGGTGCGAGATGCGCAGCTCCACAAAAAAGGTCGCCGTCAGCAAGATGATTGCGCCCAAGATGAGCGACTTGCTGGCCGCTGCACCGACATAGCCGATGACGATTTCCACCGGCGATATGGGTGCTGACAAAATTTCGTAAATCGTGCCGGTAAATTTCGGAAAATAGATGCCGAAAGCGGCGTTGGATACCGACTGCGTCAACAGGCTGAGCATGACGAGGCCCGGCACCAGAAACGCGCCATAGCTGACACCATCAATGGCACCCATCTGGCTGCCGATGGCAGCGCCGAACACGATGAAATAAAGCGATGTAGACAGCACCGGCGAGATGATTGACTGGCCGATGGTGCGCCACATGCGGTTCATCTCAAACTTGTAGATCGCGGCGATGGCGGGGAAATTCATGACTTTTCTCCATGCACCAGATCGACGAAAATCTCTTCCAGCGAGCTTTGGTGCGTCGACACATCGGCAAACCGCATGCCCGCGTCCGCCAGCGCGCCCAATAGCCGCGTGATGCCTTTGCGCTCCGCTGCTGCGTCATAGCTGTAAGCAAGGCGTAGGCCGCCATCGAGCAGTTCGACATTAAATTCGGCAATCGTATCGGGGATGGACAAAACGGGCTCGGCAAATTCCAGCACCAGCGTCTTCTTGCCAAGCGTCTTCATCAGCGTGTCTTTGTCTTCCAGAGCGATGATTTCACCAGCGCGGATAACGCCAATACGGTCGGCAATCTCTTCGGCTTCTTCGATGTAGTGCGTCGTCAGGATGATGGTCACACCGTCAGCGCGCAATTGGCGCACCACGTTCCACATATCCTTGCGCAACTCGACATCCACACCGGCTGTCGGCTCGTCCAAAAACAAGATGCGCGGCTCGTGGCTGAGCGCTTTGGCAATCAACACGCGCCGCTTCATACCGCCCGAAAGCTGCATGATCTTGTTGTCTTTCTTGTCCCACAGCGACAAGTCTTTGAGGATTTTTTCGATGTGGGCGTCGTTGCGTTTGAGGCCGAAAAGGCCGCGGGTGAACGACACCGTCGCCCAGACGGTTTCAAAAGCGTCGGTGGTCAGTTCCTGTGGTACCAGACCAATCATTTTGCGCGTCTTGCGAAAATCTTTGATGATGTCATGGCCGCCGACAGTGACTGTGCCTGCCGTCGGCGTGACAAGGCCGCAAATGGTGGAAATCAGCGTGGTTTTGCCTGCACCATTGGGGCCCAGCAGGGCAATGATTTCGCCCTCGGCAATATCCAGATCCACGCCTTTGAGTGCGCGAAAGCCATTGTCATAGGCTTTCTCCAAGTTTTTGACGGAAATCAGGGCGGTCATAGGGGGCTCTCGGCGTGGACAGCGACAGATAGCGGACCGCCAGCAAAGGTAAACAAGCGATAAGCGGAATTGCGAGACAAAAAAAGACCGGACAATCGAATGATTATCCGGTCAAATCTAAACTGAAACCCAACCTTGTTGGACTGAAAACTTTATGACAGAATTGTGGCGTCCCTGCAATGCCAAAATCGTGAGTTTCGTGTCATATCTGCAACAACGGCGCCTCGATGGCATTATTTTTCCCCAAAAATGCCGGTTTGGTTGAAACTTTGTTGAAGCGGCAGCCGTTAATTGGCGCATTTGCCATGGCTTGCCTGCTGTTTTTGCAGGGCTGCATCGGAGTCGGTTATTACGCAAAATCGTTGGGCGGCCATATCGGTGTGCTGAATGCGCGCGAAAGCGTGGAAGAACTGCGCCGCAATGCCGACACACCAGCACCCTTGCGCGCGCAGATGGACCGGGCCGCTGATATTCGGCAATTCGCAATCGATGAGCTGGGCCTGCCCGACAATGCAAGCTACCGCACGTATGTTGATCTTGACCGCGATTATGTGACCATGGCGGTGTTTGCCGCCCCGGAATTCTCCGGCTCGCCCAAAACCTGGTGTTTCCCCGTCTTTGGCTGTGTGCCTTACCGGGCTTATTTCGATGAAGCCGACGCCCGCACCTTGGCAGACGAGTTGAGCGAGCAGGGCTATGATGTGCACCTGTCCGGCGTCCCGGCTTACTCAACGCTGGGTTGGACGCCAGACCCGTTGCTCAGCACGATGTTCCAGTTTGGCGAAATCTACACGGCCTCCGTCGTCTTTCACGAACTGGCGCACCAGGAAGTCTACATTCGCAACGACACATCCTTTAATGAGGCATTTGCCGTTGCGGTGGAAATTGAGGGCACCAAGGCTTGGCTGCGCGCGCGGGCAGGGCCCGACGCCGTTGCACGCTATGAGAATAGCCTACAGCGGCGCAATGATTTCGGCGAACTAGTTGGCAACGCGCGCGCCTCGCTCAACAAAATCTTCGTATCCAATTTGCCCGACGAAGAAAAACGCGCGGCCAAGGCGGCAGCAATCGAACAATTGCGGGCTGACTACCGCGTGATGCGCAACACACGCTGGAACGGGTTCAGCGGCTATGACAACTGGTTCGACGAGCCGATCAATAATGCCAAACTTGCCCTTGTCGGCGTGTATGGCGATCTGGTTGGCGACTTCCGTCATTTGTTTGTGGTGTGCGGCAGCGATTTCGAGCGTCTATATGGTGCGGTCGCGGCACTTGGAAAACAGCCAAAAAATAAGCGCCGCGCTGCGCTGAAAGGCCAGCCGGAATTATTTTGTCCTGCCTTGCATTCTCCATAATTGCAGGGTGGCGCGGTGTTAGCATGGCGTTTGCCTCCGCTTGGGAGGTTTTCATTCAGGACACACATCATGGCCAAAGGTCAGATCCGCGGAAACAAAGAAGTCCGCAAACCCAAACAAGACAAAAAACCCGCTGCCGCAGCCCAAAGCACCATGCAGATCGGTGCCAATTCACCGATGAACAAGCAGCCAAAGAAATAGTCCCGATAGCCCGGCACTCGATGCCGGGCTTCACAGCTTCATATGGTTTGTAAAACCTCGTCCACCCAGGCGGGCACTAAGGTGCTGGCAGGGCCGTGGCGTGCCGCGTCAAAATCTGCCGCACCGGACGATGGCTCAAGGTTGAGTTCCAGTGTTTGCGCGCCGCCGCGTGCCGCCTGCTGCACAAATTGCGCGGCGGGATAGACATTGCCGCTGGTGCCGATGGAAACGAACAAATCGCACGCCGCCAGTGCATCCCATATGCGCTCCATATGATATGGGTATTCGCCAAACCAAACGATATCGGGCCGCATGCCGCCCGCCCGGGCGCATGCGGGGCAGGCGATCCCTTCGTCCAGATCATCTGTCCACGCATGGCGGTTGCCGCAATCGGCACACAATGCCGAGCGCAATTGGCCATGCATATGGATCAGGTTTCGGGTGCCCGCCCGCTCATGCAGATCATCGACATTTTGGGTGACGACCAAAACGTCGCCAGGATGGTCGCGCTCCAGACGTGCCAGTGCGCGGTGAGCCGCATTCGGCTCAACATTGTTGAGCGCCGCACGCCGCATATTGTAAAAACCCTGCACCAAATCCGGATCGCGCACAAATGCCTCCGGCGTCGCCACATCCTCAATCCGGTGTTTTTCCCAAAGCCCGCCGGACGCGCGGAACGTATCAATGCCGGATTCGGCAGAAATACCTGCGCCGGTTAGGATGAGGATGGAAGTGGATTTCATTTGGTTATCATATTGCGTTTATTGTGATCATCAACGTGGATTGTTAGGCATATGTGAGAGACAAAACAGATTGTCTATCATATGATAGTGTTTTTGATAGACAAAATGATTTGTCTTGCGCATGTTAAGCACAAACCGTTTTGATTCTCAAAAAATGGCATTGATGATAAATGAACACCGCAATCGATCTGTCAGGCGCAGTTGACTATCACTACGGTCGGTTTCCGCCCGCGCTCGACAATCTAACCAGATTGATACCGGCGTTAACCGCTGCAACCGCCGCTTTGGCCCGCTATGATCAAACGCTGCGCGGCATGCATAATGGCGAAGTGCTGCTGGCGCCGTTACGCAACCAGGAAGCCGTTGTCTCTTCCCGCATGGAAGGCACAATCAGCACCCTGGATGAAATATTGCGCTATGAGGCTGAGGCGGAGGCCGCTGAACAGGGTGTGCAAAGCAGTTTTAGAAGCGAGGTCGTTGAAGTTGCTTTGTACAGCCGTGCGATGCGCACCGCACAAAAGGCAATGGCAGACGGGCAGCCACTGTCACCCTTTTTGATACGGTCAGCGCACCGGACACTGTTGAGTTTTGGCCGGGGTGCTTCAAAAGATCCGGGCGAATTCAAGAGAGATCAGAACTATCTGGCAGATCGAAATCGGAAGAAAGTGCTCTTCATACCCATCAAGCCAGAGTTTCTGAAGGATGGCATTGAGAAACTGTTTCATTTCATCAATGACGAAAATCAAAACACGCTTGTTAAAGCAGCCATTGCCCATGTGGAGTTTGAGGCGCTGCACCCGTTTAATGACGGCAATGGACGTATAGGGCGAATGATAATTCCGCTGATGATGTGGCGTGAGAATATACTCACACAGCCATATTTCTACGTGAGCGCTTATCTGGAAGAACACAAAGACGAGTATATCGACCGTATGCGCAGGGTTTCTGAAAACGATGAATGGCTTGACTGGATTGAGTTCATGCTCATCGCCATTGAAGCCCAATCAATGCGCAACTTGGAGAAAGCTGAGAATATCCGGCAATTATATGAGCAGATGAAAGAACAATTTCGCGATGTTTTGTCATCCCAATGGTCCACGGTGGCCGTTGATTTTGTTTTCACCCGCCCGGTGTTCAAGGCCAATCTATTTACCAGTAAATCCGGCATTCCTCAGGCTACGGCATACCGCTTTTTGCGAACGCTGCAACAAAGTGGGCTTTTGACCACTTTGGAGCCTGCGTCTGGCCGACGATCAGCTCTTTATTCCTTTGAGCCACTCTTGGCCGAGGTGCGGGATTAACCTCACCCCTCGGTGCCACCCACCGTCATCTGGTCCATGCGCAGATGCGGCTGGCCGATGCCGACGGGGACGCCTTGGCCGGCTTTGCCGCAAGTGCCGACGCCTTTGTCGAGTTCCAGATCATTGCCGACCATCGAAATGCGGTGCATGGCGTCCGGGCCGTTGCCGATTAGCATCGCGCCTTTGACGGGATAAGTGATCTTGCCATCTTCAATCATGTAGGCTTCGGTGCAGCCGAACACGAATTTGCCCGATGTAATGTCCACCTGGCCACCGCCGAAACTGACGGCATACAGGCCTTTTTTGACGCTTGAAATGATCTCTTCAGACGTCTTGTCGCCCGACAACATATAGGTGTTGGTCATGCGCGGCATCGGCACATGCGCGTAGGATTGGCGGCGGCCATTGCCGGTGGCGTGCACGCCCATCAGCCGCGCGTTCTGGCGGTCCTGCATAAAGCCGACCAGCTTGCCGTCATCGATCAGCACATTATAGGCCGATGGCGTGCCCTCATCATCAATCGAGATCGAGCCGCGCCGCGCGTCAATTGTGCCGTCATCGACCACGGTCACGCCTTTGGCAGCCACTTGCTGGCCCATCAATTCGGCAAAGGCGGATGTGCCCTTGCGGTTGAAGTCACCTTCCAACCCGTGGCCCACCGCTTCGTGCAGCATGACACCGGGCCAACCATTGCCCAGCACAATATCCATCGTACCAGCGGGGGCAGGGCGCGCGTCAAGATTGACGAGCGCTTGGCGCAGCGCGTCATCCGCACCCACCTTCCAGCTGTCACCCATGATAAAGTCGCCAAACAATTGGCGGCCACCCATGCCGTTGGAGCCGGTTTCCTGCCGGTCACCATCACCCACGATGACGGAGATGTTGATGCGGGTCATCGGTCGCACATCTTTGGCGAAGTGGCCATCAGCGCGCAAAATTTCCACCACCTGCCACGATGCGGCAATGCTGGCTGACACCTGGCGCACGCGTGGGTCTTTATCGCGCAAATAGGCGTCGATCTCCGCCAGCAATTTGGCTTTGGCTTCAAAGCTGGGCTCACCAATAGGGGACGCGTCGGTGTACAGCTTGCGGTTGGTGCGCGCAGGCGCGTCTGAATAGGTGCCGGTGTGGTTGCGCGTTACTGCGCCCACCGCATCGGACGCGCGCAGCAGGGCTGCTTCGCTCATCTCGTCCGATTGCGCATAGCCCACCGCTTCACCGGCCACTGACCGCAGGCCAAAACCCGACGAGGTGTTGAAGGAGCCGGTTTTCAAACGGCCATTGTCAAAACCGAGCATTTCGGTTTCAGCATGTTCAACAAACAGCTCCCCATCATCGGCCTTGGCAAGCGCCGCGCCAACAAGGGCGGTCAACCGGTCTTTGGAGATGTCAAAGCGGGCGAGAAGGTCAGGGGCAGGTGTTGAACTCTGTGTCATTGTGGTTTCCATGCTGCGTATGCTCTTTAGCTAAGGCGCACAGGCAACAACCGCAACCATCTGCGACAACAGGCACGTAAAATTGACCACGCAACCTTAAGGCAACGCGTTATAGCCATCCGTAAAGCCCGTCAGGTCCACCGGAATGCCGATACCTTCTTCCGGTGTTTGAAACACAATAAAGGTTGCATTGGTGCCGGACCGGAAGCTGGATAATAAGCCCTCTTCCAAAATAACTTCGGCGTAACAACCATCCGTAAAGCACCGCACAAAATAGGCGCGGCCAATATCAGACCCATCAATATTGAGGCCCAAACCATTGGGCAACAGCACGCCCAGCGGTGCCAGAACGCGCAGAATACGCGCTTTTTGGTCCGCAGTCCGCACCACCACCACCGACAAGCCAAGCTCGGGCCGGTCCTCGGCAATCACGTTCTGCATCAGCACGCATTGCTCGCTGGATGCGCCCGGCGGTGTGTCACACACGACATTCCATGCGCCATGCGCGGAACGCACAGCGCCCGATTGCGCGTGGACTGGCAGCGTTGAAGCCAGTGTCAGTGCAGCCGCGGTGCAAGCGCCAAGCAGTGAAGCGTAAAGGGAAGTGGAGCGTTGTGTTCGGGTCATCGGATTGACCATCCTGTGTTTTCGCGAATCGCTGTGGATATGTTTTACGCCGACAATGGTCAAAAATACACCGTCAGCCTCTTCCTGCGCAGCACTCAGGCCCCAGCACGGCGAATCTGTGGCGCCAGGCATAAATTGTGCGATATTTTCATCGCTCTTATGGCGTTATGACGCATGAATTGGACGTCAGTTGTAGTTGCGCTTCTCAAAGACGCGTGCGAATAGGACCTGATAAAAATGAAGAGAAAGGCGCGCTTGATCGTGTCTGGGAGTATGAATGTGATGATAGCGACAGTTCGCGCTTGTTTTATTTCACTTTTCGGCCTTGTGGCGTCGACTGCAGCAGCGTTTGCGGCACAGCCCGAGCCTTGGCAGATGGGTTTCCAGCCTGCCGCAACCGACATCATGGCGCAGATCCGCTGGTTTGAGAGCTACACTTTGTGGTTCATCGTGCCGATCACGCTGTTTGTGCTGGGCCTGTTGGCGTGGGTTATCGTGCGCTACAGCCGCAAAGCCAATCCGGTACCATCAAGCACCAGCCACAACACAACAATCGAGGTTGTTTGGACTGTTGCGCCAGTCGTCATTCTGTTGATGCTGGCGGTCCCGTCGTTCCAGCTTTTGACCCATCAATACACACCGCCAAGCGAGCCGAAGAT
>JBAUIL010000042.1:0-26601 GCA_049682915.1 Ahrensia sp. | reverse complement strand
ATGTTGTCAGCGCCATGTTCGGCAAAGGATTCGGCGCAATCGCCACCCTGCAGCAAAAAAGCCTTGCCGCGTGACACATCACCCAAATGATCGCGCAGTGTGCGCGCCTCACCGGCAAATACCAATGGCGGGAAGCTGCGCAAGCGCGCTTCGGTCGCCTCAACGGCTGCTTGGTCCGGATAGTTAGGCACCTGCTTGATCGGTTTGTTGCGCCAGCTATTTGGTGTCCAATTGTCTGCCATTGGTCTTCTCTATCGGTTTGAATGGTCCATGGCCGTTCCCGTCGCGCCATGAGATGCGGTGCTATAAAGCAATTTTGTCCGCCCTGTCACCCCTAACCAAAGGCACGGCGCGGGTTTTGTCAGTGCACAGTATCGCCTCAGGCAAAATCACGGAAATTCAATGCCGCCGTTGCATCATCAATCAACACGCGCTCATCGTCGCTCAATTTTACCGGCCGGGGATATTTCGGCGTGGTTCGATCGCGCAGGATTGGCATATCAAACCGCTGCGTCGTCGTGATGAAATCGCCCACAGCCGCCGCGCCGTATCGATGCGCGTAGCCCTGCAACACCGCATCCAAATAGCTTTGTAAGATAACATGTTCGAGATCTGGTTTTTGCGGTGGTCTGCCCTCATAGGCATAGACCGGGCATCCATCGGGTACGATAACGCCTTCAACATCGATGGCATCAGGCGCGATAGTGCGCCGGTCGTAGCCCGCTTCACGCGCATCCAGCGATGCCAAGCTGTCTATATGATCAAACACCAGCAAGCCGCTCAGCCACGCATCGGCTGGCGCATCGGGACTGGAGGTCAGCAGCGCAATCGGTTCGGGATGCTCATCGGGCCGCGCCGTCCATCGGCGTTGCCAGCCGCGCAGCCGCGCATTGGCATAGCCAAAACTGTTGGTCCGGTGCGTGGCCGGATTAACCAGCGATCCATAACCGAAATACGCAATCAGCTCGCCTTTTGCGGCAAGCTTATGCAATTGATCATCCATCAATCCGCTCACCGGCTTTGACGCGGTAGCTTGGTTCGTACATCGTCACCAATTCCTCTGCTGCCGTCGGATGCACGGCCATGGTGGCGTCGAAATGATCCTTGGTGCAGCGCGCTTTCAGCGAAATTGCCAGCAGTTGCGCCATCTCGCCCGCATGCGGCCCAACGATGTGCACGCCCAACACAACGCGCGAGGCCGCATCGACGATCGCCTTGATCATCATCTTCTCCTCGCGACCGGGCAGCACATGGTGCATCGGGCGGAATGTCGTCTTATAGACTTCAATCTCATCGTAGCGCTCCGCAGCCTGCGCTTCGGTCAGGCCCACTGTGCCGATCTCCGGCTGCGAAAACACCGCCGTGGCAATCGTGTCATAATCAGGCTTGGTCGGGTTGTCCTTAAATGCCGTTTCCAGCAAACACATGCTTTCATGGATCGCAACCGGCGTCAGTTGAACCCGGTCGGTCACATCGCCTACCGCCCAAATATTGTCGACATTCGTGCGCGAATAATCATCAACGATGATCTCGCCTTTGACACCCAGTTCAACGCCAGCCTTGTCGAGACCCAAGCCCTTGGTGTGCGGCAAGCGGCCCAGCGCCAGCATCACTTGATCGACTTCAAGCACTTCACCTTCACTCAGCGTCGCCGCCAGTCGGCCATCATCCAAGCGCTCGACCTTTTCAAACACTTGGTGCGTGATCACACGAATACCCTTATCGACCATCGTGTTCTGCAGCAGATCGCGGACATCCTGGTCAAAACCGCCCAGAATTTGCTGGCCGCGATAGAGCAGCGTCGTTTCAACACCCAAACCATGGAAAATATTGGCAAATTCCACCGCAATGTAGCCGCCACCGGCAATCACGATGCTTTGCGGCAGCGAGCCAAGATGAAATGCCTCATTGGACGAGATGCACAATTCATGCCCCTCAAGGGAGGCATGCGGGTTTGGATAACCGCCGACCGCGATCAAAATCTGATCCGCAGTCACCGTTTTGCCGGTCGCTTCAAGATAGATTTCGTGCTTGCCTGTCAGCACTGCGCGGCTGTCATGAATAGTGACATTACTGCCCTCAAGACCTTTCCGATATAGGCCCTCGAGGCGCGCAATTTCCCGGTCTTTATTGGCAATCAGTGTCGACCAATCAAACTCCGTCGCGCCGATACTGAAACCATAGCCTGCCGCATCTTCAATCTGCTCATTGACCTGTGAGGCATAGACAAACAGCTTTTTGGGCACGCAACCGCGAATGACACACGTGCCGCCCATGCGGTACTCTTCAGCAAGACCAACTTTCTTGCCCAATGCGCCCACCCGGCGCGCCGCGCGCACACCGCCAGAACCGCCTCCAATGACGAAAAAATCATAGTCATAGGCGGTCATGGCGCGCTCACTTTCAGTATTCGGTCAGTTTGTTTGGGGCGTTCAGCTTAGTTGGCCGTCGCACCTTCGGCAGCTACGCCATCTTCCGGCGCAGGCGTGGCACGCAGATTAGCAGCGGACAATCGCCCATTAACCGCCGCAGCCAGATCGCGCTCGATGCCACGCAGCCAGATAGCAGCCGCTGATTCCACTTCCCGCGTCACGATCGGGCCGTTTGACAACAGCGCCTGGCCCGCATCGGACGTGTAAAAATTGGCGATAGCGGTCAAATCCTCTTCACGGAAGGCGCGCGCATAGGCAAGTGCCGCTTCGCGCTCCAAATCGGCGCGCCGGGACGCCAGATTGATTGCCTCTTCGGAAACAAATGTCGTGATTTCGTCGCCGAGATCAGGATTATTGCCAATCAATTGTTGCACCAGCCGCTCCGCCGCGACCGGCAACAATGCATCATAGCTATCGGTGGCACCAATCGAGTTCATGGCCGCACGCGCAGCCGCCAAATGGCTTTCGCTCAGCTCTTGCGCAACTGCAGGCGAAAAAGCACCTGCCATTAATGCCACCCCCAGCGCACTGCGCGCAATCCAACTTGCAGAAATCATATAATCAACTCCGTATTGGTGCCCGCAGCGCTGCCACAGGCTAAAACAACTTTTCAGCGCGCTGGCGCTTCAATCTCAATAAGGCCGGATTTGCCAGCCAGAATGACGTGGTCAGCCAGTCCAATGAACAAACCACTTTCAACCACACCGGGAATACGCGCCAACGCATCCGAAAGCGCTTCTGGGTCCGGAATATGGCCGAATGATGCATCCAGAATATAATGCCCGCCATCGCTGGTAAAAGCATTGCCCTCGCGGTCAGCGCGCAGCGTCAGCGTATCGGGCAAACCAAGCTTTGCCGCCACAGCCATAATTTCCAGGCGCGTGCTCTCCAGCCCGAACGGCATCACTTCAATCGGCAAATCAAACGCACCCAGCGTGTCCACCAGCTTGCTTTCATCGGCAATCACAATCATCCGGTCTGATGCGGATGCGACGATTTTCTCGCGCAACAGCGCACCACCACCACCTTTGATGAGACGCAAACTGCGGTCCACCTCGTCCGCGCCGTCAATGGTCAAGTCCAGGTGCGGTGTCTCGTCCAGGCTGGTCAGCGCGATGCCCAGTTGCTGGCACAACGCCGCGGTGCGCTCGGATGTCGGCACACCGACAATGGTCATGCCGTCCGCAACTTTCTCAGCCAGCAATTCGACAAACAGCTCGGCCGTCGAGCCGGTTCCAATGCCAAGCCGCATGCCGGTTTTAACATGGGCGAGCGCCGCCCGTGCCGCTTCGCGCTTTAAGTCTTCCTGTGACATTCGTCTTCCCGGTTATCTGGCGATCAACGCCCGTTGCCCGCCCGATTATCACGCTCAATGCGTCGCGCCAACCGGCAATTGCTTTTGGCGCAACACACGTCTAATCCAAAACACATCATTTTTCGCACACGGGCCCGCCATGACATCCCCTATCGCTGTATTCGACCTTGATGGCACCCTGCTTGACACCGCGCCGGATTTGCTCGCCAGCCTGAACCATGTACTGGTCGCAAACGACTTACCGGAAACAGATATTGACCGCCTGCGCCGCTTTGTCGGACAAGGGGGCCGCGTCATGCTGGAACGCGCCTTCACCGCTGCCGGACGCACTTTCAGCGACGAAATCGCGGACCAGCTGGTACAACAGTTCGTAGCCCATTATGGTGACAACATGCCCGGCGAGACGGTCGCCTTCGAGGGCGTACTCGACCTTGTTGATGGCCTGCGCGCGCGTGGCTACAAGACCGCGATTTGCACCAACAAAACCGAAGCGCTCGCCGTAAAGTTAATCGCGTCCATGGGACTGAGCGATAAATTCGACGCGCTGTGCGGGGGCGACACTTTCCCGGTCAAAAAACCGGACGCGGACCATATTTTTCTGACCATCGACGCCGCCGGCGGCGACCGCAACCGTGCCGTGATGTTTGGTGACAGCGCCGCCGATATCAATGCGGCCAACAATGGCGCCATTCCGGTAATCGCGGTGGATTTCGGCTACACTGACGAGCACGTCAGCACGTTCGGTCCAACGCGTGTCATATCCCATTTTAATGAAATAACGCTCGATGATATCGACGCGATGATTGGAGAATCCCATGCGTGAATGGTGGCGAGACGCGATTGTCTATCAAGTCTATCCCCGGTCCTACCAGGACAGCACCGGCAATGGCGTTGGCGACCTGAAAGGCATTACCCGCCGCCTGCCGCATATCGCCGATCTGGGTGTCGATTGCATCTGGCTGTCGCCAATTTTCATGTCGCCGCAGGAAGACATGGGCTACGATGTGTCAGATTACAAAGCTATTGACCCGCTTTTCGGCACGATGGATGATTTCGACGAGATGATCGCCGAGGCGCACAAGCTCGGCCTGAAAGTCATCACCGACCAGGTGTTGTCGCACACCTCCGACCGGCATGCGTGGTTTGTCGAATCGCGCAAAGACCGGACAAACCCGAAAGCTGATTGGTATGTGTGGGCTGATCCCCTGCCCGATGGCGCGCCGCCGACCAACTGGCACAGCCATTTCGGCGGCCCCGCTTGGGAATTCGCCCCTGGTCGTGGCCAGTACTATCTGCACAACTTTCTTGCGTCCCAGCCAGACCTGAACTTCCACAATCCCGATGTCGTTGATGCAATTTTGGACACGTGTAAATTCTGGCTCGACCGCGGACTGGATGGCTTCCGTCTCGACACGGTCAACTACTATTTCCACGACCAGAAATTGCGCTCGAACCCGCCAGCCAACGCCAAGCCGCAAGTCATGGCCACCGATCTGTATGGCATGCAGAACAATATCTATAACAAGACGCGGCCCGAAAACCTTGGCTTTTTGGAAAAGCTGCGCGCGCTGACAGACCAGTATGATGACATCATGATGGTCGGTGAAGTCGGCGAAATGGGCCAGCGTTCCATCGAGATCATGGGCGAATACACATCCGGCACCAACCGTCTGCACATGGCCTACAGCTTTGCCATGCTTGGCCCGGATTTCTCCGCCGAGCACTTCCGCAGTTGCATTGAAGGCTTTCAAAAAGGCGCGCCCGATGGCCACCCCTATTGGTCCTTCAGCAACCATGATGTGCCGCGCCAAGTGAGCCGCTGGGCAGAACACGCTGTTTCCGACGATGCGATGATGCGGCTCAGCTGTGCGATGTTGATGGCCTTTGAAGGCACGCTCGGCATCTATCAGGGCGAAGAGCTTGGCCAGCTAGAAACGGAAATGACCTTTGAAGAGCTGACCGACCCGCCCGCCATCCGCTATTGGCCCGCTGTCAAAGGCCGCGACGGCTGCCGTACGCCGATGGTGTGGGAGAAAAATGCGCCGAACGCGGGCTTTTCGACGGGCAAACCGTGGCTGCCTGTCAAACCACCACAAGCCGCAAATGCGGTGGACCAGCAAGGACCGAACGGCGCGCTGGCGTTCTACAAACAGGCGATTGCATACCGCAAAGCGCACCCGGCATTGCGCCATGGCACCACGCTCTTCCATGATTTGCCAGAGCCGTTGCTGGCGTTTACCCGCGAGACCGACGGCGAAAAACTGACCTGCGTTTTCAACCTGTCACCTAAACCCAAGACGGTCCGGCTCAGCGCCGATGCCACCCTGTCTGGCCAGCATAGCGCCAGCCTGCAAGGCCAGCGGCTTGACCTGCCGGGCAATGGGTTTGCTTATTTGGCCCATGATGAGGCGCTGGCGTTGAGTTAGTGCTATCGCAGTTTTTGGGGCTCGCTTAGTCAAACGTCATTCCGGGGCTCGTCCCCGGAATCCAGACTCGTCACCCCGCCTGGATTCCGGCAACAAGTGCCGGAATGACGTTCTGTGGGGGTATCCGTATCGTCTCCGTCATTCCGGGGCTCGTCCCCGGAATCCAGATGTAACGTCGTTGGTGGGCGAATATCTGCGACGCTCTCCATCGCTTACCGCGCTTATTCCGAAAGTCCATTTTCGGCCAAACTCTGGATTCCGGCAACAAGTGCCGGAATGACGGCAGAGAGACTGTGCGCGATCAGGTGAGCATGCGTAGAACGTCCGTCATTCTCGGCCACCGCCCCTAAAGGCTGTGCGCGCCCCAAATATCGTTCATATAGCCTTTGATCGTGCGGTCTGACGAGAAAAATCCCGCCCGCGCGATATTGCGCAGCGACATGCGTGCCCACACGTCGGGATCTTTATAGGCCGCATCAACATCGCGCTGAGACGCGGCATAGCTGTCAAAGTCTGATGCGACCAAAAACGGATCATCGTTCCAGGTTCGGTCGAGCAAACCATGGTAACGGCTTGGATCATCCGGGCTGAAGCCGCCTTCTGCCAGCAGTTGCAGCACATCTTGCAGCGCTTCGCTTGCCTCAATGGCTTGGCGCGCATGCCCCGCCACACCCGAGCGCTCCAGTGCCTGTTGTGCCGTCATGCCAAACAGGAAGAAATTGTCGGCCCCGACCTGCTCGCGAATTTCGACGTTGGCACCATCCAGCGTGCCAATTGTCAGCGCGCCATTGAGCGTGAATTTCATATTGCCGGTGCCAGAGGCTTCCTTGCCGGCGGTGGAAATCTGCTCGGAGAGGTCTGCCGCCGGGATCATGCGCTGCGCCATCGACACGTTGTAATCGGGTGGATAGACAATTTTCAGCCGGTCGCCGACCAGCGGATCATTGTTTACGACCGCGGCAACATCATTGATCAGATGGATAATTTGCTTGGCCATGACATAGCCGGGCGCGGCCTTACCGCCAAAAATCTTCACCCGTGGTGTCCAATCCGCCTGCGGGTTTTCGCGGATCGCCTGCCAACGCGCGATTGCCTCAAACAGGTTGAGCAATTGGCGTTTATATTCGTGCATGCGCTTGATCTGCACATCGAAAAGCGCATCGGGATTGAGCGTGATGCCCATGGTGTCACGCACCCAGCCCGAAAACGCCACCTTGTTGTCGCGCTTGATCCGCCGCAGGGCCGCGCGCACGGCGTCATCATCTTCATGGGCGCCAAACGCAGCCAAGCGGTCAAGATCAGCCTCCCAGCCTGTGCCAATGGTTTCGGTCAGCAGCGACGACAGGCCGGGATTGGAAAGCCGCATCCAGCGCCGTGGCGTCACGCCGTTGGTCTGGTTGATAATCCGCCCGGGATAAAGCCGGTTGAGGTCGGCAAACACGGTTTGCTTCATAAGGTCCGTATGCAGCGCCGACACGCCGTTGACATGGCCCGACATCACAAAAGCCAGCGTGCCCATATTGACGCGGTCCTGATCAACAATCCGCTGCGCCGGTGCACAGCCCGTTGCGGCCTGATGCTCAGCATCAATGCGCTCGATGATCTGCATATGGCGCGGCAGCACCGTGCCCATCAGCCATGTCGACCAGCTTTCCAGCGCTTCGGGCAGCAGCGTGTGATTGGTATAGTTGAGGCAGCCCTGCGCCAGCGGTTTTGCCACCTCCCATGCCAAACCATGCTCATCGACAAGCAGGCGCATCAGTTCCGCGGCAGCCAGCGCGGGGTGGGTATCGTTCATCTGAATGGCAATTTTTTGCGGCAGTAGCTGCCAGTCATCATAATCCGCCAAAAAGCGCGCCAGAATGTCCTGCAGTGCCGCCGAGGTGAGGAAGTATTCCTGTTTAAGTCGCAGCTCTTTGCCCGCATCGGTCGTGTCATCGGGGTAGAGCACGCGCGAAAGCGTCCGCGCCAGCGCTTCCGAGGTCGCCGCCCCTGCGTGATCGCCGTTATTGAAGCGCTCAAGATCAAACAGATGTACCGGATGTGCGCCCCACAGGCGCAGGGTGTTGGCCCATTTACCTTGCCAACCAACGACCGGCATGTCGTAAGCACGCGCATAGACCGCTTCTGCCGGATGCCAGACAGCGCGGCCCTTTTCTTGGCTGACATGGCCCTTGAAAGGAATGGTGAAACGCGTTTCGGGTCGTTCAAACTCCCACGGCTGCGGTTGGTTCAGCCAGTCTTCCGGCTTTTCAACTTGACGCCCATGGTCAAAACCCTGGCTGAAAAGACCGTGCTCATAGCGGATGCCATAGCCATAGGCAGGGCACGCCAAAGTGGCCATGCTTTCCAGAAAACAAGCCGCCAAGCGGCCCAAACCACCATTGCCCAGCGCCGCATCTGGCTCATCGTCAATCAACGTATCCAGCGACACGCCTTCGCTTTCCAGCACCTTGGCAACCGTCTCGCGCAGACCGAGATTGATCATCGCATCTTCCAGAATGCGGCCCATCAAAAACTCAAGCGACAGATAATAGACCCGCTTGCCACCTGCTTCCTGCGTGCGGCGCTCGGCTGCAAACCAAGGCTCGACAATCAGGTCACGCACCGCATAGCTGACTGCAAGCCGCCAATCGCGGATGGTCGCATTGCTGGTGTCCTTGCCCAGTGTGTAGGCGAGATGCTGCATCAAGCGCATGCGCAACGAGTCCGTGGACAAATCGGTCATAAGTGTCATGGGGCGGCCCTTATCCTGATACTCCTGCGCCAGCACGAATTGATGCCGGTGCAGCCGCACAGCCCTACACGATCAGGTCTAAAATTAGGTTACCACCATCGTTCACTTTGCCGTTTCGTGGGAGAACACGACAACACTGTTGGCTTCAACCGCCATGCCTGGTGTCACGGCAATCGCGTCGTCCTGGCTTGTGTCGAAACGCCGAACCCAGCTTTCCCCTTCTGGAAGCTGCGGCGCCACGATATCCACCGCCTCACCGGCGTTAAGCACGATGAGGAGAGCGCCCTGCCGCTGAACATATTCCGGTGTACCAGAGGCCATGCGCATTTCAACCAAAAGCGTTTTCAAGGCAGGATTGTCCCAGTCCTGCTGACGCATCGGTTTGCCGTTAACACGACGCCAAAACAGGTCCGGTTCACCGTCAATCAACCGTTGCTTGGAATGCAAAAAGCGCCGTTGACGCAGCAGCGGATGCATCCGCCTAAACGCGATTGCCTGCTGGCAGAACGCGAAAAACGGCTCGTCTTTTTCAGGCCAGTTTACCCAGCCGATCTCATTGTCCTGACAGTAGGCATTATTGTTGCCACCCTGGGAGTTGCCA
Source organism: Ahrensia sp. (assembly GCA_049682915.1). GTDB lineage: Bacteria > Pseudomonadota > Alphaproteobacteria > Rhizobiales > Rhizobiaceae > JBCDLI01. Next base: position 17,090 of record JBAUIL010000042.1, on the reverse strand, counting down.
AGCTCATCACCGGCCAACATCATCGGCGTACCCTGCGACAACATCAAGGTGGCAATCATATTGCGCTTGCGGCGCATACGGGCAGCCAAAATGGCTGGATCGTCGGTCGGGCCTTCAACGCCCATATTGTCGGAATGATTGTTGGAATGGCCATCACGATTGTCTTCGCCATTGGCCTGATTGTGCTTATGCGCATAGCTGACCGTGTCTTCCAGCGTAAAGCCGTCATGGGCGGTCAGGAAGTTGAGCGACGACGTCGCCGGTCGCCCGTCATGGTCAAAATAGCGTGCTGAACCGGACAAGCTGGTTGCCATCTTGGAGACCGTGGCATTATCACCGCGCCAGAAAGAGCGCACCTTGTCGCGGTACCGGTCGTTCCATTCGGCAAACGGAGCCGGAAAAGCGCCAAGCTGGTAGCCGCCCGGCCCGATATCCCAAGGCTCGGCAATCAGCTTGACCTGGTTCAACACCGGGTCCTGGCCGATGGCGCGGAAGAACGGCCCGTCACGGTCAAAGCCCGTTGCCGTCCGGCCAAGCGTAGCGCACAGATCAAACCGGAAACCGTCCACATGCATGACCTCCACCCAGTAGCGCAGGCTGTCCATCACCAGACGGATGACTGCCGGGCTTTCAAAGTTCAGCGTGTTGCCGCAACCCGCATCATCAATGTAGTAGCGCTTGTCGTCGGCGAGCCGGTAGTAGCTCGCATTATCCAAGCCACGGAACATCAGCGTCGGCCCCAGTTCGGACCCCTCCGCTGTGTGGTTGTAGACCACATCGAGAATGACTTCGATGCCCGCACTATGAAAGCGCGAGACCATTTGCTGGAATTCGGCAATCTGCCCGCCGCGCAGATAGCGCGGGTCCGGTGCAAAAAACCCATAGGTCATATAACCCCAGTAATTGGTTAGCCCGCGATCAAGCAAAAACTTTTCATTGAGAAACGCGTGCACCGGCAACAGTTCAACGGCATTCACGCCCAGCTTGTTCAAGTGCTCCAATATCGGATCGGACGCCATCGCCAAAAACGTTCCCGCGCCGTCAATGTCGCGCCGCTCGGCCGTCAGGCCTTTGACATGGGCCTCATAGATGATGGTGTCTTCAAACGCATGGCCGGGGCGTTTGACATGGCCACAGTCAAACGCAGGATCAACCACGACAGAGCGCGGCATATAGGGCGCGCTGTCAACCGTGCTGAAGCTGAGGTCTTTGTCGGCATGACCGGGCACATAGCTGAACAAGGCATCATGCCAGATAGGGTGACCGGTCAGCTTTTTGGCGTAAGGATCGATCAACAATTTGTTGGGATTGAAGCGATGGCCCGCCGATGGCTCGTAACGGCCGTCCATACGGAAACCATATTCCTGGCCGGGCTGCATCCCTTCCAGATAAACGTGCCACACATGACCATCGCGCTCCGGCATGGTCAGCACTTGGGCTTCATTGCCGTTTTCATCAAACAGGCAAAGCAGCACCCGCATGGCATGGCGTGAATAAACCGCGAAATTCACCCCATTGCCGTCAAAGGTCGCACCCAGCGGCGAGGCTGCACCGGGCCTGATCGCAAATTTTCTCAAGTTAAATTACCAGCTCACATCAGGGATGAATAAATATCGACATAGGCTCTAGCAGAATTAGACCAGCCGACATTCTGTTTCATCGCATTGCGTTGCATTGCGCGCCACTGCGTTGGCTGACGGTACAGCTCATGCAATCTCGCAAGCGCGTTTGCAAGGGCTCGCGCGTCTATTGGGAAAAACTGCACCCCGGTTGCCACCCCGGCATTCAGCGCGGCGGGCGAGGCATTAATCACGGTGTCGGCCAAGCCACCGGTCAAAGCGACAACAGGCAATGTGCCGTAACGCAAACCGTAGAGCTGCGTCAGCCCGCAGGGCTCAAACCGTGAAGGTACCAAAATAGCGTCCCCGCCGGCAATCATCAGATGTGATAGCGCTTCATCATAGCCGATTTTCACCGCAACATTTTTGTGGTTGGCCGCCGCCTCACACAGCGCCACTTCAAGGCGCGGATCACCCGAACCAAGCAGCGCCAGTTGCCCACCATCCGCCAGCAAATCCGGAAGCGCTTCCAACAGCAGATCAATGCCCTTCTGCTCCGACAAGCGCGATACGAGCACAAATAAAGGCCCTTTGCTGGGCCCAAGCCCAAATCTGTCGCGCACCGCTTTCTTATTGGCCTTTTTGCCGGTTGGGCGTTCATAGGGTGTGATGTGCGGGTCCGTGCCCGGATTCCATGCTTTTTCATCCACACCGTTGACGATGCCCGACAGGTCACCCCGGCGCGTATTCAAAATGCCGTCCATGCCCATGCCAAACTCAGGTGTCAGCAATTCACCGGCATAGGTTTCCGATACGGTGGTAATCTTGGCCGCGCCGCACAGCGCTGCTTTCAGTGCTGAAATTTGCCCCCAGAACTCGAAGTGGTCGACATCAAAGCGATTGCGATCAAGCTTCAACGCCTCCAGCAACTCTCTGGGGCATGTGCCATGAAAAGCGATGTTGTGGACGGTGAACACAAACGGAACGTCGCAGCCCAAAGCGTGCAAATATTCCGGTGTGAAACCGGCTTGCCAATCATGACCGTGAATAATGTCCGGCTGCCAGTCATCAAGCGCACCATCAGAGATGGCGGCTGCAACGAATGACAGCGCCGCAAAGCGCTGCGGGTTATCAGGCCAGTCATCGCCCGTTGGGTCGTTGTAAATCCCCCCGTCGCGGTCGTAGAGATGGGGCGCATCAAGAACCAAAAGATCGAGATCAGCCACCTGACAAGACAAGAGTTGAGCGGGCCCGCCAAACAGATCATCAAACTGCGCGACCGTTTTGGTTTTGCCAAGCTTGGCTTTCACCATGCGGTAGCCGGGCAAAAGGGTCCGCATCGCGCAGCCCAATGCTGCCACCGCACGCGGCAAAGCACCGGCCACGTCTGCAAGTCCGCCGGTCTTGACCAGTGGCGCGCATTCTGACGCGACCGACAACACGTTGATCATAAAGAAGCAGCCCGTTTATGCAGCATCGGCTGGGTGATCAGCGTCGTGCCGCGTTCCGTCACACGGAACCATTTCGCATCTTCCAGCGGATCCTCGCCTACAACAAGACCTTCTGGAATGATCACACCGCCATCGATGACAACACGGCGCAGGCGCGCCGACCGGTTGATGACAACATTCGGCAGCACCACCGCCTCTTCCAACACCGCATAGGAGTTGGAGTGCACATTGGTGAACAGGCACGAATTGCGCACCTCGGTGCCCGAAATGATACAACCGCCCGAAACCATCGATGAAATGGCGATGCCGCGCCGGTGACGCTCATCATGGATGAATTTCGCCGGCGGCACACTTTCATTATAGGTCCAGATCGGCCATTCGCGATCCCATAGATCCAACTCTGGTGTGAATGTCGTCAGATCGATGTGAGCCTGCCAGAACGCGTCCACCGTGCCGACATCGCGCCAATAGGCAGGCGCATTCTCGTTGCGTACGCAACTGTCATCAAACCGGTGCGCCATGGCTTTACCGTTCTTGACGATAGCGGGAATCAAATCCGTGCCAAAGTCATTGGTTGAGTTCGGATCCTCTGCATCTTTCAATAGAAGATCACGCAGAAACTTCCAGTCGAACACGTAAATACCCATCGAAGCCAGCGCTTTGGACGGATCGTCTGGCGTGCCCGGCGGGTCGGCTGGCTTTTCCAGAAAGCTGGTAATGCGCCCTGCATCGTCCGTGTCCATGACGCCAAAAGCGGACGCCTCCTCACGCGGAACCGTCAGGCAGCCAACGGTCACATCGGCCTTTGACTCGACATGCTGGCGCAGCATGATTTCATAATCCATCTTGTAGATGTGATCGCCAGCAAGAATGACGACATAGTCAACACCATAGCTGTCGACAATGTCGATATTTTGAGTGACGGCGTCCGCCGTGCCTTTGTACCAGCTTTCAGTGCCGCCGCGCTGAGAGGCCGGCAGCACGTCGATAAACTCATTGCGCGCGGCGTTCAAAAAGTTCCAGCCCCGCTGCACATGGCGGATCAGGCTGTGTGCTTTGTATTGGGTAGCGATGGCCATTTTGCGGATGCCGGAATTCATGGCGTTCGACAGTGCAAAGTCGATGATACGCGCCTTGCCGCCGAAGGGAACCGCCGGTTTCACGCGCCGGTCGGTCAGTTCCTTGAGGCGACTGCCCCGCCCGCCCGCCAAAACGAAAACCATGGAACGTTGTGTAAGCCTTTTAGTCACCATCGTTGTTCTCCTCCCAAAACTATTTATTGATCGAGCTTGAGCACGATCACCGCGAGTGGCGGCAGTGTCAGCTGGATCGATTGGCTGTGGCCATCATGGCCAATGTCTGCTGAGTGCACACCACCCAAATTGCCGCGGTTGCCGCCGCCATAGATCGCCGCATCGGTGTTCAAGACTTCATGCCACAACCCTGCCGCTGGCACGCCCAGCCTGAAGTCCATCCGTTCAACCGGTGTAAAGTTGCACGCCACCACCACAGGCGCATCACCTTGGCCACCAAAGCGCGCAAAGCAGATCGTCGACTGTGCCGGATCATTGCTGATCCATTTGAAACCTTCCGGCACACAGTCATGCACATGCAAAGCCGGTGTTTCTCGATAAAGCGCGTTCAAGTCCTGCACCAGCCGCTGAATGCCCTTATGTGCAGGCTGCTCTGCCGCCGACCAATCCAGTTCCTTGTTGTGGTCCCACTCGGAGGGCTGGGCAAACTCGCACCCCATAAACAGCAGCTTCTTGCCTGGATGGCTCCACATGAATCCATAGTAAGCGCGCAGATTTGCGAATTTCTCCCAGCCCGGCCCCGGCATTTTTTCCAGCATCGACCCTTTGCCGTGGACCACCTCATCATGGCTGATCGGCAGAATGAAGTTTTCGCTGAACGCCCAGTCGATGGGAAACGTCATCAAATGGTGGTCATATTGCCGGTGGATCGGGTCTTTTTCGATGTACCGCAGCGTGTCGTTCATCCAGCCCATATTCCATTTATAGCCGAAGCCAAGTCCGCCGGTGTGGGCTGGTTGCGACACGCCGGGAAACGACGTGCTCTCCTCCGCCACCGTCATGATGCCCGCATCCGCGCCATAGGCGGCGATGTTCATATCCTGCAGAAACTGGATGGCCTCATAGTTTTCTCGACCGCCATCCTTGTTGGGAACCCATTGGTCAGCCGAGCGCGAATAATCGCGGTACAGCATGGAAGCGACCGCGTCGACGCGCAGTCCGTCTAGATGGTATTCTTCAAGCCAGTAGAGCGCGTTAGCGATCAGGTAATTCTTCACCTCCACACGCCCGTAATTATAAATCAGCGTGTTCCAATCCTGATGGAACCCCTCACGCGGATCGGCGTGCTCGTAGAGTGCCGTACCATCGAACTGGGCAAGCCCATGCGCGTCGGTTGGAAAGTGCCCCGGCACCCAGTCCAACAGCACGCCAATATTGGCGGCATGGGCTGCTTCGACAAAATCCCGAAACTCATGGGGTGGGCCGAAGCGGATTGTCGGCGAGTAAAGCCCCACCGGCTGATAGCCCCAAGACCCGTCGAACGGAAATTCGGAAACCGGCATCAGTTCAATATGGGTAAACCCCATATGCGCAACGTATGAAACCAGATCGCGCGCCAGCTCTTTGTAGCTAAGCGGACGGCCGCCATCATCATAACGACGACGCCATGAGCCAAGATGCACTTCGTAGATTGAGATCGGCTGGCTGCGGTCCGCACGCGCCGCGCGCGCCCTCATCCAAGCCTCATCCTTCCAGCCATAGCCGCTGATATCGCGCACGATGGACGCTTTTTCCGGCGGATGCTGCGAGCCGAAACCGACCGGGTCGGCTTTTTGTGACACGCCATGCTGGGAAGCGATTTCATATTTATACAAAGCACCATCGGCGACATCGGGAATGAAAATCTCCCAAACGCCGGTATTACCCACCGGACGCATCATATGGCGACGCCCGTCCCACATATTGAAATCACCCACAACGCTGACACGCCTTGCATTGGGTGCCCAAACCGCAAAGTGCGTGCCGTCAAAACCTTCATGGGCCATCACATGAGCGCCAAGCGCACGCCACAGCTCTTTATGGGTGCCCTCACCCATCAAATATTGGTCAAAGTCAGACAGTACCGGAGCAAAAGCATAGGGGTCAACGGTGGTTAATTCCGCACCATCGCCATAGCGGATTGTCAACGTATAGGCACCACCGGCAACCGCGCCGCAAAAGATGTCTTTACCGACACGGGCAAGTTCGGTCGATTTTGTGCCAACATTGGCAAATACCGACACAGCGTTAGGCTGAAGGGTCGTTATGTAACGCGTGCGCCCGCTTTTGCGTGGTCCGAAAACGTCATAGGCAGCGTTGTGTTGTCCAGCGGCAAGCATCTCAATGTCAGAGAAAGTGAGAAAGTCTGGCAGTTTTGCTTTCGGCCCCGGATCGGACGCACCCATTTGGAATCCCTGTATTTTCTTAACCATTACAACTCAAACACGCGAACCGCCAATTAGCAACGTGCAGAAGCAACCAAATAAGAAAAGTGCCGCGCAGAACTCAATCTACGCAGCACTCTTGTTCGGATTGGGAAAATGCGAAGGCTATTGCGGCAGCGGAATAACCGTTGCGCCGTTTGCATCCACCATCTGTGGCACTTGGTTTGCCTGAATGCGAACCGGCTCCACCTGTGCCTGCACTTGCTGGCCCTGCGCTTGAATTTGCGGCAAGGGCTGTGGCGCCAATTGCTGCTGTTGCTGCTGACTGGGCACAATCGGAATGATACGCGGCGCCTGTGCTGGCTGAGCCGGCGCAATCTGCGGCGGCTGAGCCGACTGCGGTGGCAAAGGCACGCTACCCTGCTGGCTGATGATATCCTCCGCACCCGGCACCGCCTGAATGCTCGGCACCTCCAAGATGGACGGGCTTTGCGGCTGCAAGCGCGGTTGTGCTTGGGGCACAGCGGGCGCCGGTGTCGCACCCGGCACCGGCAACGGCACAACAGTTGTTACCTCTGTTTCCGGTTGCTCGGGTTTTTCCGGCGTTGGCGCGACAACCTCCCTGGTCACCGTGCGCGTGGTGGTACGGCGCGCAACCGGCTGGGCTGCGGGCTTCGGCTTCTCGGCACAGGTCGAGCCGTAGGCGTTGTAGTCACCCAGCGTTGAGCCCGGCTCACACAGCGTGCCGCGACGCTCGGAATAGGTTTCACCGGTTGTATACTCAAGGTCCTGCGCATTGGCACCGCGATAGCCGACACCAGTGTAATTGCCGCCTGATGACCAGCGCAAATTGCGGTCACGGACAAACACATCGGCGGGCACATTGATACGAACCGAACGCATCAGGTGAATGGCGTCAGAATATTGAAGGCCCTTACCGCAGAAGCGCAACCGGTAAGACAGCTTGGCATTATTGGCCGAGGCAGTCCGGTCCCGCAGCCAGTTTTTCACCAATCGGGTGTTCGGCTGGGTGCTTTCCGCTTCCATGGATTGCCAGCCATACATGCAGCCGACACCGTTGCCTTCATTGAAGAACACAAAACCGAAATTGCCAAATTCATTGCTGTGCAAGGATTGATCCATGGCAAAGGGTTTGCCTGGGAATGTCGCCTTGAACTGAGAGCGGATTTGATGTGCTGCAGCGCCATGGACCTCGAGCTTTTCAGTCATGTCCGTAAACGTGCCACGCGAGACCAGGCGGATATCAAAATGGTTGGCACCGCGCACCGCTGCATCAGCGGCAAGCGTCAATGTTTGCGAGATACCATTGCCATAGACCCGCTCATCCATGGAAATGCCGCGCATGATGCGGTCCGGAATTTGCACGAAAGCATCTGCCGGATTGGTATTATCCACCAACGTGTAGCCCTGGCCGTGGCGCGCCGGTCCGGATACATCAATGCCAGATGTGTGATCATAGGAAATACCGCGTCCGGAACACGCTGCAAGCGCCAATGCGCTGCCTGCCAAAAGTGCCAAATGAGCCGATTTTCTTGTCATTTTTTTCATCGGAAGAACCGTCCGCCTGCTTTCTCGCGCGCTGTCGCCAAAGCGCGCTGACTGTCGGAAGTGGAGTATACACTGTCGATTGCTTCAAACACGCTCACCGCGCCGTGCGCGTCACCCAGATAATACAAAGACCAACCACGCAGATGCGCCAAGTTGCGCGGCTCCGGAGCAATTTTGCGCAACTCGTCCAGCGCAAACAGAGTTGAGCGATAGTCTTGTGCGCGGAATGCAGCGATGGCGCGCTGGGTCAGAATTTCTTTGTTGACCGTGGCGCGTTGTGTTCCTTCCATCGCGTTATTGTTGGCGATATCAAAGGCTGTGTCGGTGCGCCCTGTGCCCAAAGCGGCCAATGATGCGCCGTAGGCCGACGCTTTTTTGTTGGTTTCTGTAATGCCATCAGTCGCAATGGCACGTGCAAAGGCCTCCTGGGCCTCGGCAGGCCGGTCCAGGTTCATCAAGCACCAACCGCGTGTTTGATAATCATCCGGTCCAACACGGCCACGCGCGATTTGTTGGTCGCTCAACTCAATACATCGTGTGTAGTTCTTGGCCTGGAAAGCTGCTTGGATAGCGTTCGAATTGGTTTGCACGCGTGAGACAGAGCGTTCTGTCGGGATTGTGCGCGTGCGCTGTGTGGTCACAACTTGCTTCGTGCCCGAAGACGCTGTCGTTGTCGTCGTCGTCGCGGTTTGCGCGGTGCCTGCACGCTCATAGGCTTCGGCGGCAACCTTCGCGTAGGACACAGCATAGGCTGCCTTGATCTGGTCAAACAGCGGCTCATCCTTCACCGCAATCGCGGTGTAGAGCCGACCCAGAACGGCCGTTTCCGTCAGATCCCACTCAATCGCTTTTTGAAACCAGGCATCGGCGGCTCTATATTGCTTGACGTTGTAGGCATACCAGCCAAGTGCTTCAGCACCCTCGCCCGACGACACATCATTGGTGGTCAAAGCAAAAGTCTGTAGAAACTCCGGCGACAGCGATTGCGGCTGCTCGGTCAACAGCACCGGCGCCCACAAGTTCAAATAAAGCGCGGCAATATCAGCGGAAGCCGTGCGCCATTCGGTGGCAATTGGCTGCGCTTCTGGCACCCGGTCCAGCTCTTTGAGCGACAGCAATATGCCTTCTACCGTTTTTGGGTCTGGCCGGATTTCAAGCGAGCGCTGGAACAATGCCAACGCGGGCAGATATTGGCGTTGATTATACAGCGTCCATGACAAAACCTCGATGTCGGACAACATGTTGGTTTCCATCGCCCACTGCATATACAGATTGATGGTGTCGATATATTCAGCCGGAAAACCGGTGCCATATTGGTTGGCGCGTATGGTCAAGCCGCGCGCAAAGCCGATGTCTAGCGCACGGTCGGCGTTTTCTTCCTGAAACTGAACCAGGGCAATCTGATACAGTGAACCGGCATCTTCCGTGGTCAGATTCTGGGCCGCTTTTTGCAGCGCACCGGCGCGCACCTCGGTGTTTTGCGCGCTCTGGACGGCAAAAGTGTAGGCTTCAAAAGCGGACTTATAGTCCTTCTCATTGGCAAATGTTTCCGCAACAGCCCACACAACTTCCGGGTCATCAGGATTGATCAGCAGCGGATTATCATTGGCGATCTCTTTAACGCGGCTGGTGTCGAAATCGCGATAGGCATTCATTAGCGACGTGCGCGCGCTGATGCGCGACAACTCGTTGGTCAGCGCCTCACTGGGCTCCCAAGTTTCATCACTGCGTTTGATCTCTTCAATACGTGCCAAAAGGGCATCAACATTGCCCTCACCGTACAAATCCCAAAGCCCCTGCTCCAGTGCCGCCGTGTCCTGCAACAGGTTTTCGGGCGGCGTGAAACCAGGATACATCCTTTGCAATCGTTGTAGTTCCAGCTTGTAACGCTCATTGTCGCCCTCTTTGGCGTAAAAGCGCAATGCAAACACGTCCGGCGTGGTAGCCCGAGGCACAGAAATTGTCTCGACCTGCGGCAGTTGCTGAGCAAATGCGGCAGTGCTGGACATCAATAGCAATGTGTAGAGTGCGAAACGCGCGCCTACATGCATTGGGGAAACCTCGTTTGCGCTGCCACAAGCGACAGCAGCTGCAAGGTAGCCGGATAATAGTTGATATCGATTTGAGTTTTAGCGTTAACAGGTAGTTTACGACCCGAAACGACACAATTTGCCAGATGATTAATCACCGAATAACCAGGATCACGGAACGCATCATCACGCGCACCGCTGCGCAAATCGAACAACTCCATGCGCGCGGTTCTTGTATTTGTTGAGCTTTTTACGATGGCTGCGCCAAATTCAGCCGGAATTTCAGCTGACCACATTGTGTAGATGGGCACACGAATAGCTTCGTAACCATATTTAGCTGACAATTTAGTCGAAAGCCCGATACCGCCTTGCGCGGGGAAGATTGTCACCCAATCCGGCACCAAGCCGTTGAACGAGGGGGTCAGACTGCGCTTGAGCAACATGCCTGTTTCGGTCACCTCCTGCCACACAGTGCGTCCGCTCAATGAGGCAACCCGCTCCATCGCTGGATAAATCCAATAGGCCGGATTGACGGTCACATTGCCGCTTTTGTCGATAAAACCTGTGCCACCGGGCAGCAAAACCTTGCCCACCGGCTTGGCATAGACAATCTGCTTTTCCAGATCGCGCAGAATTTCAAGCGCTTCGTGCTTATAGGCACCATTCCAGCCTGCCTCTGCTGCCTCGAGCAACGCCCAGGCAATCAGCAAATCGCCATCGGAGGCATTGTTCTTGTCGCTGACAGCGGGTGAGTTGCGCTCGTCATAACGCCACGCAAACAGTTTGTCCTTGCGCACCCGCAAATTGTTTTTTGCAAACGCATAAATCTCTTCAAATGCAGTCCGGTCACCGGCGGCAAACGCCAAGATCATGCCATAACCTTGGCCCTCACTGTGAGAGATGTTACCGTTGACATTGTCAATAACGCGCCCATCAGTGCCCACGAATGAGCGTTTGTAGGACTTCCAGATACCTTCGTAATCCAACCCGCCCGCAGGCGAAACCGAAGCTGCCATGGCCGGTGCGCTGAACCCGATCGCGATCACGCATAGAAATGCAACAACTCTCGCAAGCATTGTCTTACTCGTTTATCTGGAAGGTTTCGCCAACAGTCCGTTCAGTTCTCTGCAACGCCATCCATGACATGCCGCCCGCCAGCAGGAAGGCCAGTACGGTCAACAAGCCGTAGATCGCAGGGTTATTCGACAACCAACCCGCGACAATCAGCCGGACGTTGCGAATGGAATAGTCTTGCAACATGCTCAGTTCCGCGACATCACCCACCACCGAAATAACAGCGGTGTCTGTCAGATGCAGACCGGCGGTTTGGACCATGTCGTCCTCATAGCCGCGCTTGGAGAAAAAGCCGCTGATTGGTGCGCTGGCGTTACCGGTTTCGGCGTAGCCGATGACCGTGGTCAGTGTTTTGCCTTCCACCACCTGGCCGACAACAGCCGAAGAGGTAGGCGGGATGGAACGCTTTTCTTTGACCGCTGGCTGCAACGCACGTACCGGCGCCATGATAAAGCTGGTCAATTTGTCGAGCAGAAGGCCAAACGTGGAGCTATCACGGCGCACTTGCGCCTGACGGCGGAACTGGTCGCGCATGCTGGTGCCGGACTGTCCGGTTTGGGTGACGCCCAAGAGATCAATCTGACTGCCCGTCGGCAGGCCAAGATCAAGGTTGATTAAACCGCCATCCGCATCGCCCAAGGCGCTGGTGCGCATGGTGTCCACATTAGCACTGGCAACATCAATGGCCGGATTGCTCCAATAGGCCACCATCTGCGTCATATCGATGCCCTGCAACTGCTGCGCATAAGTGGGCGGCAACGAGTCGAATCGACCGACCAGAACGCGGTTGAGCGCAAAGCCATCGGCAGAAATGCCGGACGGCATTTGTACCCGGGCGTTGAACAGTTGATTGCTTTGTCCCGCCAAGGCCGCCACGAAGTCCGCCGCTTTGCCCAGCGTTTCGGAACGGCTGTCTGACAGCACCACATCCAAGCCACCGCGTCCGTCCTGGGTGCGGTAGGGGAAACCAGTGTTCAACGTTGTTCCCACATTGGGGAAGCGACCCATTTTAGCCAGTTTCGGTATTGTTAAAAATGAATCGCCGGAAATAAAGAAGCGCGGCTCCGGCTCAATCTGCTGGCCGGGGAAACAGCTGTCGTCAGACGGCTTTTCAACGAATGCTTCCATCTCGATTTCGTTGTAACCAGGCTTAAAGCGTGCCAGTTCCAACTGAACGATTTTATCTTCAAACACCCCTGCCCGACGGTGCGTCAACGGCAAAGACACCTCGCTCTGGCCGTTAATGCGGATCAGCAGGCGTTGGCCCTGTTTCAAGCCATCGATGTGCATGCCAAAGAGGTGCAACGAGATCTCATCATAGGCGCCCGGAAAGAAATCCGATGGCAGTTCAAAGCCGAACTTGCCATTGAAGCGGCGTCCGACAAATTCGTTCTCGATAAAGCCCAGCTCGCGCAGCGATACCGACGTGTTTTCCAACGCCTGTGACAGTTCGGCCTTGGCCAATTGTTCACCGGTAGGAGAGCCGACAATTGGCTTTTCAGAAAATTTCGCAAAGGCGTCTTCACGGGTTGCGATTTCGTTTGCGCTGAACATCAAGGTCCGGCGGCTGTCACGCGATGTCACAAAAACCGTGTTGTTGGAGGCGGCGGCAACGCGCGCCTCGATGGCAGAAAAGTCATACAGCCGCGCTAGGGTCGAGGTGGCCTGCAGTTCGGAGATTGAGCCTGCGAACACATCGAGGCCCGGCTGATGCAGCAGCGTGTTGTCAGGATTCGCCACCTGCACATCGGTCTTGTGCGTACCACGCACGACAGCCGCCTCCTGCACCGTGCGCAGATAGCGTTGCGAGCGTTCGCCCGCAGCTTCAAAGGGCTGATTATCCGGGAAATGCAGGCGGATCGGCAGCGCCTGGTTCTGGTCCAGTGGCAGACCCGCGATATCGCGCATCGCTGAAACGCGCTGCTTGTTGCCGCCATATTCAATAAACGACCGCGCGGTATCGATGCGCGTCCACAACTCGTAGGTTGCTTCAGCGCTGCAATCGACGCGGTGATGTTGATGCACGATAACGGTCAGCGCATTATAGCCTGCCGTCAGCGCGGCAGCGGGCAACTCAGCCTCAAGCGTGCCGGGCGTCGCCGGTGATTGCAATGTTGATGCCGCCACTTTGGCACCGTTGATATACATCGTGATCTGCGAGTTCTCAGGCATTACCGATGCGGCATTCTGGAACGTCAGGCTCACCCGAACGGTGTTGCTCATATCAGCGGCAGTGACAAAAATCGGCCATGAGATGTAGTCGAACTCACCCCAAAGCGTTGGCGACTTTGCGACCACTGGCAAACGTGACACGTCGGCTGCAATCCGCTGGCCGTTAGCGCTGTATGACCCCAGATTGTCCGTCAGCTTCGAATGATCAATACCGCTGACGTTTTCTTCAAAGGCGCGGAAGATATTGGGGTAAGCGCGGGGGTTTTCGTCGGGGGTAATAGCGCTTTCATTTGGTGCTGCCTGAAAAGGCATCGGGCTTTGCAAAACCGGCACCGTGGCGTTCTGCGCGAAAGACGGCACAGCGCCTGACAATATGCCAGCCGCCGTGGTCAAAAGCACTGCACCAGTCAGGCTTTTTTTCATCTTTTTTCCGGTTGGAACCACAGTCTTATTTCCGTTTCATCGCATTTTAAGCGGCGTTCGTGCCAACCATACGCGCTCAGTAGTTAACACCGCCCTTTTTTCCGTCATTCGGTCACGTTTTTCTTCTCAGGACCGGGGAACAATTCGCCGATTACGGCGCGAATGCCCCTGCCCGATTGGTCGAGCGCCCACAGAATGATGATGAAAGTGCCTTTCAGCAGCGGGCGGCGCACCCGGCGTTTCATCATGATTTTCTGCAATTGGCCGTCACCGGGCAACATCAGGAAGGCCAGCATGCGACGGTCACGCGCGGTAGGACGCACCAGCGATACACCAATGCGCGGTGTACCGGTCGGGTCATGCCAGCCGATGGAGACGTTGAATGCGTGGATAGCCTTCTTGGTCTTATTGTTGATCACGCGCAGCTTACCGTGCATGCCTTTTTCAAGCTTTGCGCCACCCACACGACGGTCCTTGTCCGTCAGGCCGATACCACCGATGGCGAAGTCTGCAGCATTGACCTGCTTGACGCCCTCTTTGGTGTGCAACTCAAAGCTGTAGTCAGGTGTTTCCGGGCTCAAACGATAGTGACGGCGACGCTCTTTCTTTTCAGCACAAAGGCCGATCGCCATGCCACCCAGAATGAGGTTGAACACACTCCACGCGCCAACAACCATCAACAACTCGTTGGAGAAGTTGTCGAGCCACAGGCGATACAGAGCCGTCAACGCCGACAGCAGCAGCAGAATGAACATAGCCAGGAATGCCCAGCCCTTGGGAGAGAAAAAGTCGTTCTCAAGGGTTTGGCCCTTATCGGTCACCTTGAAGCTAGGCGCGCGCGGCTTCCACACAGTTGCAAAAATGACCGGCACCAGATGCAGCGACTGCATGTATTCATAGGTCTCGGAAATCCACGGCCAGCGTACGGAGTGATAGAGATAGTTCTGGGTGATTGCCGCAGACGCCATCAAAATGCCCGTATAGGCCATGAACTCCTGGAAACTCGCATTGTAGATCTCCAGATCGAAGAAGATATACAGCATTGGCGCGATGGTGAATGTCATGCGCGACAGCGGGAACAGCCAATACAGCATCGACGAAAGATATGCGATGCGCTGCATGGTCGACAGGCCCTTCTTGAAGAAAGGCGGCTTGAGCAGCAAAATCTGCGTCATGCCTTGGCACCAGCGCGAGCGCTGGGTCAAAAAGGCTTCAATTGTTTCAGGCTGGAAGCCGGCAAGCAGCGGCTCGTCAACATAAGCCGACGACCAGCCGAGCGAATGCAGATCAAGCGCTGTTTCACAGTCTTCGGTGATCGTAATACCGGAGAAACCACCCACCTGGTTTAGCGCTGCACGGCTCAAAATAGCGCCCGAACCGCAGAAGAACGATGCGTCCCACTTATCAAGCCCCTTCTGAGAGACCTGATAGAACATCTCGTTCTCAGACGGCATGAATGAGAATGTGCCCATGTTTTTCTCAACCGGATCAGGGTTGAGGAAGAAGTGCGGCGTTTGAACCAGAAACAGCTTCGGATCGTGCTGGAAATGGCCGATTGTCTTGAGCAGGAAGTCGCGAACGGGCGCGTGGTCCGCATCAAACACCAGAATTAGGTCGCCATGCGAGGTTTTCAGCGCCTCGTTCATGTTACCCGCTTTGGCGTGCTCGTTGCGCGCACGTGTGCGGTACTCAACGCCCATCTCTTTACACATCGCCATCAGGCGCTTGCGGCGGGCAATCGCTTCATGACGCTTTGCGGGGTCTTTATCGTTACACTTCTGGTCAGAGCCACCATCATCACACAGATAGATGGTCAGCTTGTCCTTGGGATATTTCATGTTGACGCACGCGGCCATGGTCGTGCCAAGAATGTCGTCATCTTCGTTGTAGGATGGAATGAAAACATCCACCGACGGATAATCCTTCGGCGATCCGCGCAATGGCTGCGGCTTGCGCTTCAAAGGCTCCGCACTCACCATCACACTGATGAACAGCATGGCAATGGAATACACTTCCGCAATCAACAAAATGATGCCGGGAATAAAGCTCAAAATGTCATCGCTGGACGGCAGCGTGCTGGTGACGCGCCAATACAAGTAACGCAGCGCGATGGAGACGGCGATTGCCAGGAAAACGTGGCGCAACGGTCCGCGCAATTTCAACATGTGAATAAGCAACATCACAGCGAGACCCGCCAGGCCATAAAAGACCTGCGCGTCCAAGCCAATCGGCTGGCAGACCACGGCGATGCCGATGATCACGAGAGCGGCCCATCCCGCTCGAATTAGGTACTTCAAAACCAACCCCTGCATTTGTTGCAGCATCAATTTACGCAATTGATGTTAGAACAAGGCTAACTCTTATGGTTACCCAAACGTAAACGCACGCAATCCGACCATCTTAAACGATTTAAAAGCGCCTGTATTTCAGCTGCTTAGCGAAATTGTGCCAGATCGATACAAAACGCGCCCGAAAAAAAGTTGCGTGATTTTTACGTGAGCGCACATATGCGCTTAAATCCTTCAAATAAGAAAAACCGCGCGCTGCCCATCGGCAAGACACACGGTTTTTCTAGTCACAGGTCTCTGATCGAGACCAGTTATTCTGCCTTAGCTCGTCAGCTTCAATGTGAAGATCGCGCGGGCAATGGCATCAAACGCATCTTGGAGAGCAGCGGCATCGCTGGCTTCGAAGTAGCGACTATTATCTCCAGCGCAGTCGCGTAGCGTCGCCTGTCCATCTGCCGTGATCGTGGTACCAAACGAAATGGTGTAGACGACTATATCCTGATCGCGCGCTTCGCGGCATGCCTTGGACGTTTGATCATTGGCATAGGCCGTATCGCCATTGGTGTGCATCTCTGTATTTGCGCCAACGTTAGGCGCACGCGTATTGTCACCATCACTCATGACAATCAGAAACTTTTTGATGTCGTCACCAAAGGACTGAGCTTCGGCGAAGGGTGCACGGCGCGTCAGCAGACGATAACCCCATGAAGCGCCCGTACCAATGTAGGTTTCGCGTTTCGGCGTAAAGCCGTTGATGGAAGCCTTTAGGCGGTTGCCATTACTGGTAAGCGGTTCGATCTCCGATGTGCATTGAATGCCCAACAGGCCTGGCACAGGGTTTGAGTAGGCTTGATCCCGCACATTAAGCGCTGGCGCGCGCGAACCGACACAGCCATGCCAAGTCTTTGTTACGGGCGTACAGGTTGTTTCTGGCGGACCGTATTCGTAATTGGTGCATGTTTCAGATGTGCTTGTGTAGGCATCGCGCCAGTAGCCAGGATTGCAACCCGCAGGCGACGTCATCACGCCATCATTATAGCGCGCTGGCCAACACTGCTCCTCAATGT
>JBAUIL010000041.1:0-2197 GCA_049682915.1 Ahrensia sp. | reverse complement strand
CATTGCTGTCGCCAACAATGTCGCGCGCAATCGCTGCCATCACATCGGTCTCTGCGCCATGATTGACCGTAACGGGATATCCGCGATGGAACGTGAATTGTGCCGTCGCCCCATGGGCTGACGCAATGCCTTCGGCGATCTGCTTCATGCGCGCTTCACCCAAAGCGCGGTTTTCCGGTGTCAGTGTGCGCATGGTACCGCCCAGCGTTGCCGTATGGGGAATGACATTATGGGCATGGCCCGCGTTAAATTTGGTCACCGACACCACGATCGATGACAACGGATCGGTGACGCGCGACGCAATGGTTTGCAGCCCCTGCACAATCTGCGCGCCAACCACCACCGGATCGATTGTTTTGTGCGGCATCGCCGCATGGCCGCCCTTGCCGGTAACGGTGATGACGAATTCATCTGTCGCGGCAAAAAACGGACCCTGCCGGATGGCGAAAGAACCCAGCGGAAGTCCTGGCATATTGTGCATGCCAAAAACGCGGTCGATGCCAAACCGCTCCATCAGCCCGTCTTGAACCATCTCGCGGCCACCGCCACCGCCTTCTTCCGCCGGTTGAAAAATGACGACGACCTTGCCCGCAAAATTGCGTGTTTCCGCCAGATAGCGTGCCGCGCCCAGCAGCATGGCCATGTGGCCGTCATGGCCGCAGGCATGCATCTTGCCCTCTATCGTTGACTTGTAAGGCCGGTCCACGGCTTCCTTGATGGGCAGCGCATCCATGTCCGAGCGCAGGCCGACAGTTTGTCCCGCGCCTTTTTTGCCGTTGATAACGCCGACAACGCCGGTGCGTCCCAGCCCTGTCACCACCTCATCACAGCCAAAGGCTTGCAGCTTTTGCGCCACAAAGGCCGCTGTTTCATGCACGTCAAACATCAGTTCCGGATTGGCATGCAAATGACGGCGCCATTCAGCCGCTTCGGCCTGCAATTGTGCGGTGATGTTCATGACGGGCATGGGCGTTCTCCTTGTCTGACACTGATGTGGCGCGGCAAGGCACCAAACGCAAGCACAAAGCTTTGCGGCCATTTGACGGGCACAATTGTTGTGTATCGACGCAAGCTGATTTACCAAAGCAAGCATCTTATGCGCCACCGAAAGCTGCTCATGCCCCGTATCCTGTCTTCTTTGATGCTATCCGCCGTCACCGCGCTCAGCCTTTTGGATGCCGCCTATGCTGCACCCGCCGTGGTTGTTGACGTCAAAACCGGCATGGTGACCAGCGCCGAAGAAGCCGACCGCCGGTGGAGCCCGGCATCGCTGACCAAGCTGATGACGGCCTATGTGACCTTTCGCGCTTTGAGCCGCGGGGAACTCGATATGCTGTCACCGGTGCGCATGTCGTCCAACGCGGCCAGCGAACCACCCAGCAAGATGGGCTATGCGGTGGGCTCGGTGATGACCATCGACAATGCGCTGAAGATGCTGATCATCAAGTCCGCCAATGATGTGTCGGTCGCGCTGGCCGAGGCTGTGTCAGGCACCGAGGAAGCATTTGTCGCGCAGATGAACCGTGAGGCGCAAAGGCTGGGCATGGCCGCCACGAACTTTGTCAATGCCAATGGCCTGCATGATGCCAACCAGTACACCACCGCGCGTGACATGGCGGCATTGGCGCGTGCGATCCGTCTGGAATTTCCGCAATATGACGGCTATTTCGCTGCCGAAGGCATTCAAACCGGCGACACCGTCACCCCGACTTACAATCTGTTGCTCGGCCGCTATAGCGGTGCTGATGGGATGAAAACCGGCTTTGTCTGTGCGTCGGGTTTCAACATTGTTGCGTCGGCGACCCGCGACGGGTCAACGCTGGTTGCCGTTGTCATGGGCGAGACCAGCCAAAAATCACGCGCTGAGAAAAGCGCCAACGTGCTCGATGCCGGCTTTGCAGCACTGCGCGCGGGCACCACAATGCCGAATCTCGCGACACTGCCGCGGGATGCGGTTGAGGCGGGCTTGCCGGTTGCCGATTTGAGCAGCCGGGTGTGCACCGAAGAAGCCCGCGCCAGCCGCTGGGATGGCCGCCAGATTGAGGGCTATATCACGTTTTCAACCGACTCCATCGGCACGCTCAACCGGTCACCACAGGCGCTGCGGGCAGGCTTGGGTGGCGCATCGGGCACCAGCAAGGCAGCCACCGTGCTCAATGGTGTTGTGATCGGTTCTTACCCCATCCCACAACCAAAG
>JBAUIL010000040.1:0-4637 GCA_049682915.1 Ahrensia sp. | reverse complement strand
GGAAGCCGAGGTTTTCAAACATGGTTTTTGTCAGCTGATAGACATGCTCTTCGTCAACATCGGCGTTCACCGCCAAAAAGTTCGGCTGAGCGATCGTGTTGATGTCTTTTTCCTGGCCGGGATAGGTGCCCGCAGCGATGGTGTAAGGCACCCACAGGTTGCGGCCGCCATCCATTTTCGCCAGTTCTTCCTCGGTTACATCGAGGACCGTGAACTTGCCTTCATTGGCAGCCATCAGCTGGGTGATCGCGCCGGTGGGCGGTCCGGCGGGGATGCCCGCAACAACAACTTGGCCGTTGGCCATCGCGTCGGCTGTCGGGCCGTAGCCGGCATAAACCAGCTCATAGTCAGTTTCGAGGTCGACACCGAGGCCCGACATCAGAACGGAATTGGAGCCGATTGTGCCGGAGTTTTGGCTGCCCATACCCGCACCCATGCCCTTCAGCGCGACCATATCCATGGCGGTTCCGGTGTTGACCTTGTCGGTTGGGATGACGAACTGCTCAACGTTCTGCCAAAGCATCGTCACAGAACGCAGGTTTTGCTGTGGCTCGGAGATCGGGCCGGTGCCTGTTGCTGCGTAAAAACCGAACAGCCCCTGCAAAATGGAAAAGTCCGCCGTGCCAGCGCCCATGGCCTGCACGTTTGCGCCAGAACCGGCTGAGTTGACCGCCGTGAGGCTGAAGTTTTGCGAAGGCAGCAGCTTCACCTTGGACAAGGTGGCGATTGCCGTGCCAACGGGGTGGTAAGTGCCGCCGGTTGAAGCGGTGTTGAGAATGTAGTCCTTTGCATCTTGCGCGATGGCGACACTTGCCGACAAGGCAAATGCGGCACCAGCCAGAATAGCTGTGAGCTTTTTCATAATGATTTCCTCCAAAGTCAGCACCGCCTCCACGGCGCTTGCTTCCAATGTAAGGCAGGACCGACAAAAATCCATATGAAGGAATCCGCCAACCACCAAGTTTGAACTTGCGGAAACCCGCAGGCCTTGGGGTCAGGACCTAGGATTTCAGCAGCGCTTGCTTGTCCAAACCCAGCTTGACGATCTTCTCGTTCAGTGTCCGGCGCCCGATGCCTAGCGCCTCAGCAACATCATCCATGCGCCCATTGCAGTCCGCTATGGCCTTGCCGATGAGTTGGCGCTCGAACGCCGCCACCGCTTCGCGCAGGGTGGATGGCATATCCGTGATGTCATTGGTGTTGCGCATGGCCGCTTCAACCGAACCCGCGCCGCGGCGCGCCGCCAGCACATGGCGCTCGCACACATTGCGCAGCTCGCGCACGTTGCCGGGCCACTCATAGGTCATCAGGCTAGCGATATCCGCCGATGTAAGCTTAGGCGGATCGGTTTCATAGGTAGCGGCGAATATGGCGAGGTAGTGCGCATAGAGCGTGGTCACATCGTCACCGCGTTGGCGCAGGGGCGGCAGATTGAGCAGAATCGTGTTGAGCCGGAAATAAAGATCTTCGCGGAATGCACCGGTTTTGACCATTTCTTCCAAGCGGTCCTGACCGGCTGAAACAATACGGATGTCGGCCGTCATCATCCTGGTGGTGTTGATCGGGGTGTATTGCTTGGTTTCGATCACCCGCAGCAGCTTGACCTGAATTTCAGCCGGTATGGCGCCCAACTCGTCCAGAAACAAAGTGCCGCCTTCGGCTTGCGCCAGCAGGCCCGGCTCGGCACCTGTGATGCCAAACAGCACCTCCTCAAAGCGGGCAACGGGCACTGCCGCGCAGTTGAGCGGAATAAATGGCTCCGCTGCGCGCGGACCAAGATCATGCAGCGCTTTGGCCACAAGCTCCTTGCCGGTACCGGTCTCACCCATCAAAAGTACATTGGCCGTCGTGGTGCTGAGGTCTGCAATTTCGCGGCGCAAAGCGACCACGGCTGGCGCATTGCCAATCAACACGCGGTCAAGGCCGGAGAGTTCCGCTAGGCGCGTTTTCAGCCGGTCGGCATTGCGCTTCAAACGGTGCAGTTGCACCGCATTGTTGAGCAGCTTGATCAAACGGCGCGGATCAAACGGCTTTTCCAGAAAGCTGTAAGCGCCGTCCTGAATGGCGTTGACCGCCGTGGCAATGTCGCCATGGGCCGACATCAGCACCAACGGCACATCGGTTTGGCCCTTTAGTTGCGCCTGCAACTCAAGGCCGGTCGTACCCGGCATTCTCACGTCACACAGCAGCACATCAATATCTTCCGATTGAATGAGCGACAGCACAGTGTCAGCTTTTGCCAAGCAGATGGTTTCAAAGCCTGCTTTGCCCAAAAGGTGCGCCAGCGAGTCCCGCATGGCGCTGTCATCATCCACCACCAGAATGCGCGGTTGTTTACTCATTGTCCAAATCCGGCAATGTTTCACTGATCGGTAGGTCTACAACGAAAACTGCACCGCCGTCGCGCTTGTCAGCGGCGCTCAAAGTACCATTGTGTTCTTTGATGATTGCTGCCGTGATAGAGAGGCCCAGCCCCATGCCATCGCCTGATGAGCGCGTTGTGTAAAACGGCTCTTGCATCTGCCCCAGTTCACACCCGCCCAAGCCGACGCCATTATCATCCACGGCAATTTTTGCATAGCTGCCGGTTCGAGTGACGCTGACAGAGAGATTATGATTGCCCGCCTCGTGTAGTGACATCAGGGCGTTTTTGAGCAGATTGACCAGCACCTGCTCAAGCCGCAGGCGGTTGCCCTGAACCGCAAGCGATTGGTCAATGTCGAGGCGCAGATCGATATTTGCCATGTCGAAATCATGCTGCATAAGCGCGACACTGGCCGCGATCACTTCATGCAACAAAACAGGCTCCAGCTTCTGCTCGCCGGGCTTGGTGAAAAACCGCAACTGCTTGGTGATGCCTTCCATCCGGTCGACGACACTGTTGAGCCTGGCTTGGTTCGGATGCGGCGTGCCGTTAGCGTCGAGCTCCTCGGCAGCCAGATAATTGCGCAGGGCGGCAATCGGTTGGCCCAACTCGTGCACGACCGAAGCCGACAATTGGCCGAGTGCCGCAAGCTTGCTGGCGCGGGCAAGCTCGCTTTGCGCGTTTTCCAACTGGCGGTTGGCTTCCTGCAGTTTGCGCCGGTCCGACTGTGATGTGGCAAGCGCCGCTTGAATGCGCTTTGAACGCAAATAAGTGGCAAATCCGACCAGCAGCGAAATGCCCGCGCCAAACATGATGGTTGTCAGCAAGGCACGCTCATAGGCCCTACCCTCACTGAGCAGATAGTGAATTGTCCAGTCAATCGGCTCCACGCTTGCTTGTGCGTAAATGTAGCTTTCATCGTCCAATCGAACCGCCCCTGCACCAGCGCGATGCCAAGCCAATGGCCGCACTTCTTCATTGCCGAATTGCTTGGATGCCTCAAGCGCTTGCAGGCGCTCGGGTGGCAATGGACCTAACGAACCAAACAGCCATTCGCGGTTGGATGCCAGCACGACAATACCATCGACATTGGAGGCGATGACATTTTCACCGCCCGCCTCCCAGCGCTGTTGCAATTCGCTGGCATCGAGTTTGATGGAAATGACGCCTTTGATGATGCCGGAGGCATCGGCTACCGGTTCGGACACGAAATAGCCGGGCCGCCCGGTTGTCGCGCCAACCCCAAAAAAATTGCCCCGTTTTCCCGCAATCGCCTGCTTGAAATAAGGCCGGAAGCCGTAGTTTTGACCAACAAAGGAATGGGGTTGGTCAAAATTGGATGCACCCAGCACAACGCCCGATTGATCCATCAGGTAGATGGCTTCCAGATCGGACTTTTCGGCAAATTGTTTGAGCCGCGCATTCAGCGCGTCAAAGGGTGGGCCATCCAGCGCATCAATCACCAGGGGATCGCGCGCCAGAACGAACGGGAAATACTCGTAGCGCTCCAGCGTGTCATTCAATGAGCGCTCATACAGTGTCAGCCGCACATCAGCCGCTTCACGATCCAGCGATTTGAAATAGGTCAATGAAACCAAGAACACCGCGATGATTGCCAGCGCCGTGATCGACACCAGCATAATCGCTACGCTGCGCCGTGCGGTCCCCATCTGAAGGCCCGATTGTCCCGAATACGCGATATCTGACATGACCCAACCCGAATTGTCGGGTGACTATGCGTATAATCCCCCGCCGGTGCAAACGGTGCTGGGGTTCAATCGCAGGCCAGCCTGCGGAAATCCGCAAGGCTGGTCTTTTTCCACACCGTGTTGCGCGTCAGCCTATGCTTTCGTGCGGAGCAAGGACTGCAGCGTGTAGACTAGAATCGCGGTGCCGACGGCCCCACCGGCTGCGATGGCAAGGAAGACGATTATATCGACTGGTCCTCCCAGATTGCTGAGTTTCGAGCTTGTCATGAACAAGACGAACCAGACCGCCAAAATTGCACCAACCGGCATCGACATTTGCGCCAGCAGGAATTTGCGCCATGAAATGCTGTGATCGCGAATGAGCACATAGATATATCCGGCGGTAACGAGCGCGGCGATCGCTACCATGGCCCAGAACAGGCCAGTGCCGAAGATTTCTTCAAAAACGGCCAGGATTGTGCCGAAGGTTAGATCTTTCATGTCAGCACTCCTTATGCGCGTCCGCGCAGCATGGCGTTATAGGTTGCCTTCAAGGCCACCTCTTTCATCAGCCAGCTGATCCA
>JBAUIL010000039.1:0-21559 GCA_049682915.1 Ahrensia sp. | reverse complement strand
CTCAAAGCGACCAGACGGCATTGCGCGGTCTCAGTGGGGACCTGGACGTGTTGGAATTTGATGTGGCCGATGAAGGCGCAGTTAATCGCGCTGGGCGAACCTTCCAGCAAAAACTCGACATCATCGTCAACAATGCCGGCATTATCGGTCCCGAGCGGCAGGCAACAACCGATATGGACTATGATGGCTTCGCGCGCACTCTGGCGGTCAACACGCTCGGGCCGCTGATCGTCACCAATGCGTTCCTGCCAAATTTGCGCCAATCAAAAGCCGGTAAGCTGGTCACGATTTCTTCGCAGATGGGCATGATGACGAGCACCAGCTCTGACCGGATTGCCTATCGGGCGTCCAAATCGGCGGTCAATAAGGTGATGCAAGGGTTGGCAACGGACTTGAGGGCGGCCAATATTGCCGTGCTGACACTGCACCCGGGATGGGTACGCTCGGACATGGGCGGTTCGTCAGCCGATATCTCAACCCAGGAAAGTGCGGCGGGCATTTTGCAGCGCATCAATGAGCTGTCGATTGAAACGACAGGGCAATTCTTAAATTATGCAGGCGAGACAATGGCATGGTAGATCAAGCTAATCTTTTCAACGAGTTGCCTAAAATTGCGCCCGCAAAGCGCCTAGCCGCGCACGTTGACGGACTGTTTGTGGCAGGCGGCGATCATTTTTCGACCGAACCGGTGGAAAGCTTGACGCTGGATTTCGAAGGCATACCGGGCGATTTTCACCGTGGTTTCACCCGTCAGTCCGGCGGGCGCGAACCGTGGTACCCGCGCGGCACACAAATGCGCAATGAGCGCCAGCTGTCCATCGTCGCGCGCGACGAGTTGAACGCCGCCGCCAAAGAGATGGGGTTGGACACAATCGATCCTGCATGGATTGGTGCCAATATGTGCCTCTCTGGATTGCCGATGCTGTCGATGCTGCCAGCCTCAACCTTGCTGTTTTTTGAGGGCGGGGCCACCATCAAGGTCGATTTCCAGAACGGTCCTTGCAAGATTGCCGGTGCGGCCATCGCTGACGCGGTTGGGCGCAAAGGTGACGCAGATTTGGCGCTGGCTTTCCCCAAAGCGGCCAAGCGCCGACGCGGCGTCGTGGCATGGGTTGAAAAGCCGGGCACAATCACTCTTGGCGAGGCGGTACGGGTGCAACTGCCGGAGCAGTGGATTTATCCGGTTTAGTCTATCGCTTCTTCATCAGCGCTGACGAATCGGCTTGACTGCCAGCGCTCGAGCACAGCGTTCATGGCATCCACCACGAAGAAGCGCGCCGTGTCCCTGTCATAGCCGTCCGCAAGCAGGTCGTGATAGTCGGTGTGGGTGTGCCGAATATGGGTCGTCGCACATAGCCAGACTGCGCGGTCTACCGGCAGGCCGCGCATATGTTCACGATTAGCCAAAGCGCGTATCTCCAAGGCGTCCTCAAGCGGCGCATAGGGTATTAATTGAGCCAGTGCTTGAGTGATCAGCGTTTGTCGTCGCGTCGCCATGTTTCCGATTGCCACGTTCTGAAAAATGATATAAAGATATGTTTATATCATTTTTGACCTGAAGGGGCCCCATGCAAAATTCATTGCTCAACCTTGATGAGATTGTTGAATGCCTCAAATCAGCGGCTGAGCCAAGCCGTTTGCGCATTCTCAAACTGCTGGCCGGCAATGATTTGACGGTGTCTGACCTGACAACAATTCTGGGTCAAAGCCAACCGCGGGTGTCACGGCATTTGAAGCTTTTGCTGGAAGCCAAGCTGATCAACCGTTGGCAGGAAGGCTCATGGGCGCTGTTCCGTCTTAATCCAAAAGGCCAAGCGTCTGATTTGATTGCGCGCATGCTGAGCCATATTGACGATAGCGATGAAGTCTTCGGGCGTGATCTTGAACGGCTCGCTGAGGTAAAAGAGGCCCGTCGCACCCGTGCGTCAGACTACTTCTCAACCAATGCCAAAAGTTGGGACGAAATCCGGTCTATGCACGTGTCAGATGATCTGGTGGAGACCGCGCTGGCTGGCATCGTTGGCACGGGACCATTCAATGCCATGCTCGATATTGGCACTGGCACCGGACGCATGCTGGAGCTGTTTGCGCCCTACTGCCGTTCGGCCATGGGCATCGATTCCAACCGTGAAATGCTCAATGTAGCGCGTTCGAACCTGGATTCGCAGGGTATTGATCAAGCAGAAGTGCGCCATGGTGACGTTTACAATCTGGCGCTGGGCCGCGATGTGTTCGACCTGATCATCATCCATCAGGTATTGCACTTTCTGGATGATCCCCAGGCGGCGGTGCGCGAAGCGGTGCGCGCCTTGGCCCCTTCAGGCAAAATTGTCATCGTCGATTTTGCGTCACATGATCAGGAATTTCTGCGCGACCAGCACCAGCATCAGCGCTTGGGCTTCGACGACGCTGTGGTCAATAATTGGTTGGAAAGCCACGAATTGAGCGTTCAAGAACCGGCGATTGTGTCCGGCGTGACAGGCAGCGGGCAGGGCGCTGCGTTGACGGTCAAAATCTGGAGCGCGACAGACACTCGTTATCTCATGGCCGATCAGGCCTCTTCTCATGAAAAGGAAATCGCGTAATGCGTGGTGCAATGTTTGCGAGAACTCAGGCTGCTGCCAAATCTGGCGATATCCGGGTGTCATTTGAATTTTTTCCGCCCAAAAATGCGGACATGGAAGCAACACTTTCCGACACCATCGAGAAGTTGGCACCACTCAAGCCTGATTTTGTTTCCGTCACCTATGGTGCGGGCGGTTCCACACGCGAGCCGACACGCAACACGCTGAGCAAGGTGCTTGAGACATCGGCAATGGATGCGGCTGCACACATCACCTGTGTCGGCTCAACACGGGAAGAAACGGATGAAGTCATTCGCGAATTCGTTGCGCTGGGCATCCGGCGATTTGTAGCGCTGCGCGGGGATCCGCAAACGGGCATGGGCACCCGCTATGTGCCGCATCCCGGCGGCTATGAAAACGCGGCCCATTTGGTGGCCGGTATCAAAGCCTATGGCGATTTTGACGTGTCGGTGGCTGCATACCCCGAAAAACACCCCGAAAGTACCGACTTTGCGACCGATATCGATATGTTGAAGCGCAAGGTTGACAATGGTGCGTCGCGCGCGATCACCCAGTTCTTCTTCGACAATGACACCTATGAGCGCTATGTCGAGCGTGTGCGGGCGGCTGGCATCTACATTCCCATCGTGCCCGGTATTCTACCGATCCACAGTTTCAGCGCGATGAAACGCTTTGCGGGGGCTTGTGGCACCCATGTGCCTGAATGGCTCGAAAACAGGTTTACCGGTTTGGAAGACGATCCCAAAACCCATGCTTTGCTGTCTGCGGCGATCGCTGCCGAACAGGTTTTGGATTTGGTGGACCGTGGAATCAGCGATTTCCATTTCTATACCATGAACAGGCCGGATCTGGTGTTCGCAATGTGCCGTCTGATTGGCATTCAGCCGCAAGCTGATTCGGATATGGCCGCTTAGAATATCGCTTTAGTGAACAATAAGTTCTCAAAAGGCGATCTACTGTAAACGACTTCCGGCTTCTATGTTCCGGTTGATGAATTTGCATCAACTGGAGCACACCATGAATACGATTCTTTCTGTCCAATCTTCCGCCCGTTATGACGGCTCACACAGCCGGTCACTCAGTGCAACTTTGATTGAAAAGCTTGTGGCAAACAGCCCAGGTTCCGTTGTTATTGACCGCGATGTTGCAGCGGACATGCCGTTGATCAATGCTGAATGGCTGGCGGCCAATTGGACACCCGCAAATGACCGCACTCCAGAGCAGGCCCAAAGACTTGCCCTGTCCGATCAATTGATCGGTGAATTGGAAAACGCCGATGTGCTGGTGCTCGGCGTGCCGATGTACAATTTTGCCATGCCTGCCTCTCTCAAGGCTTGGATTGACCTGGTGGCCCGCGCTGGCCGCACCTTCGCCTACACCGAGAATGGTCCGAAAGGCCTGCTGGAAGGCAAAAAAGCCTATGTTGTCATCACCAGTGGGGGCGTGCCCTTAGGCAGCGCTTACGACTTCACCTCCGGTTACATTAAACACGTGCTCAGCTTTATCGGCATTGAAGACGTTACAATCATCAGCGCGGATCAGCTGGTCAATAATGAAACAGAAAGCTTAAGCCGAGCCAGCGACGCTATTGCAAAAATAGCAGCTTAGGCGCGGCCCACAGATTGCTCAAAAGCACGATACAGACAGTAAAAGGCCCGCGACACATTCCGGTATCGCGGGCCTAATCCTTTTGACTTAAGGCATAATGCCCAATGCGATTGCAGCAATAAATCCAAACGCAGCACACACAACAACGAAGTTCAAAGAACGCGTTAAGCTCATGATGGGCTCCTTTCTGTCTAAGCAAAAAGTGTAACTCAACCAGAACCGCTTGCAACAGAAATCGTCGCTGCAATGCAAAAAATGAGACTTTTTAGGGTATGGGGTCTCGCTAAAAGATCTATAAAAGCCTTGAAAGCTCGGCATTTTGCGGCGCAGCAATTGGGGTGCAGATAGTTAATGCAAATACCGTGTTCGGTATAGCAAGCACCCTCATTATTCGCTAATAAGTCCAACTTTGGGAGGCCGGGCGCACGATGGATCATTACAAGAACGGCGTGGAAGCGACTCTGGCACTACGTCCGGATGAGCCTGTTTATTGCTTTCGCCCTGACGTCTTGCGCGCTGATGCGCAGCGCTTCAAAGAGCTGTTTCCGGGCCAGACCGCCTATGCGGTGAAAACCAATGGCGAACCGATGGTCATTGAGCAGTTAGTGAAGGCGGGAATCGATACATTCGATGTCGCATCACCGGCGGAATTTGAGGTCGTGCGCAGGTTTTCTCCCACCGCTGAGATGCTCTACATGCACCCGGTCAAAACCCAGTCCGATATTCGGTTGGCGGTCGAAAAATACGGCATCACCACCCATGTGGTTGATCACGAAGACGAAATCGCCAAGCTGCTGCGCATTGTGCGCGCTTCCGATATTGACCACACCAAATTGACGGTCTTTGTGCGACTGCAAACCAAAGGTCACGCAGCGTATGAATTGTCGAAAAAGTTTGGTGCCGCGCCGGGCCACGCCGTAGAGTTGTTGCAGCGCCTCGACCGCATCGGCTTCCGCTGTGGCCTGTGCTTCCATGTCGGCAGCCAGGTGGAAGAAGCCGAAACCTATGCCCATGCCATAGCCAGCGCAGCTTGGGTGCGTCGTCGCGCCGGGGTAGACCTTGTAGCTTTGGATGTCGGGGGCGGTTTTCCGGCGGTTTACGGCGACAACCCCAAACATACATCCAACCGCACACCCACATTGGATGGAATTATCGAAGGGCTGAAGGTTGCACTGCACGAACACGGCTTGGAAGACCTGCCTCTGGTGGCGGAGCCGGGACGCGTTATCGTTGCGCGGTCGTTCTCGTTGATTGTTCGGGTGCTGCTGCGCAAGGGGCGCAGGCTCTACATCAATGATGGCATCTGGGCGTCATTGTCTGATTCGTGGACCGGTAAACTGACCTTGCCCGCGCGCTTTATTCCCGACCCCAATTTGCGACGCCGCAACGGCGATCCGGACAAGATTGTGCCGTTCAAAGTGTGTGGAGCGACCTGCGATTCCGTTGATATTCTCACGCGTCCGTTCTGGTTGCCGGAAACAGTTGCAACGGGCGACTGGATCGAAATCGGCAATATCGGCGCTTATTCGCTGTCATTGCGCACCCATTTCAATGGGTTTTACACGGACCGTTTTGTATCTGTTGACGGTCTGTTTGAAGATGGTGGCGATGCGCCAAGCGGCTTTGCCAGCGTTGAAACAATGGCTGACGCTTGACGCCTCCCGACTGCACACCTTGTTGACACAGAACAAGCTGCATCTTGACGTTTTGGGCTAAAACGCCAGTTCACAATTGGTGAGAACGAGGTGGCGGCATGCCAAAACTCATCAGATTCGTAATTCTCAACAGCTTCATCGGCGTGGTCATCGGCTGGGCCATCTGCGCGGCATTTTTATATATGAATGTCGGTGGTATTGGCGAGTTGTTGATGCGTTCACAGCACAAAGCTACAGTGATTTTCATCCTGGCCATGTCCTTCGGCGTCACCTTCGGCTTCGGCTATTTGACGACAGCCGTCATCTTGCTGCCGACAGACAAAGATGAATTCGACAAATATTAAAGCACGTTGAGCAGTTCCGGCGTGGGCCATGCATCGGCGGGCAAGCCCAGACGACGCTGCTCTTCACGCACTGCCAGGCGCGTACCGGCACCGATGATCCCGTCGATCTCGCCCACATCATAGCCGCGCGCTTGCAGTTTCGTCTGCAATTGCTTGATCTGCTCGACGTCGAGACTGTTATAGTTGCCGCCCACATCATAAATGGGCGCACCGGCCAATCGGGTGGCAAAATAGGCGGCAGTCGTGACATAGGTCAGCGATTGGTTCCATTCCAGCAACACGTTGAAATTGGGATAAGCAAGGAACGCGGGTCCATTGCGTCCCTTTGGCAGCAAAAGGCTGGCTTGCAGATCTTGCGTAAGGCTGCCATTGCGTGCCGTCACGCCGCGCGAAGCCCACTCGGAAACCGGCAATTGGCGAAAAAGGCCCGCATCATACCATTCCATTTCATCGGGAACGACCACCTCTTGCAGCCACGGTTGATTGGCTTGCCAGCCAAGTGAAGCAAGAAAATTGCCTGCAGTCAGGATGGCATCGGGGGCTGATGTTTTCATGCGCACTGCACCGTCACCATCTCCATCGACCCCTTTTTTGAGATAGTCGGCAGGCAACACCTGGATTTGACCGATTTCACCTGCCCAAGCGCCGGTGATGTCACGCGGCACAATGCCCTGGTCGATCAGTTGGGCCATGGCAATCAATTGCGGGCGGAAAAGTTCCGGGCGGCGGCAATCATGCGCCAGCGTGGCCAGTGCATTGAGCGTGTTGAAGTCGCCTTGCACCGCGCCATAGTCTGTCTCAAACGCCCAGAACGCGGTGATAACCTCCGCCGGTACGCCATACTCGCGCGCTACGCGGTCAAATGAACTACGAAATTTGGCAATATTGGCTTTGCCGTTGGTCATTCGCGCATCTGAAATCAACCGCTGGGAAAAGGCCAGAAAATCGAGTGTGAACACACCCTGCGAGCGGTCGCGCTCAATGACCTTTGGATCGGGGGTGGCACTGGCGAGAGCATCCAGACCAACTTGGCCGACACCTTCCGCGCTGGCTTCCTGCACCGTGGCAGCACGCCACGCCGCAAAATCGCCGCCACAGGCAGCCGCAAGCGACGGTGCGATGGACAAGGCCAAGAACAAGCCGCCAAGCGGGATATGAAGCAGTTTCATCGGGTTTCCTATCTCAGCGCTTTTTGCAGCCACTCGCGCCATTGTTGCTGTGTGCCGGCAAAGGCGTTGATGTCGATGTCACCATCGACGCCGGGAATGCGGCCTGTGCCGGTATATTGCCAAAACGCCCAGGGCCGGCCCGGGTAGGTAATGCGCGGGTGCGCAGCGACAGAGCGCAGCCAGAACACGTCATTGGGTAAGTGACCCACCAGGTTGTCACGGTGAAAATCAACGGTGGTGTAAATGATCGGGCGCTTGCCGTAATGGCGTTCCAACCGGTCCATGAACACTTTCATCTCGGCGCGTACCACAGCAGGGTCGGGTCGTATGCGGCAGGTTGGCGAGTGATTGTTCCACTCCATATCCAGCACATGGGGAAGGGTGCTGCGCTCTTTGGGCACGTTGCGGATAAACCACTCGGCCTGCACCCGGGCGGGTGTGCAGAAGTAATAGAAATGATAGGCACTGCGCGGAATACCGGCGCGCTTGGCACCGGCCCAGTTGCGCGCAAACTTGTCATCCAGCAGGTCGCCGCCCTCGGTTGCTTTGATAAAGGCAAACTCGATGCCCGCCGCTTTGAGCGCAGACCAGTTCAAGTCACCTTGATACTTGGCCACATCAACGCCGTGGACAGGCAAACCATGCGGCACGCCGCCCTCCCATTCATGCACGGGGTCACTGTCGCCATAGCGGTGCTGGCCGGTTTGCCCGGCTGTTGACTGTGTAAAGTCGTAGTCAACCGATGTGCAGGCTGCCAGCAAAAGCCCGAGCGCTGCAACGGACGCGATTGTGCTGACGAATCGTCTTGTACTCATAAGTTGAAATTCCGCTTCGTGCGTCCCTGCGATGGAGTTGAAACTACCGCGTCAGTACCGATTTTCAATTCGGCCTTTGGCCGTTTTGTGGCTGCCTATTCAAATGACGTAATGAGAGGTCAACTGAATGATTGACCCTATGGTGTATGCCGTTAATCCTTGGTTAACCAAGAGGAGAATGCAGCATGCGGGTGGCAATGTGGAGTGGTGGTGTTTTGGTGGTGGCGCTGTGGGGCCTCATCGCCTGGTTGACATTGTCGCCGCCTGACCTGCTGCGCGTTGGCTCCAATTTCACGGCAAAAACCGTTTGCTCCAATGTGTTTGTCGCTGGCCGCGATGCCGGTGAAGTGCTCGCCAATGATGTGCAGGCACCGGGCCATCCACTGTTGCGCCTGATGCGCATTGATGTGGACGAAACCGCGCGCAGTGTCACTGCCGGTATTTTTGGTTTTATCGCCACCGGCAGGGCGGATTTTCGCGGCGCCGGCTTTGGCTGTTCTTCGCGCCCCGACAGTGTGGACCTGCCGGTGCTGACGCCGGTTGAGACGCCAGCCATGCAACCCCTGCCAACGGATGCACTATGGCCGCAAGGGAGCGATGTTTCAGCGCCGCAATCGGACGAACTCGACGCGGTATTGAATGACATGGCGCTCATTGGTCCCGGTATGCGCGCTGTGGTGGTTGTCAAAGATGGCAGGATCATCGCCGAGCGCTATGGCGAGGGTTTTGATGAAACCACGCCATTGTTGGGCTGGTCCATCACAAAGTCCGTCAACGCAGCCATCCTCGGGCGCGCGATGAAAGTCACGGGCATGACGCTGGATGCGCCTATCACAGAGGCGGTATTCGGCACGATCGCGACCGATGATCCGCGCAATGCCATCACATTGGGTGATCTGATGGGCATGGCCAGTGATTTGGCATGGAATGAAGGCTATGGTTCAGTCTCCGATGTCACGCGAATGCTTTATCTTGAGCCGGACATGGCGCAATTTGCCGCGGCGCGCGGCCTTGATGCGGAAACACCCGAGGGTGTCGGTGAGGCGTTTGAATATTCCTCCGGCACCAGTGTGCTGATTTCACGTGTATGGCAATCTGCAGTCGGCTTTGGTGCTGATCTGACTTTCCCGCGCGCCGAATTTTTCAATCGGCTTGGCATGGGCAGCGCGACGCTGGAGACCGATGAGACAGGCAACTTTATCGGCGGCTCCTATATGTATGCCACCGCGCGCGATTGGGCGCGTTTTGGTCTGTTCATGGCGCAGCGTGGTGTGTGGAACGGGCGGTCCTTGTTGCCAGTCGGCTATGTTGACTGGATGGCCGAGCCGCACCCCGCTTCAAACGGGCGCTATGGACGCGGGCAGGTGTGGCTTGAAGCAGCCAATAGCTGGATGGATGTTGAAGCAGCCGATTTGCCCGACGGCTCGTTTTTCATGAACGGCCATGACGGACAATCCATCAATGTTGTGCCAAGCGAAAATCTGGTCGTCGTGCGCCTCGGGCTTACACCCTCATCGCAGCAATATCAGGTCGCCAATCTGGTCGATGCGGTGCTGAACGCGTTGCGCTAAGTCTCAAGCGCTGTCTGCAAGCGCTTCAATTTTTTGCGCGAGGCCTTCCACCATGCGCGCGACAGTCACTTCTGCGTTGGGTTTCTGCGCGTAGGCACGAATGCCCATAATTTGCGCCTGCACATTGGCCGCAATAAAGGCGGGGTCGGCATCTGCATCTATTTCGCCGAATTTTTGCGCGGCGCGCAAAGCCTCTGCAAACATTTCTTCTGTTTCGGCCAGCAGATCTGCCGCTGTCTCAAACAAGCCCGGTTCGGTGCCGTTAAACTCGGTCATCGACTTCATCAACATGCAGGCCGCTGACGGTTGATCGATGTTGCATATGCCTGCCAGCGAGCGCACATGGGCCGCAATGCCGTCAATGATGCGCGGTGCAGCGTCAATGTGTGCGTGAAAGTCCTCACGGCGCGCTTCCGCATAGTTGATCAACGCCGCCTGATAAGCCCCGGCTTTGGAGCCAAACCGTGCGTAAATGCTGCCGGGGCCGAGATCGAGCGCAGTCTCAATGTCCTTGAGGGACGTGGCGGCGTAACCTTGGCGCCAAAACAGCGCCACCGCACGCTCTATCGTTTTTATGTCGTCATGCTTTGCTTTGCGCGCCATCGGTTCTCACGTTTTGGTGAAGATTGAAAATTTATCTTGAGTGATTGCTACAATAGCGATAAACCAATTTTTGAGCAAGCACTCAATTTGCGGCGATCATGCCGTGCAGCTACTTCAAACCACAAGGACCATAGGATGACACACTTCACCGCCCACACCGTTGAAACAGCACCAGAAGCGAGCAAGCCGCTTGTTGAAAAATCATTGAAAGCTTTTGGCCGCATTCCAGGCCTGCACGCTGTCATGGCCGAGTCGCCTGTGCATTTGGAAGCCTATCAAACCTTGCACCGGCTTTTTACTCAAACTGCATTCAACAATGACGAGCAAACCGTCGTTTGGCAGACCATCAATGTCGAGCATGAGTGCCATTACTGCGTGCCGGCACACACGATGATTGCCAATATGATGAAGGTGGACCCCGCCATCACCGAAGCGTTGCGCAACGAAACACCATTGCCCAGCGAAAAACTTGAAGCACTGCGCACATTTACATTGCAAGTCGTCCGCCAGCGCGGTGCTGTCTCCGACGATCAGATGGAAGCGTTTTTCGCTGTCGGCTACACCCGCCAGCACGTGCTGGATGTCGTGCTCGGCCTCGCTCAAAAGGTTATGTCGAACTACGTCAATCACATGGCCCAAACACCGATTGACGAGGTGGTCAAACAGTTCGCCTGGGAAAAGGCCAGCTAGGGCAATTCCGATTGAGGTTAGAACACTCAAAGCATCAGCAAACGCGTTTTAGCGCAGCGAAAGGCAGCGATTGCTGATTCAACCCGAAACGGAAATGCGCTAAGAAGAAACTGAAGTCGACCCAAGCGTGGATGCTGTAACGCTAAACGTGTCCACGCTTGCTCCAAATCAAAGCATTTCTCGCGGGCTTTGTGACATGCTAAATGTCTGTTTTACGTGAGGCTAATATGACCACAAAATATCACCCCGCCTTGGTTGCTTTGCATTGGATCATGGCATTCATGATCATTGTGCTCTTGCTGGCAGGTTCTCTTCTGCTGGAGCCGCTTGCCAATGATGATCCGCAGAAGCTTGAGGGCCTTTTTGGCCACATGCTTTTTGGTTTGTCCGTGATGGTGCTGTTGCTTGTGCGTTTTGTGACGCGTTTACGCACCGACAAGCCGCCCCATGCGTCTACGGGCAAGCCGATGCTTGATAGGTTTGGCGTCTGGGCGCATTGGGCGTTTTATGCGCTGATTTTCATTGTTGCAGGGTCCGGCATGGCGATGAGCGCGATGGCTGGACTGCCTGACATCGTATTCTTCGGCAGCGGCGACCCGCTACCACCATCGTTTTGGGATTATCCACCGCGCTATGTACACGGCATCGCAACAAAACTGCTAGCCGCGCTCATCATCATCCACATTGCAGCCGCGATTTACCATCAACATGTGCTCAAAGACGGTCTCATGAAGCGAATGAGCTTTCGCCGTCGGTCCTGACCAGCGGAACAGTGTTGGAGGATAGGGGCCAATAGCTCCTATCCTCTACCGTACGCCCCCGGTGTCGGCGTTGTCACAATCACCGTTTCACCAGCCGTCAAGCTGGTCTGGTCGCAATGCTGCAATTGCTCAATTGAACCGTCCAGCCTGCGCACTTCGGTCTTGCCGACTTGGCCGTCGCCACCGCCGGCAATGCCACGTGGCGGGTTTTTGCGATGGCTCGACAAAATGGCGCATTCCATATCTTCAAGGAACCGCAGCGCGCGCCGCGTGCCATCACCGCCGTTGAAAGCGCCTTGGCCGCCTGTGCCGGTGCGGATTGAAAATTCCTCAACCACAATCGGATAGCGCATCTCCAATATTTCCGGGTCGGTCATGCGCGTATTGGTCATGTGGGTGTGCACACCGGACGCCCCGGCAAAGCCCCGCCCGTCATTCATCGTGCCTGCGGGTGCGCCGGAGCAGATCGTCTCGTAGTTTTGGTAGCGCGCATTGCCATAGGTCAAATTGTTCATGGTGCCTTGCGCATTGGCAATCGCGCCGAGCGCTTGCAGCAGACAGTTTGTCACGTGTTGCGATGTTTCGGTGTTGCCCGCCACAACGGCTGCCGGATAGGCAGGCCGCAACATGCAGCCCTCCGGAATGATGATGTTAATCGGCTTCAAGCAGCCTGCATTCATCGGAATGCCGCCTTCCACCATCAAGCGGAACACATACAACACCGCCGCGCGGGTGACCGGTTCGGGCGCGTTGAAGTTGTTGGCCTTCATCGGCGAGCTGCCGGTAAAATCAACCGTCGCTTCGCGCGCCTGTCTATCGACGGTGATCTTTACGCAGATCTGCTGGTCATTGTCGGTATGGTAGGTTGCTTCACAGTCGGCAAGCCGGTCGATGACGCGGCGCACGCTTTCCTCCGCATTGTCCTGCACGTGGCGCATATAGGCTTGCACAACGGGCAAGGTGAAATGGCTGACCATCCGGCGCAGTTCAGCAACGCCTTTTTCATTGGCTGCAATTTGCGCCGTAATGTCGGCGAGGTTTTGCTGCGGGTTGCGCGCCGGGTAGGGGTGATCAGACATCAAGGCGATAAACGCACCATCGCGCAGGGTGCCTTGGTCCACCAGCTTGAAATTGTCGATCAGAACGCCTTCTTCATCCACATGGGTTGCGCGCGGCGTCGCCGAGCCCGGCGCCATGCCGCCGACATCGGCGTGGTGGCCGCGTGAGGCGACGTAGAACAGGATCTCTTCTTGGGCGTCATCAAACACCGGGGTGACGACGGTGATGTCGGGCAGGTGGGTGCCGCCATTATAGGGCGCGTTCAGCGCGAACACATCGCCCGGTTTCATGTCGGGATTTTGCGCGATGATGCTCTCCACCGAGCGGTCCATTGAGCCAAGATGCACCGGCATGTGTGGCGCGTTGGCAACCAAGGCACCATCGGCGTTGAACACCGCGCATGAAAAATCCAACCGCTCTTTGATGTTGACCGATGAAGCTGTGTTTTGAAGCGTCACGCCCATCTGCTCGGCAATCGACATGAACAAATTGTTGAATACCTCCAACATCACCGGGTCTGCGTCGGTGCCGATGGGGGCGGCTGCCGCACGCGGCGTTGTCCGGCGGATGACGACATTGTCTTGTGCGGTTACGCTTGCAGTCCAACCAGCTTCGACAACAATCGTCTGGTTGGGTTCGATGATGATCGCCGGTCCGGCCACGGTTGCACCGGCAGTCAGCGCCTCGCGCTTAAACACTCCGGCTTCATGCCATGCACCACCGGCAAAGATGGACCGGCTTTCAGACGGTGCAGCGGCATAGGGTGCCGCATCGTCCACGAGGGCGTCCTGTTTTGTCTGATCCTTGTCAAAACCTTCCAGCCCGACCGCTTCAACAATCAAGGCGCGGCCCGGTGTCACGAAACCGAACTGGGCCTTGTGCGCCTTGTTGAAGGCGTCTGCCGCAGCCTCGATGTCGCCATCATAGGCGATTTCGATGGTCGTGTCGGTGCCATCATAGCGCAGGTGCAGTGTCGATGTTGATTCAATGTCTGAAGCATCAACGCCCTGGCCGATCAGGTCTGCTTCAACATCGGTACGCAAGCGATTCAAAAGACTCGTCATTTCGCCGCGCGTTTCTTCACGCAATGGTTGAACCAGCGCATGCTGGCGCGACGCTGAAACCCGGCTGAGGCCGATGCCATAGGCGCTGAGCAAGCCTGATAGCGGGTGGATCAAAATGGCGTCCATGCCCAGACTGTCAGCCACCAAACAAGCATGCTGCCCACCTGCGCCACCAAAGCAATTCAACACATAGCGGGTCACATCATAGCCGCGCTGCACCGAGATTTTCTTGATTGCATTGGCCATGTTTTCAACCGCGATGGTCAGAAAGCCTTCGGCAATTTGCGCCGCATTCATGCCGTCAATTTCACCGGCAAGCGCTTCAAACTTGGCCCCTACCACATCGGCGTCCAGCGTTTGGTCCTGGTTGGGCCCGAAGATGGCGGGGAAGGCGGACGGAGCCAGTTTGCCGACCATCACATTGGCGTCCGTCACCGTGAGTGGACCACCGCGCCGGTAGCATGCCGGCCCAGGATTGGCTCCGGCACTGTCGGGCCCGACCTGAAAACGGCCGTCTTCATATTTCAAGATTGAACCGCCACCTGCAGCTACGGTGTGGATGCGCATCATCGGCGCGCGGATGCGCACGCCGGCAACCTCTGTATCAAAGGCGCGCTCGTAGCTTTGCGAAAAATGCGCCACATCGGTGGAGGTGCCGCCCATATCAAAGCCGATGACATCGTCAAAGCCTTCGTCGCGCGCGGTTTCCACCATGCCGACCACGCCGCCCGCCGGGCCGGATAGGATCGCATCCTTGCCTTGAAACTGCGCCGCCGCAGTCAGCCCGCCCGACGACATCATGAATTGCAGGCGCGTTTGCGCACCATCCGCGCCGCCCAACTCGCTGGCGACCTGATCCACATAGCGCCGCAGGATGGGCGACAAATAGGCATCGACAACTGTGGTGTCACCACGCCCGACGAGTTTGGCGAGCGGTGAAACTTCATGGCTGACGGACACCTGCTCAAAGCCCAATCCCCGCACCAATGCCGCCGCTTGCTGCTCATGGTCGGGATAGGCCCAGGCATGCATGAAGGCGATCGCAACCGCGCCAATGCCTCGGTCGCGTGCTGCGCTCAATGCATCCTTAATGGCGTCGGACGAAAAGGCCCGTTCAACCGTACCATCAGCGCGCACGCGCTCGTCCACCTCAATGACGCGTTCATAAAGCTGCTCCGGCAGCAGAACTTGCTTGGCGAAAATGTCAGGCCGTGCCTGATAGGCGATGCGTAGTGCATCGCCAAATCCCTTGGTGATCAGCAAGGCCGTGCGGTCGCCTTTGCGCTCCAGCAACGCATTGGTGGCAACCGTCGTGCCCATGCGCACCACATCCACCATGCCGTCGGGAATGGGTTCGCCATGGCCCAGCTTGAGGAAAGAGCGGATACCGGCAACGGCGGCGTCCGTGTAGGCTTCCGGGTTTTCGCTCAGCAGCTTCTTGGCATGCAAGGTGCCATCCGGCATGCGCGCAATGACGTCGGTAAATGTACCACCCCGGTCAATCCAGAACTGCCAACGCGCATCTGACTGATTGCTCATGCCGAAACTCCCTTTGCAGGGTCTTGTTGCGCAATTGGTGCAGGGCTTCAAGCGCCGATTGCGTAAGGGTGGTTCGGCATTTTTTTAAAAGGCCGTTGCAACCAATTGGCGGTTCACACATTTTTTCCAAAGCATGCAGCGTTGATTGCTGCAGCGCACAATTTAGCCGCAATTGTCACGTTGTTGGCAACCGCAGATTACAAAAATGGGGATTATCATGCGTAAATATCTTTTGACCGGTGCTAGCATCGTGGCTCTCTTGGCCGTTGCTGCCTGTGGTGAAGAAAACGACACGGCGTCTGGTTCAACACCGGAGACACCGTCAGCTGTTGAATCAATGGTCGACCAGGCAACCGATGCAGTGAACGATGCAGCTGATGCGGCCACTGACGCGGCAGAAGGTGCGGTAGATGCCGTCACCGACGCTGCCGAAGGTGCAGCCGATGCTGTATCAGATACAGCTGGCGAGTTGATGGAAAGCGCCACCGAAACGATGAATGATGCAACCGACGCCGTTACTGACGCAGCAGAAGGCGCAATGGAAGCAACCGACAACGCGATGGACGCAGCCGGTAAAGCAGTAGACGCCGCAGCCGATGCAGTGACAGACACCGCAACAGATGCTGTTGAAGCGACTGAAGATGCCGCAGAAGGCGCAATGGAAGCGACCGACAACGCGATGGACGCAGCCGGTGAAGCAGTAGACGGTGCAACGGATGCCGTGACAGACACCGCAACCGATGCCGTTGAAGCGACCGAAGATGCCGCAGAAGGCGCGATGGAAGCAACCACTGATGCGGCTGAAGAAGCCGCAGACGAGGTTGAAGCCGCAACGGACGACGCAGTTGACGCCGTCGAGGAAGAAGCGCCAAAAACTGAATAAGGCGCAGCGCGCTACAGTTCAAAGAAGCCCGGGCAGATTGCCCGGGCTTTTTTATTATCTCATCTTGCTTCTAGCAGTCTCAAAAATGAGCTATGGGACCCTATGACGATTTGGACTCGCATCGCAGACTTTGTATTCGACACCGCCGGCGGTGCTCTTGCGACGATTATCGAGCAGGTCCGAACTGTGTTTGAAGGTGACCCTGAAACGCGCTCGCGGGTTGCGTTTTCAGTCGCCATGATTGCCCTGTCAGCCAAAATGGCAAAGGCTGATGGCGTGGTGACAGCGGATGAAGTCGACGCGTTTCGCGATATTTTTGAAATACCCGCCCAAGAGGCGCATCGAGTGTCATCGCTGTATAATCTGGCGAAACAGGACACTGCCGGGTTTGAAGCATACGCTGCGCAAATGGCACGGCTATGCGGCAATGATGGCCATGACTGCCCGGCGCTTTACGATATTCTGGACGGTCTTTTCCACATCGCCAAAGCGGATGGGGTGGTCCACGATAAAGAGATCGCGTTTTTGCGGCGCGTCGCCGAGATATTTCAGCTGACACCCCGTGCTTTCGAGAGTGTTTTAGCGCGTCATGTCAGCACTCCGGATCAGGACCCGTGGTCCATTCTCGGCATTGATCGCGATGCTGATTTTGAAACGGCCCGCCGGGCCTACCGTCAATTGGCGCGAGAACATCATCCCGACGCCTTGGCGGCGCGCGGCATTCCCGAAGAGTTTCGCCGCATTGGCAATGACCGGATTGCCGCGATTAACGCCGCGTGGGAGATCGTCCGCGAAAGCTACAAACGCGCATGAACCTGATGACAGAACTGATCCAACCCGATTTTGCAGACGCCACGCTGTGCCCATCGCCCAATGTAAGCGAGCGCCGGGGCGCCGCGACAGTGGACATGCTGTTGTTACACTACACCGGCATGGAGGGCGGGCAGGCCGCTCAGGATTGGCTTTGCAACCCAGAAAGCCAGGTTTCGTGTCACTACATTGTGCATGAAAATGGTGAAATCATCCAAATGGTCGCTGAAAATGCGCGCGCCTGGCATGCGGGCGCAGGGGAGTGGCTGGGTGTCAGCGATACGAATTCACGCTCTATTGGCATCGAAATCGTCAATGGTGGCCATCCCGCCGGTTTGCCAACCTATCCGGATGTTCAAATGGCGGCAGTCGCGCGATTGGCGCGTGACATCATCAACCGGCACGCCATCGCACCGTGGATGGTGTTGGCCCATTCCGACATTGCGCCCGGTCGCAAGCTTGACCCTGGTGAGCATTTTGATTGGGGCTGGTTGCATGGCCAAGGTGTCGGCCATTGGGTGCCGCCCGGCGAACACAGTGGCGGGCGTTTTTTCGCGCTGGGTGATCACGGCCAGCCCGTTGAAGCGCTGCAATCCATGTTGACCATGTATGGCTATGGCGTGCCTATTACCGGCGCTTTTTGTGAGCGCACCAAAGTGGTGGTCGAGGCGTTTCAGCGCCATTTCCGCCAATCAAGGGTTGATGGTGTGGCCGATGCAAACACGATTGATGTGCTTTACAGGCTTTTGGCCGCCCGCCAACAGTAGCGCATGTTTCGCCCCCAAAAGAAGCAAAAGCATTTTTCGCGCTATGTTGAAAGCAAGCGAGCTTTTACTCTAAAAATGAAGCAGTTTTGCGTGTCCACTTCTAGAAATCGCGCTTGCTATAAGCACTGATCCTTTACATCACTAAGCTTCGATAGGATTACCCACCGGGATGTATTGTGCTCGGAGATCAGTTATCAAAATCTGCAGCTAATTGTCGGGCCTGCAACAAGCGATTTTGATCGAGCCGCAAGCGCATGCCACTTTTGTCCG
This sequence comes from Ahrensia sp., assembly GCA_049682915.1. Taxonomy (GTDB): domain Bacteria; phylum Pseudomonadota; class Alphaproteobacteria; order Rhizobiales; family Rhizobiaceae; genus JBCDLI01. The sequence continues at coordinate 3,366 of JBAUIL010000039.1, read as the reverse complement.
TCCACGCAAGCTGCGGTCATGAGCCGAGCCAGAGCGTAAATGCGCGGGACATTGAGGCCAGTACTGGTTTTGGATGTGCGCTCAGTTTGGATTTAATGCATGAGCAAAGCCTACGGTTTGCTGCGCGGTCGTCGCAGCTTGCATTGCCACTGCACTATCCCATATAAGCTATTGTAATTATTATTTTATTTGTTTGAAAAATCCTAGAAAAATCCGGACTTAAAGCACTTGTCAATCAACGGATGTGGACCATTTACCACGGTAATAGACACCACAATCCACGACCAAGGACCGTATCGATGGCCATTTTTCGTATCATTCTTATCGTTTTGGCGATCGGCTTTGCAGCCATGATCGCGTGGGCGATCAGCACCGGTGATTTTGCTGCGGAAGGAAATTGGCTGGTCAGTAATCCTTGGGGCATTATCTCGCTGACCGACTTGTATATCGGTTTTGTTTTGTCGGCGGTGGTGATTGCAGCCTATGAAAAACCGCTGCATGCCGCACTGTGGATCGCTCCCATTCCGGTGCTCGGCAATGTTTGGACGCTGATTTGGTTTGCCTATCGCTTACCGGGATTGTGGGCACGCTTGAAACATCGCTAGTGTGTTGCTTCGCCGATGCCTTGACTCCACATTTTATTGCTTCCTTAGTATAGGGTGAACGGTGGAGGCGATTCAATGTCAACAAAAATACTCATTGCAGACGATCATCCTCTCTTTCGGGATGCTATCAAATCTGCGTTGTCCGGGGGCAGCCTTGGCGATGTAACCATGAATGAGGTTGGCGGTTTTGATGAAGCGATGAAAGTTTTGGAAGCCGAACCGGATATGGATCTGCTGCTTCTTGACCTCTCCATGCCCGGCACCAGCGGTCTTTCCGCCCTCGTGTCCGTGCGTGCCGCTTTTCCCGCTTTACCCGTGGTTATTGTATCAGGCACAGATGATCCTTCCACGGTGCGGCGCTCCATCGAATTGGGGGCATCGGGCTTTATCTCAAAGCAGGCTGGCATCGATGCAATCCGCGCCGCGGTAGCCGATGTGTTGGCAGGCGAAATCTCAATGCCGGCCGACATTGACCTCGGCAGAGAGCACGACCCCGAAGTTGAAGATTTGATCCAACGCATCCGTACGCTGACGCCACAACAGGCCCGCGTCTTGGGCATGTTGGCCGAAGGTCTGCTGAACAAGCAGATTGCCTATGAGCTGAGCGTGTCGGAAGCAACAATCAAGGCGCATGTATCGGCTGTTTTGCAAAAGCTGAACGTGGACAGCCGGACACAAGCCGTTATTCGTCTGTCGAAAATTGGCGCCGATATGCTGCGCGACAGCGACGCCGGTGAAAGCGACAACGTGCGGGCCTCCGCCTGATCAGCCAATAATACCAGTATTCAGGCTGGGCGACATTGCTCCGTCACTCGTTGGTCTGTCACTCGGCGGCTGTTGCTTTTTGTGCCATGACGCTCGATAGCAAGACCCGCAAAGCAGCTGGTTTGAGTGGCTTGTTCAAAATCGTAATGCCATGGGCCGACGCTTCGCTGCCCACCTCAAGCGAGCGGTCGGCGGTGATCAGAATAGCTTCCATATTCGGGTCCAGCTGCAACCGGATATTGGCAATCACATCAAGGCCGCGCACCCCATTGTCCAAGTGATAGTCAGCCAAAATAACCTGTGGCGTAGTGCCAGCGGTTTCGATTTCAGCCAGCAGCGCTTCCTGATCGGAAGCCGCAACAACCGTGGCGCCCCAGCCGGTCAGCAAAACGCGCATGCCCGCCAGGATGTCTTCCTCATTGTCGATACATGCAACAACCAGGCCCGACAGTGGCGTTTTAGGCCGCAAGGCAATGACATCAGGCCGGTTCTGGCTCGATAGTTTTTCATCGGAAACCGGAATTTCAATGTGAAAGCTGGTGCCCCGATTGAGGGTTGAGCGCATCTTCACCGGCAAGCTCAGAACTTTTGAAATGCGGTCAACAATCGACAAGCCAAGACCCAGGCCGCTGGAGATTAGCGCGCCTTCCTGAAGCCGCTCAAACTCTTTGAAAATGGTGTCCGCTTTTTGCGGTGCAATTCCGATACCGGTGTCATAGACATGCAGATCAATGTGCAAGCCACGCCGCCGCACACCGATCAGCACGCGGCCCGATTTTGTGTATTTGATTGCGTTGGAAATCAGGTTTTGCAGCAAGCGCCGCAACAGATTGCGGTCTGTTTTCACGATCACATCGGTGTCAACAAAGCGAATGTCGATATTTTTCTCGCGCGCCATCGGGTGAAAGTCATTTTTCAGCTGGTCAAGCAGCGGTTGCAGAGCAAACACGGTGTTTGACGGTTTCAACGCGCCGGCATCCAGCCGGGAAATATCCAAGACCGCTCCAATGATGGTTTCAACAGACTCGAGCGCGGAATCAATCTTGCGCGCAATCGTCACATCATCGCGCTCATTGCTTTCCATGCGTTCAACCAGCGAAGTTGCATATAGGCGCGCCGCGTTGAGCGGTTGCGTAATGTCGTGGCCAGCAGCAGCCAGAAAGCGTGTTTTTCCAATATTGGCGTCATCAGCCACTTTACGGGCCTGTGCCAGTTCTTCGTTCACCGCCGTCAGTTCTGCGGTACGTTGCTGAACGCGGGTTTCTAGCCCTTGTTTGGCGCGTTGCAATGCCTCCTTGGCTTCAACAATCGCAGTTATATCGCTGTAGCTGACAACAATACCGCCATCCGGCATGGAATTGGCGCGCACTTCAATGATCCGGCCGCTTTTAAGCAGGTGGATGTTCCATGCGCCTTGCAGATTGGGAATGGTCTCCATCGTCTTGCGGTGCGTGGCCGAGTTCAATTCACCTTGTTCAAGCAACCAATCCAAAATGGATTTAAGCGGAAGGCCGAATTGGCCCATATGCGGCGGCAGGTTGAGCAATCGCCGGAACTGCCGGTTCCAATTGGTCAGGCACAGCTCTTGATCAAAAACCGAAATACCTTGGTCGAGCTGGTTGAGCGCTGTTTGCAGCAGGTCGCGGTTTTGCTGGATGGCTTCGGAAGCGCTATCAAGCAGCTTGACGGTTTCGTTTGAACTATTGCCGTCCTTCTCAAGCATGAGTGACAAAACAAGCCGCGCTGACGAAGCACCGATTGCCGCCGCCAAGGTCTGTTCTGCAAAGCGGATGATACCATGGTCAGCGGGGTCCTTGTCATGCAGCAGGCGACCTTCGCGCGCTTCAAACGACCAGAAAGCCCGTTCCATCCGCTCCTGTCCGATATAGCGCGCCAGCGTATCGCGCAGATCGCCATTGCGCACATTGTAGGCAAATTGCTTCAACTCCACATAGCGCGCCTGCTCACGTGGAATGAAGCTGATCGCCTGAACCCG
>JBAUIL010000038.1:0-33291 GCA_049682915.1 Ahrensia sp. | reverse complement strand
TTTTCCGTTGGGCTGCGGCCTTGCACGGGCGCTATCGTGGTGCTGAGCTTTGCGTTTTTCAACGGGCTTTTCGCCGCCGGTGTGGCTTCCGTGTTTGCCATGTCGATGGGGACTGCGATCACGGTGTCTGCCTTGGCGACGTTGGCTGTCACGGCAAAGAACACTGCCTTGCGTTATTCACGCACCGGTGTGATGTCCCAACAGGTTCAAAACGGGATTGAGATTGTCGGCGCTTCGGCGATCTTGTTGATCGGCTTGTTGATGCTCGCGGGCGCTCTTGCCCCTTAGGTCCTGACCCTAGCGCTTCATGCGCCCGCGCAACCACAGGCCGACAAACGGCAACACAATGACGCCGACAACAAAAGCACCGGCCACATAGCTGTTCTCACCACCGATCATCAACATGATGGTGGGCGCGTAAAAAACCAACAGACAAAAGCCGACAAACAGGCAAGCCGCGGTAATCAGCGTTTTGCGGTCATAGCTATCGTTGTTTTCAGGCGCACTCATAGTGTCCAGCCTCCATCGATGCGCATTTCGGTGCCGGTCACAAATGACGCTTCATCGGAGGCCAGATAAAGTGCTTGCGCAGCGATCTCTTCGGCGGTGGCGATCCGCCCCATCGGCTGGCGCGCCACAAACATCGCATAGGCCTTGTCATAGCCGCCGACTGTCTCACCCAATTCATTGACGCGCTGTTGCAGTGACGGGCTTTCAACGGTGCCCGGGCAAATGGCGTTGCAGCGGATTTTCTGGCCGACGAAATCCATAGCGACCGATTTTGTCAGGCCGATGATGGCTGCCTTTGTGGTGCCGTATACATAGCGGTTGGGCACACCTTTGATGGACGAGGCGCCCGACGCCATGTTGATGATCGAGCCGGAATGTGGCGCATCTTTGGCGCGCTCCAACATCGCAGGCAGAAAAGCGCTGATCATTCGGTGCATGGATTTGACGTTGAGGTTGAAGCTGAAGTCCCAGTCATCCTCGCTGCATTCCAACACTGTGCCGTGGTGCACAAATCCGGCAATATTGGCGAGAATATCAACGCCGCCAACCTCGGCGGCATAGGCGTTGACGGCTGTCGTGTCGGTGACGTCCAGCGCACGCGCATCGGCATAATCATGGCCGTCGAACTTCGATGCATCGATGTCAGACGCCCAAACGGTGGCGCCTTCGGCGGTAAACCGGTCAGCAATGGCCTTGCCGATGCCCTGTCCGGCAGCGGTCACCACCGCGATTTTACCTTTTAGTCTGTCACCCATCTCTTTGCTCCCAAGGCCGTGTTCAAACCGCTTTGCGCATGTGCAAAATGGTGCGATCCTGTTTTTCTTCGCGCTCATAGATGGCAAATCCCAGCGCTTCGTACCAGCCCGCCGCGCTGTTTTTTGCGTTTGTGATCAGCTTGATTGAATTATAGCGGTAGGCGCGGGCGCGTTGCAGGGCAATTTCCATCAGCGGCGACGCCATGCCTTTGATGTCGGCGCGGGTGGCAATCGATTCCAGCACCATATGGTCGTTGGCGGGCCGTAGGATCAGCAGGGCCGTCCAGCCCGCTTCGTCGCATGCATACCAGGCTTCGCATTCGTCCAGCACCTGTTTGTAATTCCATTGGGTTGGAATGGGGGCCGCGCCGATGGTTTGGCGTGTGCGCTCATAGGCTGCGGCTTGGAACGCCGTGGCGGTTTTCGCCATCGACCTGTCGGCACGACGCAAAACCATGTTTGCGCAGGGCAGTTGGCGCGCGGTCAGTGTGCTGAGCGGGGTGATTTGTGTGCCATCAGCCAGAAAGTTGTCGGGTTTCAACCAGTTTTCAAACGCCATTTTGATCTGCGGCCACTCACGGTCGAGCATGGAATACCAAGCCGTATCGCGGTTGCCATAGGGCTTGACCTCTGCCTGCCGGAACGTGCCTTCATAGGTGAATCCGAAGCGCTGGGCCGCGGTGTGCGATGGCTGGTTGGTGCTGTTGAGTTTCCATTCATAGCGGCGGTATTCCCATGTTTTCAGCGCGCGCTTTGCCATCAGATAATGCGCCTCGGTTGCCGCGATGGTGCGCGCCAAACCCGTGCCATGGGCGACGGCGCCTACTTCGATAACGCCATTGGTCTGGTCGATCCGCATATAGCTCGCCATGCCCAGCGCGGTGCCGGTTTCCTTGTCTTCAAACACGCATGTGACGAAGCTTTTGTCATCATTGCGGCTTTGCAACTGCTCAGTCAGGTCGGCGGCTGTCGCCATGGTCGGCCAACCAAAATGATAGAGCAATTGGTTTGTCTTGGTGCGGCCAAAGGCCTGCCAGAGTTGTTCGCCATGGGCGGCGCCATTCCAGCCGCGCACGGTGATGTGGTCACCGTAGAGCGGCTCATGTGTCGGCCACGGGCGCGGGGACCATTGGTCAAGCTCAATCATCACAGCTCTCATTGACGGGTATCGGGCAGTTACGCATAACGGTCTTGAAAACCAATAGCCAGCAGGCGGATGAGATGACGCTTCAGACACAGATGTTTTTTGACCGGATGGGCGAGGAGAACGCGTTTGCGGTTCTGGCGCGGGCGCAAGCCTTGGCAAGCGCAGGCCGTGACGTGATCAATCTTGGCATCGGCCAGCCGGATTTTCCAACGCCGCCACACATTGTGGAGGCTGCCATCAAGGCGCTGCGTGACGGCCATCACGGCTACACGCCTGCCAATGGTTTGTTGGCGTGTCGCGAGGCAGTGGTGCGCCGTACGCTGCAAACAACCGGTGTTGAAGTGTCACCGGATAACGTGATGATCATGCCCGGTGGCAAGCCGACCATGTTTGCAGCCATCCTGTTGTTCGGTGCGCCGGGTGTGGAAATCATGTATCCTGATCCCGGCTTTCCGATTTATCGCTCGATGATTGAAGCAACCGGCGCGACGCCGGTGCCGATCCCGATGCGGGAAGAAAACGGCTTTGCCTTCAGCGGGGCAGAGGCGGCGTCTTTGCTGAGCGACAAGACGCGCTTGATCATTTTGAACTCCCCGGCAAACCCGACCGGTGGTGTGACGCCGAAAGCCGAAATTGATGCGCTGGTTGCCACCTTGGCAGAGCGGCCCGATGTGGCTGTTCTATCCGACGAAATTTATGATGTGATGACCTATGACGGCGTGCAGCAGACGTCGCTGCTGGCTTATCCGGCGATTGCCGACCGGCTGATCGTGCTCAATGGTTGGTCCAAAACATGGGCGATGACAGGTTGGCGCATGGGCTGGTCTATCTGGCCTGACGCGTTGATCAATAAGGTGCGCAAGCTGGCGGTCAATTGCTGGTCATGTGTCAATGCACCGGCGCAGTTTGGTGGCATCGCCGCCATTGACGGGCCGCAGGATGATGTCGTTGTGATGATGGCTGCGTTTGATGAACGGCGGCGGTTTGTCCATGAGCGTATTAACGCCATGCCGACGCTGAGCAGCATTCTGCCGCAGGGCGCGTTTTACACCTTCGTCAATGTTACCAAGACCGGTTACAAAGCCAAACCGCTTGCTTCGGACCTTTTGGAAGAAGCTGGTGTTGCAACCATTGGCGGCCCTGATTTCGGAGTGTTGGGCGAAGGGTACATTCGGCTATCTTACGCCAACTCAATCGACAATATCAGTCGCGCGTTGGACCGCATTGAAACATTTCTGGATAGGGCGCAAAATTAAGGACGGTCTTTGGGAGGAAGACCGTCCTTGGGATACAGGTTTGTGGGAGGATCAAACCTGATTTAGATAAAAGTGTGCGCTTAATAGATTAAAGCTTGGTTAATGCAATTTTACCAAAATTAATAAGCGTTTAATGATACCCGCCACGCCGTACATTGATCAGCGGCTGCCGTGAGCCTAAAAAGCCAGCAAAATGCAATCCGGGAGTTTATCGCTAGTGGCAGGTGAAGCCAGACGCAGCAAAAGTCCATTGATGGTCGGCATTGCCGCCGCCGTCGTGGGGTTGGTTGTGTTGATGGCTGTCTTCGCCCTGCCAAGGCTGGAGCGCTATTTTCTGATCCGCGCGGCGGATGAGCAGGCGGCGACATTGCGCCTTGCGGTGGAAGGGTTGCGGCTGACACTTGAGCGCTATGCGCCGATACCGGCCTTGATCGCCGCGCGGCCGGAAATTGGCGCGCTGGTTGCCGATCCCACCAATCCGGCGCTGCGTGCCCGCGCCGACAGGCTGTTGGCCGAGACAGCTGTGGCGCTGCGGGCGACAGGGGTTTATCTCGAAAACCGCTTCGGAACGCCTATTGCGGCCGTGCCTCAGCTGGCACCCGATGGCGCTGACCGTGCCACCTATCGGCCTTATTTTGGCGATGCGGTGGCTGGCGGGTTGGGGCAGTATTATGCGCTGGGCACGCAGTCCGGTGAGCGCGGGTTTTTCTATGCGGCACCGGTGCGCATTGATAGCCGGATCAAAGGCGTTGTGGCGATCAAGTTCGCCGTCGACCAGTTTGAAGGCGCGTGGCGCGAAGGTGCGGCGGAAATCATCGTGCGCGATTCAAACGACATTGTCTTTATGTCGAGCCGCCCCGACTGGAATTTCCGCGCCATGGTGCCCCTGTCGGCGCAAAAGCGCTTGCAGATCGAAGCGGCCCAGCAGTTTCCGGTTGATCAGATTCAACCGCTGGAAAATACAGTTCGGGTTCTGAATGATCGCTACAGCGTGATTGATGTAACCTCAGAGGCGGGCACGGAAACTTTTATTGCCAGCACGCGGTTGATCGCGCGGGCGGGTTGGCGCGTCAGCATTTTGACGCCAACCGCCGGGGCCTATGCCTTGGCGCGCACCACCGGTGCGCTGTTGGTTTTGACCGTGTTGTTGGCTGCACTTGTCGGCGCATTGTGGTGGCAGCGCCGGGCGCGGCTCAATGAGCGGATGGCCGCTCAAAAAGCGGCCCAGGAAATGCTGGAAGCGCGGGTGAGCGAGCGCACGGCGGAACTCCACCAGGCAAACCGGCAACTGGTTGATGAAGTTGCTGAACGCCGCGCGACCGAGGAGCGGCTGAAACAAACGCAAGCCGAACTGGTGCAGGCGGCCAAGCTGGCTGGCCTGGGGCAGATGTCAGCCGCTTTGTCGCACGAGTTGAACCAGCCGCTGACCGCTGTGAAAGCCTATGCGGAGAATGCACTCGCCTATATGGAACGGTCGCGCGGCGCGGAAGCGGCAGACAATGTACGCCAGATTTCAGTGCTTGCCGACCGCATGTCATCGATTGCCAAGCATTTGCGCAATTTCGCCCGCCGCCCGCAGGACAAATCCAAGGCGGTGCCACTGCTGGCAATTATTGATGATGCGCTGGCGGTGATGCAGCCCAAGATTGCCGAGGCCTGTGCCACCATCATCTTTGACCGCTCCAAAGCCGATTTGTGGGTGAATGGCGGGCCGGTGCGTTTGCAGCAGGTAGTGGTCAATCTGATCAGCAATGCGCTGGATGCGACCAGCGCGCAAACATCGGCCACAACCCGCGAGAAGGTGGAGCCGACTGTGTGGATCGACGTATCGAGCGACGAGGCTACGGTGCATGTTGATGTGCGCGACAACGGCCCGGGCATTGCCGAAAGCGCGCTGAAAACACTTTTCGATCCGTTTTTCACCACCAAGGAGCCCGGTCGTGGCCTTGGTCTTGGCCTATCGATTTCCTACAATATTGTGCGTGATTTCAAGGGGCAGTTAAGCGCGCATAACCATGAAACGGGCGGTGCGGTGTTCCGGATGTCGCTCATCCAGCAGGCGGCTGAGCAGGCCGTGCCGCAGAGCGTGGCTGCCCAATGAACACTCAGCATGTCGTGTTCGTCGATGATGAAGAGCATCTGCGGCTTGCCGCAGCGCAAACCTTTGATTTGGCCGATATTGCAGTTGTGCCGTTTTCGGGTGCCGTTGCTGCCCTTGGCGGCGTCGCGCATGGCGCAAATCTGGTGGTGGTCACCGATATCCGCATGCCGGATATGGACGGTATGGCGCTGCTGGATGCGGTGCTTGGGGTCGACCCGGACATTCCGGTCATCATGGTGACCGGCCATGGAGATGTGCAATTGGCCGTCGAGTGCATGCGGCGCGGTGCGTATGACTATCTTGAAAAGCCCTATGTGCCCAGCGAGTTGGTGGCAACTGCTAGGCGGGCCTTGGAAAAACGGCGGCTGACGCTGGAAAACCGTGCGCTGCGCGAACGATCAGGCGGCGATTCTGAAAGCCGGTTGATGGGTCAGTCCCCCGCTATTGTGCACGTGCGCAAACAATTGCGGGCGCTGGCCGGGGTCGAAACCGACATCATGCTGATCGGCGCGACGGGCACCGGCAAGGAGCTGGCCGCACGGTTGATCCACGAACAGAGCACGCGCGCAGCGATGCCCTTTGTGCACATTAATTGCGCAGCGTTGCCATCCAACCTGATTGAGATCGAGTTGTTTGGCCATGAGGCGGGGGCTTTCCCGTCGGCGATCCGCGCGCGGTTCGGCAAATTTGAATATGGCCGGGGTGGCACGGTTTTTCTCGATGAAATCGATTCTCTATCGGTGGAGATGCAGGCCAAGCTGCTGCATGCGCTGTCCAGCCGGACGATCACCCGGCTTGGCTCCAATGACCCCATCGAACTGGATTTGCGCTTTATTGCGGCGGCGCGCGCGGATTTGAGCGAAGCGGTGGCCAAGGGTACGTTCCGCGATGATCTTTACTATCGTCTTGCCACCACGCAGGTGCGCCTGCCGCTTCTGCGCGAACGGGTTGATGATATTGGCACGTTGTTTTCGGCTTTTGTCAGCGAGTACGCCGCCCGTCATGGTCTAAACGCGCCAGTGTTGCCCGATGGCTTTATCGCAGGGCTTTTGGGGCAGGAATGGCCGGGCAATGTGCGTCAATTGCGCGGTGTCGCAGAGCGGTTTGTGTTGGGCATTGAGCCTGCGATGAGCAGTGCGCAGCACCTCGTGCCGGAACACGCAGGAGTAACGCTGGCTGAACAGATGGCGGCGCATGAGCGGGCGCTGCTGATTGACCGGCTTCGCGCCAGCGGTGGCAATCTGAAACAAACCTATGAGGCGCTCGGCATCTCGCGCAAAGCGCTGTATGAGAAAATGCAAAAGCACCAATTGTTGCGCGAGACTTTTATAGCCAAAGGCTGATTGCTCAATTTGGGTTGAAAGTAACACATGTTTTTCAATCGATGGGTCGAAATCGACACATCCAATCGGACTTCTAGCGTCAAATTTGACCAAAGTTTGATTTCGGACTTGAAGCGCGTCCCGCCTTGTCCAAATCTATGCCCAGCTATGTGCGGACTGCAGGGAGGCTGCGGTCTGGCATAGAAGGCACCTATATGGTGCCCGCGTGTTACCAGGGAGGATTACACATGAAAAAGTCACTTTTCGCCGCAACCGTTTCCGCTGTTGCTTTGATTGTCACAGCCGGTGCATCAACTGCCATGGATGTTGACAAGACAGGCTGGCCTGCCAGCTTCACTGTCGGCACCGCATCACAAGGCGGCACATTTTTCGTTTATGGGTCAGGTTTCGCCAAATTGATTTCTGAAGATCTGGGCGTACCTGGCGGCGGTGAAGTAACCGGCGGACCAATGCAAAACATGGCACTTGTTCACACAGGTGAAGCAGCGTTTGGCATGACGACAATGGGGCCTGCAAATGAGTCTCTGAAGGGTACAAACCCAATTGCACCGGGCCTGATGATGGACAAAGCTTGTGCGATGTTCCCGATGTATAAGACGCCGTTTGGCATCACGGCTTTGTCTTCAACAGGTATCACATCTATCGACCAAATTCCTGAAGGCGCAAAAATTGGATTTGGCCCTGCTGGTTCAACTTCCGACACATACTTTCCAGCAATGCTGGAAGCACTTGGTGTGAAATTTGAACGTCGTAATGGCGGTTGGGACGATCTGGGTTCGCAGTTGCAGGATGGTCTGTTGGACGTGGTTGCGTTTGCCGTTGGTATTCCAACACCGGCGGTGAGCCAGCTTGAAGCGCAAACAAAGATTAACTTTGTTGACTTCACGGATGAAGAGCAAGCAAAGATCATCGCAGAATTTCCGGTTGCGGACTTCACGATCTCATCGGGCACCTACTCCACGCTTGACCGTGACTTGAAGTCCGTTTCCATGTGGAACTTCGGCATTGCAAACTGCGATCTTCCAGAGAGCTTTGTCTATGAAGCGACCAAGGCAGTTATGGGTGACCATGAGCGCATGATGGGTGTGCATAAAGCGGCAAGCGAAACACTGGTTGAAAACTGGGACAAGAACAAAGTTCTCAAATGGCATGCTGGTGCAGCAAAATGGATGAACGAAAACGGTGCATCTATTCCGGCTGACATGATTTACGGTGGCTAATCGCTTTAAATGAAACAATGAAAGGCCGTCGTTATGGCGGCCTTTTTTGTCTGATTTAATTATTTTGATTGTTGCAGTTTGACCCGCGCCAATCTGATTAATTGATACAATAAAAGTGCAGAATTTCTTTCTGGGGAGGAAGACCATGACCGATACCACTTTGGATGATCAAGTTTTGAAACCGATCAAGGCAGAGGGCGTCGATGATGAGCCGGTTGAAAAAAATCGACGCATGTTCGTTGGTAAGCTTGGCTGGTTCATGGCTTTTTACGCCGGTTTTTATGCGCTGTTTCACATGCTGGCGCTAAATGGCGTTTCGATTTCCGACTGGACAGGGATTGAAATTCCATTGCTACCAGACCTGCCGATGGAAACATGGAATTTTCGCATCATCCACGTGGCGGGTGCGCTTGGGCTTGGCTTTCTGCTTTTCTCTGGCCGAGAGTTTGCACCAGAAGGCGCAAAGGCAGCGCCGCTTTTCAATATTCTTGGCATTGTGCTTGGCTTGGTTGCCTTGTTTAGCCTTGGCATGGCGCTTTCGTTTGCGGTTGATATCAGCAACGGTACAATGTGGAACGGTATCGATCCGACCATTAAATTTAATGAAACATGGTTGTTTGGCGCGCCACTTATGCTGGCGACAATTGGCGGTATCGTGCTGTCATGGTTTGATAGTCGTGATCGCAGTTCGGTTTCAATGACGGATATAACGTTGGCGATTTGCGGGGTGTCGGTTGCGGCTTACCTGATCATTATTTTCGGGACGCAAATGCGAAATGCGACCGGAACGCCCTTTGCGCCTATTGGCATGTCGATTGCTGCTGTTGCAGGCACGTTGTTGATTTTAGAAATGACCCGGCGGGTTGCCGGTCTTGCGCTGGTTGTTATTGCGGGAATTTTCTTGGTCTATGTGTTTGTTGGTCAATTTATGCCGGGCGTACTTAATTCGCCTGCTGTGACGTGGCAGCGCTTCTTTAGCCAAGTCTACACTGACGCCGGAATTTTAGGGCCAACGACGGCTGTGTCCTCTACATACATTATCCTCTTCATCATTTTTGCGGGTTTCTTGCAGGCGTCGAAAGTTGGCGATTATTTTGTTAATTTCGCATTTGCCGCAGCCGGTCGCGCACGTGGTGGCCCGGCCAAGGTGGCAATTTTCGCATCGGGTTTGATGGGCATGATCAATGGCACGTCGGCGGGTAACGTGGTCGCGACCGGATCGCTCACGATCCCGCTGATGAAGCGCGTTGGCTATTCCTCAAAGGTTGCTGGCGCGGTGGAAGCTGCCGCTTCGACGGGCGGTCAGATCATGCCGCCGATCATGGGCGCGGGCGCGTTCATCATGGCTGAAGTGACGGGCATTGCTTATCAAGACATCGCGATTGCGGCGATCATTCCTGCCATTTTGTATTATGTTTCAGTTTACTTCATGGTCGACTTTGAAGCGGCAAAACTGGGCATGAAAGGCATGAAAAAAGAAGAGCTGCCGATTTTTGCTGAACTGATCAAACAAGTCTATCTGTTTATTCCAATTATCATTTTGATCGTTGCTTTGTTTATGGGCTATTCTGTCATTCGTGCCGGAACTCTCGCAACGGCGGCGGCGGCGGTGGTGAGCTGGCTAACGCCGTATCGCATGGGCATCAAGTCTATTGCCAAAGCGTTTGAATTGTCGGGCCTCATGTCCATTCAGATCATCGCAGTTTGCGCGTGCGCTGGTATCATTGTGGGCGTGATTTCACTGACGGGCGTTGGTGCGCGATTCTCGAACTTGCTGCTCGGCTTGGCAGAAACATCGCAATTGCTCGCAATGTTCTTCGCGATGTGCATCGCCATTTTGCTCGGCATGGGCATGCCAACAACGGCGGCTTATGCGGTGGCGGCATCGGTGGTGGCGCCGGGCTTGGTGCAGCTTGGTATTCCGCTTTTGACGGCGCACTTCTTCGTGTTCTATTTCGCGGTAGTCTCGGCGATAACGCCGCCCGTGGCTCTTGCCTCCTATGCGGCGGCGGGCATATCGGGCGCCAACCCAATGGCGACATCGGTCACATCGTTCCGCATTGGTATTTCCGCGTTTATTGTGCCGTTCATGTTCTTTTACAACTCAACCCTGTTGATGGACGGCACCGCATTTGAAATCATCCGCGCATTCATCACAGCGATAGCCGGTGTTTACCTGCTGTCTGCTGGCGTGCAGGGCTGGTTCATCGAGCGGCCAGCGGTTTGGTTCAACCGCATTTTGCTGGTGGTTGGCGCGCTGTTTTTGATCGAGGGTGGTTTGATCACCGATTTGATGGGCGCGGGAATTGCTGCAGTGGTGTTCTTTATCCAGCGGGTGGTGAAACCAAAGCCGGGTGCTGTGCCTGCTGTTTCTGGCGCAGACTGAGCGATAGACGCATCAATGAAAAAGCCGGGGCATTGACCCCGGCTTTTTTGTGCGTTGGTTTTGCGTCGATCAGGCGGTGGCTTTGGCGCCTTCAATCGTCGCTTCGATATGGTCCACCAGCGCATCGGGTAGGCCGAGGCGACCAGCCAGCATATCGAGATAGCCACGTTCGGCGCGCGATTTGGGCTCGATGGCCAAACGCGAGGCGGTGTAGAGTTCGACCTTTTGCGCTTCGCTTTGCGCGTGATTGACCAGCGAGTCCACATCCACCGGCTTTGCCAGTTCGGCGCGCACAAATGAGGCAATATCGGTATCGACGCCGCTCATCGCCAGCTTTTCTGTAATGCGGACGCGCTCTTCGTCGTCAATGTGTCCGTCTGCGCGTGCAGCGGCAATCATGGCGCGCACGAGCACGATGCCGAATTCATCGTCAACGCCGGACTTTGAGATATCAAATTCCGAGTCAGCCGGTGGTGGGAGCACTTCCTGTGTGGCGGCCGCTTCAACACTGGCAGTCTTGCCGTCCTGATAGTTTTGATAGGCCTTGTAGGCGAGGCCCGCAACAGCGGCTGCGCCACCGACTTTTACAGCCGAGCCAGCCAGTGAACGGCCAAAGCCTGTGCCGAGCAGGACCGCAGCAATGGCGCCTGTCGCCAGCGGATTATCTTTTGCCAGTTGCACGCCCTTTTGCGCTGTGCCTTGCACAGAGTCTTGCGTGCCGGGAATATTGGAGCCGAGGAAATCGCTGAGTATTTTCTTCGGGTCAATCATGGCCTTCTCCTATCGTGTCACCGCGTTGATTGGCGTGCATGTCGGTGTCGGCTGGCGCAGTTACAAGATGGCAGACGAATTATTACGTGCCACAGGCTGTTCACCAGACCACAAAAAAGGGCGCTTTCGCGCCCTTTTTTCTTAATTGTTTATCGCGGGTGGCGCGTTGTTGAGGTTCAACGGGCCGGGCAGTCCCAGTCCCGGCGGGTTGCTGCCGCCACCACCATCGGTTGGTGGTGTGCCGTTGAGGTTCAAGCCGCCGCCCAATCCTCCACCTAGGCCGCCGCCCGCACCGCCGCCAAAGTCGATTTGAACATCATCAAGATTAAACTCCTGCACCTCACCGCGGTAATGCGTAACCAGTTGCGGGAAGAAGATGACGATCAAAATCGCCATGAACTGAATGACGATATAGGGAAGAACGCCTTTGTAGATCTGAGTGGTTTTAATGCCTTCAATGCGCTCGCCTGTCACTTCGTCGTCCCACGCTTCCTTGGGTGAAATCGACCGCAGATAGAAGAGGGCGAAACCAAAAGGAGGCGTCAGGAACGAGGTTTGCAGGTTGATGCCCAAAATGATGCCCAACCAGATCAGATCGATGCCGAGCGTTTCAGCAGGGCCGACCAGCAAGGGCACAATCACGAAGGCAATCTCGAAGAAGTCGAGGAAGCAACCGAGGATGAAGACGATCACGGTAACGACTAACAAGAAGCCTGTTTCGCCGCCTGGCAGGGAAAGCAAGAGTTCTTCCACCCAGATTTTGCCGTTGATGCCATAGAATGTGAGTGCGAATACCCGCGCACCGATCAGAATGAACATCACGAAGGCGGTAAGCTTGGTGGTTGAGTCCAGCGCCTCTTTCAGTGTCGTCAAATCCAACCGCCGCTTGATCAGCGCCAGGATCAGGGCGCCGGTTGCGCCCATCGCACCGCCTTCGGTTGGCGTTGCAATGCCCAGGAAGATCGTGCCCAGCACCAGGAAGATCAGCGCCAATGGCGGGATCAGTACAATGATGACCTGCTCCGCCAAACGTGAGATCAACCCAAGCTTGAAGCCGCGGTTGATCAACGATGTAGCCAACGCAAATGCTGTGGCTGTGGAGGCAGCGGTCACGAAGCGCCACTCATATTCCAAGCCAGTCACAATATAATTGTACATCACATAATGGACCAGAACCGACAGCGCGATCATGACAAACAGTGATGAAACGCCACCACCCAAGGTGCGTGTTTCAGGCGGCAGTGCAGGCACGGTTTTTGGCGCTATGATCGTCAGCAGCAGAATGTAGAGACAGTACATGCCAATGATCATCAGTGCCGGATAGAGCGCACCGACATACATGTCGCCAACCGAGCGGCCCAACTGGTCCGACATAACGATCAAAACCAGGGAAGGAGGCACGATTTGTGCCAGTGTTCCCGCTGCCGCGATGGTGCCGGTTGCGACCGAGCGATCATAACCATAACGCATCATGATGGGCAGCGAGATCAAGCCCATGGCGATAACGGAAGCTGCCACAACGCCGGTGGTTGCACCCAAAAGTGCGCCCACAATAATAACCGCAAAGCCGAGGCCGCCCCGCAGTGGACCAAACAGCTGGCCAATTGTATCCAGCAGATCTTCGGCCATGCGTGAGCGTTCAAGGATGAGGCCCATGAAGGTAAAGAACGGAATGGCCAGAAGCGTGTCATTGCGCATAATGTCGAAGGTCCGGCTGGGGTGAAGCCCGATAAACGGCCATGACAAGGTGATTTCGCTCGGCGCGAAGATGGATAGTTCAACGCCGATGACAAAGAAGATGAGGCCGCCAGCGGCCAGTGTGAAAGCGACCGGGTAGCCGATCAACAGCATCGCCATCACGCAGATGAACATGACCGGTGCTAGGTTGTGTGCAATTATCTCAATCATTTGTGGTCCATCCGCTTGTTTAAATCGGCGGCTGATTCAAGCTCTTCGATGATGGGGGGTAATTCGTGTTGGGTGGACGGATCGTCCTCGATGATGCCCTTGATGATCGCATATCGCTTGATGATTTCGGAAATGCCCTGAGCTGTCAGGAGCAGGAAGCCTGCCAACAGCATGGCGCGGGCAGGCCAGAGAACCAAGCCGCCAGCGTTGACCGAAATGTCGCCGGAGTTGAACGAATTGACCACGAACGGCCAGCACAGATAAACCATCAACAGGCAGAACGGCATCAGGAAGAAGATGTGACCGAACAGATCAATCTTGTCCCGGGTGCGCTTGGAGAGGCCTGATGTGGCAACGTCAATGCGCACGTGCTCGTTGCGCTGCAAGGTATAGGCGGCGGCGAGCAAAAACACCGCTCCATACAAATACCATTGAAGCTCAAGCCAAGCGTTTGATGAATTGTCGAAAATTTTGCGGAAGGTCGCATTACCGGCACTCACCAGAACAGCGACCAAGATAAGCCACGAAACCGATCGGCCGACAAAAGCTGTCACCCCGTCGATCTTGCGTGATAATGACAATAAGGCTTGCATATTCCTCCCCTTCGATGTCCCCCGGCGTTTGCAATAAACACTTCCCTGACGGACACTTGGCACTGTGCAACTCTGCAGACGCGCGGTCTAGTTAAAAACACGTGCCTGCCTGTTCCAAAGGCTGCTATCACCGTTGCCGTTCGCAATCAATCAACTGGTAAAAAAAGTGAACCAATTGTCTAGATGATCAGGTGGCTGAGGGTGTTTTCCACCGTTGGACTGGAAGATAGTGAATCTGGCGACTGTTTCGTTGTGGTGAGCGGTTGCACTGCGCCTTTATTGCGCCGATACCGGACCGAAGCGTGAAGAAGGTGGTTTTATGAGCGATCCTGTTGATATTTTTGATGTCAGTGCGCAGCTATGCGTCATTACAGGCACATCGTCAGGTCTGGGCCTTTACGCGGCGCAGCAATTGGCCAAGCGGGGAGCCACCGTGATTGGCATTTCGCGGCATGTGGCCGCCAATCTGGAGCCGGTTTCGGGCTTTACCCAGATGGCGGCGGACGTGACCGACTTTGATGCTATGGGCAGTGTTGTCGAAAAAATCGAACGTGAGTTCGGCCCCATCACCTCGTTTATCAACAATGCGGGCATTGCCGACCATGGCAAGCCGGGCGTCACCAATCCCGAGACGTTTCGCGCTTTGCTGGAAACCAATACAATCGCGCCAGCGGTCTTGACCGATATGGTTGCGCACATAATGGCAAAAAACGGTGTTGGTGGTTCCATCGTCAACGTTTCCAGCGCGCTGGCCCATAAGGGTATGGCGCGCTTGGCATCGTATGGTGCCAGCAAGGCGGCACTTGAGGCCGTGACCCGTCAGCAGGCGGTCAATTGGGGAAAATCGGGCATCCGCATCAATGCGTTTGCGCCGGGATGGTTTTTCAGCGACATGACCAATCAAAGTCTAAATCAAGGGTTTGCGGCGGTTTTGAGCGGCATGACGCCGTTGCGGCGGATTGGAACCGTTGAAGATATGTTAGGCGCACTACTATTTCTTGTATCAAATGCATCTCAATTTGTGACAGGAACCACCATTTGTGCGGATGGTGGTTATTCCACGAATTAATACTGTGATTTTATATTTTATATTGTAAATTAAAAAGAAAAAATCAATTAATAATTCGTATACGCTCAATGTACCCGTAGGTTGTGTGCGATTTTGGGGCAATTTAATCTGTGATATACAAAATTTTAAAGGGTTTTCGACATTCTGGGTCCTGAGGGACCAGAATGCAAAAAAAAATCACGCATAATCGTGCCGATTTAGACGTTTACAGCACGATGATAGACTCGCTCTTTCAGGGGCGCAAACAACTCGTGGCCGGCTGTGTCTTGCAGATTGCCATCGTCATATGTATCGGCATTTCTTCCGGTGATCCGGTTGTGATTCCGCTCGCGGTGTTGGCATGCGTCTTGTCAGCGTGGCGCTACCGTCAGACACAACACTATTTTGCCGAGCGCGACCAATATGCGGGCACGCTTACAGAGGCGCACCGCCGCTGGGTACGCCAATGGGAAATCCGCTACACCATATCAACTGCGCTGACGGCCACGGTGTTGGGCATTGTCACCTTTGTTGGCTTGGATCAGGCTGAAAGTCAGTTCACCAGTATTGCCAGTCTGACATTATTGTTCTCGCTGGTGCCAACCATTGTTGGGCGCCTTTACGGTTCTAAACTTTTGGCGCGGTGGTCCTTGATTGGTGCGTTTTCGCCGCCGTTTTTCGGATTTTTGTTCGTGCAGGACATTTTGCACCTGACGCTGGTCTTGTTGACTTTGCCCTATGCGGCTTTGGTATTCAGCATCATGGATGGTGTCAGACGCCCGGTTGAACACGCGGTGCGGCGTCAATACACGATTGGTGAGATAGCGGGCCGCTTTAACGCTGCGCTTAACAATATGGCGCACGGCTTGATCATGCTGGATGAAGCCAACCGCGTGGAGGTTATCAATCAGGTAGCCCGCGATTTGTTTGAGCTGCCTGAGGATTTGGATGTCGACGGGCGCGCCTATGATGTGCTGCTGCGTCACAGCACGGTTGCGGGCCGATCGCTGGAAGGCAAACGCGCCGCTTTGCGTGCGATTTTCGAGGCTGCAAATACCGATGATGGAAGCCGTCAGAAGCTTCAGGACTCCGCAGGTCGTTATTTTGAGTTCAGCGTGCGCACCGGAACCGGCCGCAGCAAGGTTGTCGTTGTTGAAGATATTACCTCGCGGGTAAAATCGGTTGCCAAGATCAAGCATTTGGCGCGGATGGATTCACTGACAGGCATTCCGAACCGCAGCCGGTTTGAAACGCTGGTCAACAATGTTCTGCGCGATCACGCAAAGAAGCCCGCCGATGTGGCGCTCGTCGTGGTGGATCTGGATGACTTTAAAAATATCAACGATTCAATCGGCCATTTGCAGGGCGATTTGTTGCTGCGCGGTGTTGCAGAACGGTTGATGAAAATCGCTGACGAGCACACTGTCATCAGCCGCCTTGGAGGGGATGAGTTTATCGTGTTCAAACACGATGTTGTTGATCGCGAAGACTTCGCACGGGAGCTGTCAACCAAACTGTGTGGACTGTACCGGTTAGAGCGCGACACGGTCAAAATCGGCGTGAGCATCGGTTCTTACTTCTGTGCGTCCGATGCGTTTGAGCTCAATGACGCGATGATGAACGCCGACATTGCGCTCTATGATGCCAAGCAAAATGGCAAAGGCAATTATTCGCTGTTTAATGACGGTATGGCCGCCAAGTTCAAGCACCGTCAGATGATCAAGAACGATCTGCAAAAAGCAGTCGATGACGATGCGTTGGAAGTTTTCTACCAGCCGGTCATCGGCACTTATTCAGGCAAAATCGAGTGCGCAGAGGCGCTGTGCCGTTGGACACACCCGCAGCATGGACCAATCTCGCCTGCCGAATTCATTCCCTTGGCTGAGGAAACCGGGCTGATTTGGGACATTACAATCCAGGTGCTGAACAAGGCCTGCAAAGATTGCGCAAGCTGGCCCAATGGTGTGCGCGTTTCGGTCAATTTGTCGGCGCTTGATTTTCAGGACATGCGGATTGTTCGGGAGATTGAGGGAGCATTGGAGCGAAGTGGTCTGCCGGGATGGCGTCTTGACTTGGAGATAACCGAAACTGCAGTGATCCGTGACCGCTGCATGATGGAGAAAGCGCTCGGTGCGTTGCGCGAAAACGGCATCAAGATAGCCCTTGACGATTTTGGCACAGGCCAATCAAGTCTGAGCTATCTCGACACGCTGCCGCTGGACCGCGTTAAAATTGACCGCAGTTTCGTCAATGGTATCGTGACAGATGAGCGCCGCCGGGCCATGCTCAAGAGCATTACCGAGCTTTGTCATATTCTGGGTAAGAAGGTGACGATTGAAGGTGTCGAAGATAACGCGCACCTTGATCTGATCCGCGAGGAAATGCACTCCGACAATATTCAGGGCTGGGTTTTCTCACCGGCTTTGCCGCAGCAGGCTTTTGTCGACTTGCTTTCGCATTCCTACCCCAAAAAACAGGCGAATTCGAAAGTTTCCTAAGTTATTCCAGCACCAGCAATTAAATTAACCAACCTGATTAAGCGTCATGCTGGTATTTCTGGTTAATCCGGTTGTAAAAACAACGAAAAGCCAAATTTTCGTTGCGAAATCTGAAATGCTCCGTTTACAGTTCGTTAGGGATGGGGGTTATCTCTAACGCTGTAAGCAGGGGAAGGCATTTTTGTGAGTGGGGTAGCGGAACTTAGTCGCTCTGTGCGATCGGGGGTTGGCCTGGTGTCTCAGGCTTTGGTCAGCGCAGAAAAAGTCAAATCAACAGCAGCCCAATTGTCCTATAAATTGGCGACGAGTGAAGATGATTTTGAGCAGATCGGACGATTGCGAAAGCAGGCCTGCCTGAACAGCCGCATGTATTTGCCGACGCCGGGCGACATGATTTTGGAAAGCCATGACTTTCAGCCCAATGCTTATGTTTTCGGCATCTATGCGCATGGCGAGCTGGTATCATCATTGCGGGTTTCACATTTGAACGCGAATGCGCGGTTTGGCTTGCCGGTCGAGTTATTTCCCGGCGTCTTTAACCCGCTGGTCGACCAAGGCATGTCATTTATTGATCCCAGCCGGCTGGCCATCGATGTGGAGAAGGGTCGCAACTTGCCGGGCTTGGCGCTGCTGACGCTGCGTTTGGGCCATATCGCAACAGCTCATTTCAATGCCGATTATTGTTTGGCGGTGATCAAGCACGCCCATTCAGCGTTTTACCGCCGCGTATTTAAAGCAACGATGCTGGCGCCGCCGCAACGCTTTGGTCATTATGCCCATGATGTGAGCATGTTCGGCGGATCGCACGCTAGCTTGCCGTCAATTGCGGCGCGCCATCCGGTTTTCAACTATGATGATGACGAGCGTTGGGCGCTTTTCGGTGACCGTGTGTCTGAGAATGCGCCACTGGTGAAGCCGAGCTGTGTGTAACTGCGGCAAAAAGACCGTCAGGCTGCCACAATAGCAAAATTTTGCCCCTTGTCTCGAAAGGGCCCCTTTGGGAGCACTTGCATCGGCTTGTCGCTTTGTTTATCGCATCTTTACGATCAAATTTATCGGAGATGACGACGATGGCCAATGGCGACACTGGTGCCCAAGCGGATGAAAACAAGGTGATGGACTACCCTGAGCACGAAAAAACCTATGAGATGTTTTTGTCGGGCAGCAAAATTGTGACTGTTACCAGCGTTGCCTTGTTGGCGGCGATGGCGTTCGGCTTCTTTGCCGGTGGCGGTTTCATCGGCGGTTCAGTGGTGTTTATTGCGCTTTTGATCTTGTCTTGGTTCATTCTTTGATCAACTAACGCGGGGGAGGCGCAGCTATTTGTGGCTGCGCCATCGCATGCTTGCTGTGAGGCTTGCTGCCATATTTGATGCATCCGATGTTGGGTGCACGTGTAGGAGGGGATTGCTTTGGCGATTACCGTTTTTGTTCCAAAAGAAACCGATGCGACTGAGCCGCGTGTGGCGCTGTCACCCGATACAGCCAAGCGCATGGTGGCCGCAGGCCATAGCGTTGTGGTGGAAAAGGCGGCAGGTCACCGCTCGCGCATGACTGATGCCGACTATGAAGCGGTCGGTGTCACAATCGGAAGCGCTAAAGATAGCGCCAATGCCGATGTTATTTTGAAAGTCCGCAGGCCTTCCGCCAGTGAACTGAAAAAATACAAAAAAGGTGCCGTCGTCATTGCGACCATGGATCCGTATGACGCCAAAGACGACATCGCTGCCATGGCCGCTGCTGGCGTTTCAGCCTTTGCGATGGAATTCATGCCGCGGATCACACGCGCGCAGTCCATGGATATTTTGTCGTCGCAAGCTAACCTGGCGGGCTATCAAGCGGTCATCGAAGCAAGCTCTGCCTATGATCGCGCTTTTCCGATGATGATGACGGCCGCTGGCACGGTGCCTGCGGCGCGCGTGTTTGTCATGGGTGCAGGTGTTGCGGGCTTGCAAGCCATCGCGACCGCCAAGCGTTTGGGTGCGGTTGTGTCTGCAACCGATGTGCGCCCCGCGTCCAAAGAGCAGGTGGCGTCTTTGGGCGGTAAATTTATCGCGGTTGAAGACGAAGAATTCAAATCGGCAGAAACTGCTGGCGGATATGCCAAGGAAATGTCGGCTGAGTATCAAGCCAAGCAAGCCGAGCTGGTGGCTTCGCACATTGCCAAGCAGGACATCGTTATCACAACAGCGCTTATTCCGGGTCGTCCGGCACCGAAGCTGGTATCGGCTGAGATGGTGGCATCGATGAAAGCGGGTTCGGTGATCGTCGATCTGGCGGTCGAACGCGGTGGCAATGTGGTGGGTGCCAAGGCGGGCGAGGTTGTTGAAACAGACAATGGCGTATCGATTGTCGGCCGGATCAACATGCCGGGCCGTGTCGCCGCCTCTGCGTCGCTGCTGTATGCCAAAAACCTCTACACATTCCTTGAAACGATGATTGACAAGGAAAGCGGCGCTTTGGCGATTGACCACGAAGACGAATTGATCAAAGCGACGTTGCTGACCCATGGCGGCGCCGTGGTCCACCCGAATTTTGCTCCAGAAAAAAGTGAAGGGGACGCGTCATGAGCGATACCTCGTTAGATCAAGCCATTGAAGGCCTCAACAGTGCCGTTGACGCTGTAAAGTCCGCGGCTGAGCAGGCAGTGGCCAATGCGCCGGAAGCGGCAGCTGCTGTTGCTGCGCAAGGCGCACAAGGTGGTGTCAGCGACTTTTTGTTTCTGTTTTCGATTTTCGTTCTGGCGATTTTCGTTGGCTATTACGTTGTGTGGCAGGTGACGCCCGCGCTGCACACGCCTTTGATGGCGGTTACCAATGCGATTTCGTCGGTGATTGTTGTTGGCGCTTTGCTCGCGGTGGGTTTGTCCGCGTCCGGCATGGCGACGACTTTCGGTTTTATCGCGCTGGTGCTGGCATCGGTGAACATCTTTGGCGGGTTTTTGGTAACCCAACGCATGCTCGCCATGTACAAGAAAAAAGAGAAGTGAGGCCACGCTGATGTCTGAGAATTTTGCCGCATTTCTCTATCTCGTCTCCGGGATATTGTTTATTTTGGCCCTTCGCGGGCTGAGCCACCCGACCACAAGCCGCCAAGGCAACATGTTCGGCATGATCGGCATGGGTATTGCCGTTGTAACCACGCTGATTTTGGGCGCACCCGGATTTGGCGGGGCAATCTTGATTTTGCTGGGTATTGGTATCGGTGGTGGTGTCGGTGCTTATGTCGCACGCAACATTGCGATGACGCAGATGCCGCAATTGGTGGCCGGTTTTCACTCGCTTGTCGGCCTTGCCGCGGTGCTGGTGGCTGCAGCAGCCATTTATTCGCCTGAGTCCTTCGGCATCGGCGCGGTAGGCTCGATCAAGCCGATTGCGCTGATTGAAGTCTCTATCGGCGTGGCCATCGGTGCAATCACCTTCACCGGCTCGATCATCGCGTTTTTGAAGCTCGACGGGCGCATGTCCGGCAAGCCGATTACGCTGCCGGGTCGCCATCTGATCAATCTTGGTTTGGCGATTGCGATCGTCGTGCTGGTCGGCGTGCTGATCGCGACTGAAAGCCATTTTGTTTTCTGGCTGATTGTTCTTTTGTCGTTGGTTTTGGGTGTGCTCATCATCATCCCAATCGGCGGCGCGGACATGCCGGTTGTCGTTTCCATGCTCAACTCCTATTCCGGTTGGGCAGCGGCGGGCATCGGCTTCACGCTGGGCAATCTGGCATTGATCATCACCGGTGCGCTGGTGGGCTCATCGGGCGCGATCCTGTCTTACATCATGTGTAAAGGCATGAACCGCTCGTTCATCTCGGTCATTCTGGGTGGCTTTGGTGGTGACGATGCCGCAGCAAGCGCCGGTGGCGATGCTGAAGAACGTCCGGTCAAGCAGGGTGCTGCTGATGATGCGGCCTTCCTGATGAAAAATGCCGGAAAGGTCATCATCGTGCCCGGTTACGGCATGGCGGTTGCGCAGGCCCAGCACGCTTTGCGTGAAATGGCAGACAACCTCAAACATGCGGGCGTGGAAGTGAAATACGCCATCCACCCGGTTGCCGGTCGTATGCCCGGCCACATGAACGTGCTGTTGGCGGAAGCCAATGTGCCCTATGATGAAGTGTTCGAGCTGGAAGATATCAACTCCGAGTTCAGCCAGGCAGATGTGGCCTTTGTCATCGGTGCCAACGACGTGACCAACCCGTCCGCTAAGACGGATAAATCGTCACCAATCTATGGCATGCCGATCTTGGACGTCGAGAACGCAGGCACGGTTCTGTTCATCAAGCGCGGCATGGCATCGGGCTATGCGGGCGTGCAAAACGAGCTGTTCTTCCGCGATAACACGATGATGCTGTTTGCGGACGCCAAGAAGATGGTTGAAGACATCAACAAGGCGCTGGAAGACTAAGTCGGTTTTTCCGACATACCTGTTTAGAAGGTTGAACAATAAGAATGCGCGGCGCCATCGTCGCGCATTTTTTGTTTACCAAATTCGCATAAGCCATGGCCCGTGAAACTGCGTGTGAACACTCCACTGATAAGGCTCGATACCTGCCATGGCGCAGCATGACGAGCGGAGTGTTGAATGTTCAATCTTGGACGCAAAAAGCCTGACCCCATCAAACACTGTAATATCTATATGCACCTTACTGACGATGTCGCCATCGTGTCGGTGATGCACAAAACATTTGGCATTTACGATTGTGCCGGCGGTTCTACCAAGGTGAGCACGGTCAACCCAACAAAGTTCGGCGAAGCGGTCACCGCCGCGTTTGATCAGTTTCAGCTGATTGCCTATGACAATAACGCACCGGCGGAGCAGAGAGAGCTTGACGCCTCGCCGGCCTTGATTGCTTCTGGTCTGAAGACAAAAAAAGCGTTTGAACGCGACTACATGCGCATCGGCATGGCGGGCGCTAACGAGGCCAACATCATCTATTTGCTGGAGACCAACTATGTGGTCGAAGAGGTTCAGCTCCGCGCTTCCTGCGGCGACGTACCAAAATTACTGGGCGCACGTCTGCTGATGCTGAAAAAATATTACAGGCAGTTTAGTGCTCAGGTCAGTCCGGGCACTTAAGGTCCATTACAAGCAAGCCCTCAATGCCGCCTTGGGTGACTGCCAGCAGTTGCGCACCCAGTTGTTTGTGCGTCGGGTGGTCTAGATAGGTTTGCAGCGCTTGTGGGCCCTCAAATTCAATCGTGAACCCGCGACTGTAGCCGCGCGACACCGGATCTTCCGTCAAACAGGCACCAGCCCGGAATTGGCTGGCACCTTCCAGCTTGTCCGATAGCGTTGCCAAACCAGCCAAGACCGCTGAAATGTCGTCAGCGTCGGCGTGCTCAGCTGGTTTGAATAAAACAATGTGCTTGATCATTTCTGGCACTGTTTCCTTGTGTGATGGGTCTTCGGGGTCTGTTTATGGGCTCAGATCGCCTGCGTCGACCGCTGCTTGCCCCCGGCGGCTCACGGTGCCCCCAAGGGAGTGATCCAAACGTGAAATATACGTTGGTTTACGCTGCGCTATGTTTATAGCAAGCTCTCGTCGTAGGCTAGGAGCACGACAATGGCCAAGGCGTCCAAAGCAAAAAGTGCATCGCGCCAAGCGGTGGTTGTCGTTCACGGCATTGGTGAGCAGAAGCCGGGCGAGACGCTCGACAATATTCTCAAAGGTTTGGGCAAAGCGGATGCACTTGCGGGCAGCAAGCTTGTCTACGTGCCGGACCGGCGTACCGGCTCGCGCGAACTATACCGTGTCACAACGGTGAATTCGGAGGGAGAGGATGCCCGTCGCACCGACTTTTACGAGTTTTACTGGGCCGACATCATGGCCGGCAACACGTTTGATGATGTTAAAGCGTGGGTTTCCGGGCTGCTGATGAAGCGCTTTGGTGATGTGCCGCCGCATGTCCGGTGGCCGTGGTACGGGCTTTGGGCGCTCACGATGCTCATCGTGCTGCTGGCGGTACTGACTGTGTTCACGTTGATCGACGGGCAAACTTACGATGGATGGGTCAGTTTTGGGGTAGCTGCGCTCGGCCTTGGTTTGTTGGGTTGGATGATGAAGGTGCTGTTGCGCAACGACCGGACGTCCAAAGAAAAGTGGGTGGCGGCGGCGCTGCGCGTTGGCCTCGTCGCACTTTTTGTCATCCCAATGTTTTGGCTTGGGATTCATGACGTCCTACTTGGGCATCCCGCAACATATTTGGCAGCAATTTTGGGCGGGATCATCTACGGGGTCAGGCGCTTTCTCATTCCCTATGTCGGTGACGTTGCACGCTACACGCAAATCAAGCCTGAAACCGTGGCAAAGCGTGCCGAAGTTATAAACCGCGGCTTGGCTTTGTTGCGCGCTTTGCATGGCATGAGCGCACATCCGGCGCATGGCCAGATCGATGCGGATGCGGTTCCCGATTATGATCGGGTGATTGTCGTCGCACATTCGCTCGGGAGCATCATCGCTTACGATCTTCTTCGCCATTTATGGATGGAGTGTGGCCCTGTACGCGGTGGCGTTTCATCGGCGCAGGGATTGCGATCCTTGAAGCGCTTTGGCGACCTCATGGCTCAGTGGGAGAATGGCGAGGAGGCGTTTGAGATTGACACCTTGCGCGACCAACAGCGCAGCGTGTGCGCTGATCTAGCCCAAACAGCTCAGGCGTGGCGGGTTTCGGATTTTGTGACAATCGGTAGTCCGTTGACCCATGCGGAGTTCCTGCTCAGCGATGACCGTGAGACTTTTCAAACCTTGATTGAAAAGGGGCTGCTGCCAACGCTGCCGCCTCGCCTTTACGACGCTGAAGGCCAGATGCTGAATGCGAATGATGCCGGTCTCAATCCGTTGGTTTATGAAAGCAGCGGCACACTATTCGCCCGGCACACCGCCGCCTTTGCTGCCACGCGCTGGACCAATATCTATGACGATCCGAAAGGCGGTGTCTTCAAGGGTGATGTGGTTTCAGGCAGTTTGAGGGCGCTATTCGGCATCGGCATTTCAGATGTGAACATGACGATTCTGCGCGATGGGACCAGTCGTTGTTTTACCCACACAAGCTATTGGTTGCCGAGCGCCCGCGCGACACTGGTTGACCCAACCGCTTGGATTGCAAGTGCTTTGGGTCCTGACGCCGCAAAGCACCATCTTGATGTGTTGGCGGCGGCGATGGATTT
Source organism: Ahrensia sp. (assembly GCA_049682915.1). Classification (GTDB taxonomy): domain Bacteria; phylum Pseudomonadota; class Alphaproteobacteria; order Rhizobiales; family Rhizobiaceae; genus JBCDLI01. The sequence goes on along the minus strand of JBAUIL010000038.1, from coordinate 8,589 downwards.
GAGTGAAAAGCCGAGGCCTCAGACCGGCGAGGCTTAGCGGTTCTACCCGCCCAGCCGTGCCAAACCTTCGCGGGCGATATCATAGCGCGGGTCGAGCTTGAGTGCTTGCTGGAAAGATTTTTGAGCGGCTGCTGTGTCACCTTTGGCCTCGTGGGCGAGCGCTTGGGTTGCCCAGCTTTCGGCGTTCTGCTTATCCAGCTGGATTGCGTAGTTGGCATCATCAAAGGCGTTTTCCTTTTGGTTTTGGGCCAAATAGGAAATCGCACGCGCATTGTAGGGCTCGGGCGCGTCCGGTTGCAGCGAGATTGCCGTTGAAAAATCATCAATGGCGAATTGGTGCTGCGAGCGGCTTTGATACACAAGGCCGCGGCGGTGATAGGCGCGCGGATCTGTGGTGTCGAGCTGGATGGCGCGCTGGAAATCATTGAAGGCTTCCGTGTCGCGGCCGGCGCGGCGGTACAGTTCACCGCGACCGATATAGGCCTTGTCGTAGCGCGGGTTTAATTGCAGTGCTGAATTATAGTCGGTTGCGGCTGCGGCCAAATCGCCGGTAAAGCGATAGATCAAGGCACGGTTCGCATAAGCTTCAAAGAATTTCGGGTTCAGCTGAATGGCTGTGTTGAAATCATTGAGCGCTTCTGAATAACGGCCCGACCGGCCGAATGCCGAGCCGCGCACATTGTAGGCGTTTGCGTCATTGGGGTTGGAGCGGATCACGTCGGTCAATGAGGTAATGTTTTGTTGGCTGCCTTGGGCGGCGTCCAAGCGCACAAATTCGCCCGGTGCGCCGGTGGTGCTGCACCCTGCCAGAAACAGGCCGAAGAGCGCCACTGCCATGCCGGAAGAGCGCGCGCGGTTGCCGCCTTGAGCAATGTGAGCAGCAGATACAGAACGTGACATTTTTTCCCCCAACTCCTAAGCGATGGCCGCCATCATCGAACAAAAAAAATGGCGCGGCCATGCGGTCGCACCATTATTTATCGAAAAGGCGACAAAATCGCGGCAGATCAATTACTGAGCGCCGGTACGACCGCCGAGCAGGCCCTCGCGCTGGGCGCGCTTACGGGCAAGTTTACGGGTGCGGCGAACGGCTTCAGCTTTCTCACGCGCACGCTTTTCTGACGGCTTTTCGTAATGGCCGCGCAATTTCATTTCGCGGAAAACGCCTTCGCGCTGCATTTTCTTTTTCAGCACACGAAGCGCCTGGTCGACATTGTTATCGCGGACAAGTACCTGCACGTTAATCCCGTTCCTTTGATCAAAGATCATCTAAATTGTTGACTATCCAAGACATTTCGCAGACGCAACCAAGGCGCGCCAACCAAAAACAAAAAGCTTTCAATGGCAATAAGGTTCCATCCGCTTGAGCGAATGCCCTGCGGTTGGGCGCTAACTATCAATAAGAGGCGCAATTGTCCAGTGTCAGGAACATCTGACGCGTCTTTTATGGTCGCAAAATGACTGGTTTTGATTCTGCCAGTATGCAAATGAACGTCAATCAGGATTTTTACCGGAGGTTGCCATGCGCCGTTTTTCAGGATTTGCCGTCGCCCGCGAAGCGATGCGCGCCCATAAGGGTTGGGGGCAGCAATGGGATAATCCGGAGCCGAAAGCCGAGTATGACGTGATTATCGTCGGTGCGGGCGGTCATGGCCTCGCAACGGCCTATTATTTAGCGAAAGAGCACGGCATCACCAATGTTGCTGTGCTGGAAAAAGGTTGGCTGGGTGGTGGCAACACAGGCCGCAACACAACCATTATCCGGTCGAACTATCTCTACGATGAAAGCGCAGGGCTTTACAATCATGCGGTCAATTTGTGGGAAGGTCTGAGCCAGGACCTCAATTATAACGTCATGTATTCGCCGCGCGGCGTGATGATGCTGGCGCACAATGTGCACGATGTTCAGTCTTTCAAGCGGCATGTGCATGCCAACCGGCTCAACGGCGTCGACAATGAATGGCTGACGCCGGAAGAGGCCAAAGCATATTGCCCGCCGCTCAACACATCCAAAGATGCGCGCTATCCGGTTATGGGCGCAGCGCTTCAACGCCGTGGTGGCACGGCGCGCCATGATGCGGTGGCATGGGGCTATGCGCGCGCTGCGTCTGCGCGTGGTGTGCACGTTATCCAAAACTGTGAAGTCACTTCTATCCGCCGTTCGGGCAACGGGCAGGTGACGGGTGTAGAAACCTCGCGCGGTTTTATCGGTGCCAAGAAAGTGGGCGTCGTTGCCGCGGGCAACACATCGCATGTCATGGAGATGGCTGATGTGCGCATGCCGCTGGAAAGCTTTCCGCTGCAGGCGCTGGTGTCGGAGCCGGTCAAGCCGTGCTTCCCTTGCGTGGTGATGAGTAACACCGTGCACGCCTATATCAGCCAGTCCGACAAGGGCGAATTGGTGATTGGCGCGGGCACCGACCAATACACATCGTATTCCCAGACCGGTGGCCTGCACATTATCCAGCACACGCTGGATGCGATCTGTGAAATGTTCCCGGTCTTCACGCGCATGAAAATGCTGCGTTCATGGGGCGGTATCGTCGATGTGACGCCGGACCGTTCGCCGATTATCGCAAAGACACCCGTCTCCGGGCTGTATGTCAATTGCGGCTGGGGCACCGGCGGGTTCAAGGCCACGCCGGGTTCCGGCCATGTGTTTGCGCACACGATTGCCAACGACAATCCGCACCCAATCAATGAAGGCTACACGCTGGAACGGTTCAACACCGGCCGGCTGATTGACGAAGCGGCTGCCGCCGCTGTTGCGCACTAAAGAGGCCCGCCATGCTGCTAATCCACTGCCCCTATTGCGCTGAAGAGCGTCCGGAAATTGAGTTTGCCCATGCGGGTGAAGCGCATATTGCGCGGCCACAAAACATTGCGTCGATTACCGAAGATGAGTTTGCGAAGTTCTTTTTCTACCGCGATAACCCCAAAGGACTGACCTATGAGCGCTGGCGCCACGTGCATGGCTGCGCGCGGTTTTTCAACGCGGTGCGCGACACGGTCAGCGACAAATTTGTGATGACATACAAAGCGGGCGAGCCCAAGCCGGACCTTGCAACCGCTGCCAATGATGATGAGGTCAAAGCATGAGCCTATCTCCATCGTCATTCCGGAACTTGATTCCGGAATCCATAGCTCCGTACGTGGATACCGGAATCAAGTTCCGGTATGACGCCGTGTATGTGTTGGGAGAAACAACATGACCAGCCAACCAAACCGTGTTCTGGGTAAGGGCCGTTTGACGCCTGCCAAGCAAGTTACTTTCACCTTTGATGGTAAGACCTATACCGGCCTTGAGGGCGACACGCTGGCTGCCGCGCTGATTGCCAATGATGTGCACTTGGTGGGCCGGTCGTTCAAATATCATCGTCCGCGCGGCATTGTGACCGCCGGGCCGGAAGAGCCGAACGCGCTTGTCGGCATCCGCCGCGACAATGCACGCACCGTGCCCAATGTGCGTGCGACCACGCAGGAAATCTATGATGGTTTGAACGCCGTCAGTCAAAACCGCTGGCCGTCGCTGGAGCGCGACATCGGCGCGATCAATGATCTGGCGTCACCGTTTTTTGCTGCCGGGTTCTACTACAAAACCTTCATGTGGCCACGCTCGGCCTGGGAGAAGGTCTATGAGCCGTTTATCCGCAAGGCCGCTGGCCTTGGCGATGCGCCGACCGAGCCTGACCCTGACCATTATGCCGCGCGCTATGCCCATTGCGATGTGCTGGTGATGGGCGGCGGCATTGCGGGCCTCAGCGCGGCGCTGGCGGCGGCGCAAACCGGCGCGCAGGTGATCATCTGTGACGAACAGCCCACCATGGGCGGTGCATTGCGCTATGAAACGGACGTCACCGTTGACGGCATGGCCGGTTTTGACTGGGCACAAAAAACCGTTGCCGCATTGGAAGCGATGGACAATGTGCGGGTGCTGACGCGCACCACGGCATTTGGCTATTACGCGCAAAATTTTGTCGGCCTCAACGAGCGCATTACCGAGCATGTGGCGCGGCCCGATGCTGCCACAGCGCGTGAGCGGTTGTGGCAGGTGCGTGCCAAGCAGACGATTATCGCCACCGGTGCGATTGAGCGGCACATGGTGTTTGCCAATAATGACCGGCCCGGCATTTTACTGGCGTCGGCGGCGCGCACCTACCTCAACCATCACGGTGTGCTGGTGGGCAAAAATATCGGCGTCTATACCGCCAATGACAGCGCTTACGCGGCGGCGATGGACCTACACGCGGCTGGCGCCAAGATTGCGGCCATCGTCGACACCCGTGACAATGCTGATAGCGCGCTTGTCGCGGCGGCACGCGAAGCGGGCATTCGCGTTCTGACCGGTCACGCGGTCACCGGTGCTGGCGGCAAGCTTCGTGTGGCCTCGATGAGTGTCGAGCCGGTTGAGGGCGAGGGCGCGTCAGAGATTATTGCTGTTGATTCGATCATCATGTCAGCGGGTTGGACACCGTCTGTGCACATGTACTCACAGTCGCGCGGCAAGGTTGTTTACGACGCCGACAAAGCGCGCTTTGTGCCCGGCAAAAATGTGCAGGACTGCCAGTCCATCGGTGCCTGCAACGGCACGGATACGCTGGATGAAACGGTGCGCGAAGCGTTCGGCGCCGGTGAACGGGCTGGCAAGGAAGCTGGCGCGGACGGTAAGACTTCAACGCCGCCAAACGTGGCCGGCGCGCAAAGCTGGCAAGGCACCTTGCTTGGCACCACCAAGGGTGCTGAAGCGGGCAAGGTCGTCAAAGCATTTGTTGATTATCAAAACGATGTGACGGCCAAGGACATTCGCTTGGCGGTGCAAGAGGGTTTCCACTCCATCGAACACGTCAAACGCTTCACCACCAATGGCATGGCGACCGATCAGGGCAAATTGTCCAACATGCACGGCCTGGCAATCGCCGCTGAGGTGTTGGGCAAAGACCTGCCGGAAGTCGGGTTGACGACGTTCCGGGCACCCTACACGCCGGTGACATTCGGCGCGTTGATCGGCCATGCACGGGGCAAACTGTTTGATGTTACCCGCACAACGCCGATGCACGACAGTGAAGTGGCACTGGGTGCGGTGTTTGAAGATGTCGGCCAATGGAAGCGCGCCTGGTATTATCCGCGTGCCGGTGAAGACATGCATGCCGCCGTTAATCGCGAGTGCAAAACGGTGCGTGATGTGGCGGGCATGTTTGACGCCTCAACGCTGGGCAAGATCGAAGTTGTCGGTCCGGACGCGGCGAAGTTCCTCGATATCCTGTACACCAACCCGTTCATGAAGCTGGGTGTCGGCAAGTTGCGGTACGGCATTATGTGCCGTGAAGATGGCTTTATCTATGATGACGGTGTTGTCGGGCGGCTGGCTGAAGACCGTTTCCACGTGACCACGACCACCGGCGGCGCTCCGCGCGTGCTGGCGCATATGGAAGATTATCTGCAAACCGAATTTCCCGAGTTGGATGTTTGGCTGACATCGACGTCGGAGCAATGGGCGGTGATTGCCATCCAGGGCCCGAAAGCACGCGAGATTATCGCGCCGCTTATCGAGGGTATAGATCTGTCTAACGACGCTTTGCCGCATATGAGCATGGCAACTGGTGCAATCTGCGGCGTTGAAACCCGTCTGATGCGCATGTCGTTTACCGGTGAGGTCGGTTACGAGATCAATGTGCCTGCCAATTATGGCCGCGCTGTCTGGGACGCGCTTTACGAGCGCGTGGCGGCTGCAGGCGGCTGTGTGTATGGCACTGAAGCCATGCATGTGCTGCGCGCCGAAAAGGGCTACATCATCGTCGGTCAGGATACGGACGGCACGGTGACGCCCTATGATGCGGGCCTTGGTTGGGCTGTTGGCAAAAAGAAGGACGATTTCGTCGGTATTCGTGGTCTGAAGCGTCCTGATCTGGTGGCCGATGGGCGGCTTCAATTGGTGGGCTTGCGCAGTCTGGACAATAAAACCGTTGTCGACGAAGGGGCGCAGATTGTTGCCGATCTGAACCAGAGCGTGCCGATGAAGACCGTGGGTTGGGTGTCGTCATCCTACTGGTCCGAAAATGCCGGTCAGCCAATCGCGTTGGCATTGCTGGAAAACGGTCGTGACCGCATGGGCGAGACCCTGCATGTTTCAGGCTCCACCGATGGCTTTGTTGAGGTCGAAGTGGTCGGCACCGTGTTTGTGGATGAAGAAGGAGGCCGGGTGAATGGCTGACACAGCGATTGACCTTTCCGCGCAGCGCGCACATCCGTTGGTAGGCGTTGTATTTGCCGCCGCGGGCGTTGCGCTGACATTGGCGCCCGATGCCTACCGGGTGAACCTGCGGGCAAAGCCGGATGCGGCCGGTGCGCTGTCCAAGGCGCTGGGCGTCGACTTGCCGACAGCACCGAAAACATCGGCCAGCGCAGGCACCCGCACCGCCTTGTGGCTTGGTCCCGATGAATGGCTGATCTATGACACCAAGGCGAACCCGGTTGATGCTTTGAGCGGAAAAGACGTGTTGCACAGTGCGGTCGATATCAGCCACCGCAACACGGCAATCCTGGTCAGCGGGCCCTCGGCGGCGGATGTCGTCAATGGCGGCTGCCCGCAAGACTTGTCATTGGCCAGTTTCCCGGTTGGCGCGGCGTCGCGCACCGTGCTGGGAAAAGCTGAAATTGTGCTGCACCGGGTCAAACCGACCGTGTTCCGCGTGGAGGTGTGGCGGTCTTTCTCACGCTATGCGTTCGACCTGCTGGAAGCGGCTGCCCGCGACGTTTAGAGCATTTCTGGTTCCGGTTGAGTGAGCGATTGCTGCCTTTCGCTGTGATCAAACGCGTTTGCTGATGCTTTGCGTGATCCATCCTGAACCGGAATTGCTCTAGCGTCCGGGCGGTGGCACCACGGCCAATGTCAGCCATGTGGCGGTCAGGGCGGGTTTGATGGTGTCTTCCACCTCGATGGTAACCTCATAGGTCGCAAGCACCCGGCCGGAAGGGCGGATGTCGGCGTCCGCCAAAATGAACACCGCGCGCACCCGCGCCCCGGCTTTGACAACTGAGCTAAAGCGCACTTTGTCAAAGCCGTAATTCATGCCCATGGTCTGGTTTTCAAGGGTCGGCAGCGCCTCATAAGCCAGCGTCGACAAGAGTGACAGCGTCAAAAAGCCATGCGCGATGCTGCCGCCAAAGGGTGTTTCCGCCGCCGCACGCGCCGGGTCTATGTGAATCCATTGGTGGTCGTCGGTCGCATCGGCAAATTGGTTGATCATTTCTTGGGTGACAACGCGCCAAGCCGAACGCCCGACCTCTTTGCCCACCGCATCACGGACGTCGTCCAAGCTGTAGACTGGGTTTTGGTTTTCGTGCGTCACTGTCGCTTCCCGCAAGATCGTTCTATTTGCGTCACCCTTGGCGCGATCGATTTTGTTTGTCAAACCGCAGATCAGCGCATCTTTTGATCTCCATCATTTCTCTTCTCATAAAAAAATTGAATGCTCAAAGATAACTTTTCAGTGACCAACTAGACGTTTTGGACTGGTTCAACTATTGATTTGACTTTACCTTGATACTTGGCGGGTAACTTGGGAAAATATGATGACTTTGTCTGATCGTCACCAAAACATTGTTGAATTGGTTAAAAGACGTGGCAAAATAAGCGTCGATGAACTGGTGTCCGAGTTTGGTGTTACTGCCCAGAGCATTCGGGCGGACCTGCGGGCGCTTGTGGAAAAAAACCAAGTCGTGCGCTTCCATGGCGGTGTGCAACTGCCGGATACCAAAAAAAATCTAGAATATGAAGCACGCCGCAGTATTGCGGCGGATGAAAAGGCGGCAATCGGTCATCGCGCAGCGGAGCTTGTGCCCGACAAGGCATCGCTGTTTATCAATATTGGCACAACAACTGAAGCTGTCGCCCGTGCGCTTGAAAACCATCAAGGGCTGTTGGTTGTTACCAACAACATCAATGTTGCCGAGAGTTTGCGCTTTTGTGCGGATATCGACGTGGTGATTGTCGGCGGCAAGGTGCGTTGCAGCGATGGTGGCATAGTGGGTGAGGAAGCTGTTGATTTCATTAGCCGCTTCAAGCTCGACCTTGCCGTCGTCGGCGTGTCAGCGATTGATACAGATGGGGTACTGCTGGACTATGACATCCATGAGGTGCGTGTAGCCCAAGCCATTATGGGAAACGCAAGACGCACGATGCTTGTTGCGGACTCGTCAAAGCTCAGCCGTACAGCGCCGATGCGCCTCGCTACCCTATCAGACGTCGATGTGTTGGTGACTGACAAGATTGAAGACGACGCGTTCCGCGCGCTGTGCGAACGCTGTGGTGTGGAGCTGATTGAAGCCTGTGCATAGGCTCAGGGCCTGTTAATTTGAGTGGATTGGTGGCGTTCCTTTGATCGGTCGATCGCGTGGCAAGAGCTTGAAAGGCAACAGCGCTTACAGCGCTCTCGCGCCGAAAACCGCACAAATTAAAGGAGGTTGGATGGTGGGCGATACTGGGATTGAACCAGTGACCCCTTCGATGTCAACGAAGTGCTCTCCCGCTGAGCTAATCGCCCATCCGTGTAGCGCCGGATACACCATAAAGGCAGTGCGGCGTCAAGG